>DGVV01000182.1 GCA_002395085.1 Ruminococcus sp. UBA4275 | reverse complement strand
ATGTGAAATATAGCAAATACGTTCTTTTTTATATTGTTCCAAAAAAGGGATTATTAAGGGCTAGTAGCCCTTAAGCGGGAGTTTGAGGGCAGAGCCCTCAATATAAATCCGTCGGAGACACTTTATCTACAAGCTGAAGCTCCGACCCGTTCCGGATCGGAGCTTTTATTTTTCTGGATCACACAGAACCAATAATATCTGTCATATCGTAAAGCTTCGGTGCTTTTCCGATCAGGAACAGCGCAGCGGTGACAGAACCCTTCGCGAACACCATCTTCGAGGCAGCGGTATGTGTAATCGAGATGCACTCATCTTCCCCTGCAAACAGCACTTCATGTTCACCGACAATCGTGCCGCCGCGAATCGAATGCATACCAATCTCACTGATGTCGCGCTTCTGGCGCACACTGTGACGATCATAAACCAGATGCTTTGGGGGGGCAAATTCATCACAGAGCGCATTGGCAATCATCAGAGCCGTGCCGGAGGGCGCATCAATCTTCTGATTGTGATGCTTCTCAATGATCTCAATGTCAAACTGATCGCCAAGCACAGAAGCCGCCTTCTTCGAGAGGGCAATGAGAAGCTGAATACCGAGCGACATATTGAACGACGAGAACAGCGCAGCTTCCTCAGAAGCCTTGCGGATCTGCGCGAGCTGTTCTTCGGAATAACCGGTCGTTGCGAGGACGATCGGTGTGCCGGTTGCCTTTGCATATTCCAGCAGACCGTCAAGCGAATTCGGGTGGCTGTAGTCGATGATGACATCGGGCTTTTCCTTCATATCGGCAGGGCTCTTATAAACCGGAACCGGACACTCCAGCGCTTCACCGATGTCAATACCGCAGCAGACTTCACAATCCGTACGCCCGCTGATCGTTTTGAGCAGCACTCTGCCCATTTTGCCGCAGATACCGCTGATCGCGATTTTTGTCATGTTACATCCTCCTTTTTGAACGATATGCCGTCTGAAACCAATCAGACGGCATATTCAGAAATCTTACTTCAGAATGCCGGCATTTGCGAGCGCACTCTTGAGCTGTGCGCGCGTATTCTCTGCCATGTGATACAGCGGCAGACGGCATTCACCAACGGAGTAACCGATCATATTCATTGCTTCCTTCACAGGAATCGGATTGGTTTCAATGAACAGCGCATGAATCAGCTTGAGATAGCGAAGCTGAAGTTCAGCAGCCTTCTTGAAATCGCCGTCCAGTGCAGCCTGTGTCATATCGTGGGTCTCACGCGGCAGCACATTGGAGAGAACGGAGATCACGCCCTTTGCACCGAGGGACATCATCGGGACAATCTGATCGTCATTGCCGCTGTAAACGGTAAGCAGATCGCCGCAGCGCTCAATGAGATTTGCGGTATAGGTGATATTGCCGACTGCATCCTTCATTGCAACAATGTTATCATACATTGCAAGATTCGCAGCGGTCTCGACCTCGATGGTCATACCGGTACGGGAAGGAACATTATAGAGAATAATCGGCAGATTCACGCTTTCTGCGATGCGGGAATAATGGACATACAACCCGCGCTGTGAAGTCTTATTGTAATACGGCGTCACAAGCAGCAGGCCGTCTGCGCCGAGGTTCTGCGCTTCTTTGGAAAGCTCAACAGCAAACGACGTATCGTTGCTGCCCGTGCCGGCAATAACCGGAACACGATGTGCTGTATGTTCAACTGCATAGCGGATGACATCGACGTGTTCCTGCTCTGTAAGCGTGGAACTTTCACCGGTCGTGCCGGCGATGACAAGAGCATCCGTGCCGTTTTCGATCTGGAAATCAATCAGTCTGCCCAGCTCGTCATAGTTGACAGTTCCGTCCGCCCGGAACGGAGTCACGAGAGCAACAGCAGCGCCGGTAAAAATAACAGACTTCATTCTGATCTTCCTTTCGTATCAAAAATATTCAGACAATATCATTCAGGTCAGGAAACTGTTCCGCGATCCACATAACAAGCTGTTCTGCTTCTTCGGGCGAGAACCCGTAGATCGACGGATCTGTGAAATTCTGAGGACATCGTGCAAGGATCAGATCACCGTGGATCGGACATCCTGTATGATAAAAGCAAGTGCCGCGGAAATTGACAGGGAGGTTCTTTTCCCCGCCGCGCGCATCAATGAAATAACACAATACGCTTCCGCCGCCGCGCTGTGCAGCTGCGGGCATCCGCATCCGTTCCGTGACATCTGTTTCCAGCATATCCGCAAGGATTTTTTCTGTCACAGGCGCCTGTGTCGGGCAGATGACACTTGCCCCGCTGACAGGCACACGAATCAGGTAACTGCCGTCCTGCATGGCACGCTCCCCTTTCTGTCAGAGAATTTTGACAAAATTTCGCGTGATCTCATTCGCATTGACGCGCTCCCCGACGCCATCGAGTTCCGGTTTCAGCCCGAAGGTATAGACCGGCAGTTTGCCGTCCGGTTCAAGATCATGCACCGCCTCACGGACTGCATCCGGAGTAGCCTCATGAATCGGGATAAAAATGCGTTCCGTGTCCTCCTTATCGCCGAGAACAAGCGTCACGGTCACGGCACGTTTTGAGCCGGTGACAGCGACATAAGCATCCTCCGAGGAAAGCAGGAAGGCACGGTATTCCATAAGCGTATCCTTCGCGCCGCAGGCAATCAGCAGCTCACTGAGTGCGTGCGCTTCAAGATCAGTCGCATCATCATGCAGCACAAGAAGATAATTGCGTGGCCGAAGTGCGGGACTCATCTTGCGCAGCAAAGTCCGCAACGGACCAAGCTGCTGATTATAAACCTGAAAATAGGCAGGAACAAACGGATAAAGCGGCGGTTCTGAGGGCGTATACTTCTGAAAACTCAGACCGCCGTAAATCCGCTTGTCGGAGTGCGTATCAAACGCGGCAATATCAATGGTGTCGTCCATCGGGCAGACGATGATATGCCTCATGCTGTCAGCGCCTCCTTCCGGCAGTTATCAGTCGAAATAACCCTTTGCTGCGAGCAGTTCAGCGAGTTCAACTGCACCGCCTGCTGCACCGCGCAGCGTATTGTGGGAGAGGCAGACAAACTTGTAATCGAACAGCGTATCCTCACGAAGTCTGCCGATGGAGATTGCCATACCGCCTTCGAGCATTCTGTCGGTCTTCGCCTGCGGACGATCCGGCTCCTCGAAATAATTGAGGAACTGCTTCGGAGCGTGCGGGAGCTGAAGATCCTGCGGTTCACCCTTATACTCAGCCCATGCTGCCTTGATTTCCTCAAGTGTGGGCTTATTCTCAAACTTGACAAAAACAGCAGCCGTGTGACCATCCGACACCGGCACACGCAGGCACTGGGTCGTGATCAGAGGACTCTGCGCCTTCACGATTGCGCCGTTCTCAATGCTGCCCCAGATCTTGAGCGGTTCCTGCTCAGACTTTTCCTCTTCACCGCCGATATACGGGATAAGGTTATCAACCATTTCCGGCCAGCGCTCGAAGGTCTTGCCGGCACCGGAGATTGCCTGATACGTGCAGGCAAGCACCTGCTTGATGCCGAACTTGCGCAGCGGATGCAGCGCCGGAACGTAGCTCTGAATGGAGCAGTTGGACTTGACAGCGATGAAGCCGCGCTTCGTACCGAGGCGTTTTTTCTGATCCTCGATGATTGCGAGATGCTCCGGATTCAGCTCCGGAATAATCATCGGGACATCGTCGGTAAAGCGGTGTGCAGAGTTATTGGAGACGATCGGGCACTCAGCCTTTGCGTAAGCCTCCTCCAGTGCGCGAATCTCATCCTTCTTCATATCGACTGCGCAGAAGCAGAAATCAACAGAAGATGCGATCTTTTCGATGTCCTTACCGGCATCATAGACATTCAGATCGGCAAGCTTTTCCGGCATCGGCTGATCCTTAAAAGCCCATCTTGCGCCGACTGCCTCACGGTAGGTCTTGCCTGCGCTGCGGGAAGATGCTGCCAGCACCGTGACCTTGAACCACGGATGATCTGCAAGCAGCAGTGCAAAACGCTGACCGACCATGCCGGTTGCGCCGATGATGCCAACGCGAAATTCCTTCATAAAAATAGTCCTCCGTTTCTGGGAATGGTGTACAGCGGGCTGTACACAGAATGGCAGGCAGAAAAAAATCCGCCAATTTCTTTGGCGGACAACGAGCTTTGTGAACGGATCCGGATAAAGTACAGCCATACCCTCCGAAAACCCGGTCAGCACTCCACACAGCGGCATTGCCGCTATGTGACAGTCACGCACCTGTTCGGTACGCGCCCAGCAGATCCGGATGCCGCTCCGGAAATGCTTCGGCGGTCTTGCCTTTTGTACCGGGTGAATCAGCGGGTCGGCACCCTTCCCCGGCAGGACTCATCAAGCCCGCGCCTCTGTCCGTACACCTATCATACCACATTCATCTGCGTTTGTCAAGCCTTTTTTGAGATTTTTAGTTTTAAGCGGCGTACAAATGTATTTTCACGGTGAACAATCGCATCACCTTTTTATAATATGCATTGCGCTGCATCAGTGTCAACCGATACAGCGCAATCATTCTTATTTCGTGCCTGCCTTCCAGCGCAGACCCCAGTTATACGCCTGATCCATTTTCGGCTTGCTCTCAAAGTAATCGACAAGTTTCTCAACAGAAAAGCCCTGATTATTCTGGTTTTCAAGCAAGGCAATCGCACAGATCTTATGTCTCGGATGGAAGGAATCCAGCCGCACGACCAGCTCCGGATTGCCGGGGCATTTGACGGTCACGACACCGCGCGCCTGTTCCCAGTTTGCGGCGCCTTCATAAATCGAGGTAAAGACAAGAATACGGCGAATCTCAGAAATATGTGCGCCGTTGATGCGGAGGTTTTCACCTTCTTCATTGCTTCCGGAGCGGTCATCACCGTCCAGCTTGATAAAGGGCGGTGCATTGAACGAGCCGAAATTGCCGCCGAGTGCCTGCACACCGAATTTCTTGCCGTTTGAAAGTTCATAGAGGCATTCAAGGTCAAGGTCAATCGAGCCGTATGCCGGCTGATTCCAGTTGAGGTTAATGACAATTTCACCAAGGCTGATGCCCTTTTTCGCGAGATTGATCTTCTCACCCTTGCGCAGCTCAACGCGCACGGGCATTTCGGCAGGCGCACTCCGGACAGGCTTCGGCGCAGTAAACTGCGGCACAGGTGCGGGTG
>DGVV01000034.1 GCA_002395085.1 Ruminococcus sp. UBA4275 | reverse complement strand
ACACTCCGCGGTGAGTTTGCAAGCAAACTCACCCATACCCCGCCAAAGGGATACTATCCCTTTGGAATCCCATTTATGTGAAATATAGCAAATACGTTCTTTTTCATATTGTTCCAAAAAAGGGATTCTTAAGGGCTAGTAGCCCTTAAGCGGGAGTTTGAGGTGAATTTGCCTGCAAATTCATGCGAAGCGAGCGGCACCCTCAATATAAATCCGTCGGAGACACTTTATCTACAGACTGAGCCTCTCCGGTCAGACGGGGAGGCTTTTGTATGCGCGTCAGAATTTCTAAAGCCTTTCTTAAAATGCCGCAAAACATTGACTTTTTGGCTGATACGTGTTATAATAACTTGATATAGTATGTATATTTGCCGCAAGGCAGCGTGATAAAAATCAGGAGGCAGACACAATGATCTATGTATTTCTCGCGGAAGGCTTCGAGGAAGTCGAAGCGCTGACACCGGTTGATGTCCTGCGCAGAGCCGGCAGAACCGTGCAGACTGTCGGCGTGACCGGCAAAACGGTCAGCGGCGCACACGGCATTGCGGTGCAGGCGGACATCGAAGCAAAAGACATTGCACTGGATGATGCACTGGAAATGATCGTGCTTCCCGGCGGTATGCCCGGCACGCTGAATCTCGAAAAGAGCGATGCGGTGCAGGCGGCAATCGCCTTCTGCGCAGAGCATGACCGCTACCTTGCGGCAATCTGTGCAGCGCCCTCGATTCTGGGACATCTCGGTCTGCTGCGCGGCAGACACGCCGTCTGTTATCCGGGCTTTGAGGATGCCCTCGACGGCGCGGAAGTGCTGACCCGTCCGACCATCACAGACGGCAGATTCATCACCGGACGCGGCCCCGGCGCTGCAATGGATTTCGCCCTCGCCCTGACTGCCGTTTTCTGCGGTGAAGAATTCGCACGCGGCCTCGGCGCACAGATGGTCTGGAAGGTATGAGCAGCAGAGAACTGACCGGACAGCAGAAGAAGGCGCTGCGCACGGAAATGATGCATCTGCGCAGAGAAATGCCCTTTGCTGTGCGTGCGGCTGCCGATCACGCCATAGCAGATGCCGTGCTTGCATCACCGGAATATGCCGCAGCAAAGCAGGTGTTTGCGTATGTCTCGATGCCGCATGAAGTCGGCACGCGGGAACTGCTTGCGAGGATGCTGGCAGACGGTAAGACCGTCGGGCTGCCTGTGTGCGAGATGCAGACGCATACCATGCTGTTTTACCGGCTGGATTCCATGACAGAACTCGTCAGCGGTGCATACCGCATCCCTGTGCCGCCGGTTTCGCCGGAACGTCTGCTGCATCCGGCAGCAGATACGCTCATGCTTGTCCCGATGCTTGCCTTCGACGGCGACGGTTACCGGCTGGGTGCGGGCGGCGGATATTATGACCGCTATCTTGCGGCAAACAGGGTGCAAACCATCGGAATCTGCTATGCGGCTTGCAGACAGGCGCAGCTGCCGCATGATGAATATGACAGAACACTTACTTGCTGCGTCACGGAACAAAAACGGGAGGATTTTTATGGCAGATCTGAATAAGCCGGAACTGGAGAACGGGCAGGAGCCCGAAAGCCCGTCTCCGGCAGAAACGGAAACAGCGCTGGATGATGCAATGAACGAAATGGATGCGTTCATCAGTGAGATGAGCGGTGCATCACAGCCGGAAGAAGATCCGGCGGTATCTTTCAGCGGCAAGGGCGCGAAGTCGATGCTGGATCACCGGCAGCACTCCGATGAACCGACCGCCGCAGACCGCAAGAAGGCTGCGAAAAAGGCTGCGAAAAAGCAGAAGCGCCCGATGAGCATTGAAGAAGATATTGCCGATCTTGCCGAGGAGGAAAAGGAATACGACGAGTGGGGCAGAAAGATTCGCAAAAAGCGCAGGAAGCGCAAGAAATCGCGCAAGCTTTCCTGCACGCTTGTCCTGCTGACACTGATTGTTTCGCTGTCGTCGGTGCTTTCCGTTACGATCCTTGCCGTCGCGAAGGAGATGTACGGCATTGATAAGGACATCGAGGAGAAGATTATCACGATTCCTGCCGGTGCTGCCGTCAGTGACATCGCACAGCAGCTTCAGAATGAGAAAATGCTGACGCTGCCGCAGGTTTTCCGTCTGGTCTCCCGCATGAAGGGCAAGGACGGCGATTTCGTTGCGGGTGAACACGTTCTGAGCGCATCCATGTCCTACGAAACGATGATCGAGGAGCTTTGCACGAATCACAGCGATGAACGTGAGAGTGTCCGCGTGACCTTCCCGGAAGGTACGACGCTGCTGCGCTGTGCTGAGATTTTGCAGGAGAATGAGGTCATTACCAATGCAGATGACTTCCTGTTCTTCTTCAACGGCGGCGGCTGGGACTTTGAATTTGAGCATCATCTCCCGACGACGGTCAACCCGCTGAAATTCCAGCGTATGGAAGGCTACTGCTTCCCCGATACCTATGAATTCTATGTCCATGAAGAACCGAATATTGTTGCACAGAAGATCTATGCGCACTTCGATTCCAAGATTACCGAGGGTGACTATAAAAAGATGGAGGAGCTTGGCATGAGCCTTGATCAGGTCATCACGCTGGCATCCATCGTGCAGGCGGAAGCGGGCAAGGAGAGCGATATGAAGGACATCGCCTCTGTCTTCCACAACCGTCTGCTGAACAGCTCCATGTTCCCGCAGCTTCAGTCTGACCCGACCAGAAAATATGCAGAGGATGTCATCGCACCGAATCTTCAGATTGCAAATCAGCTCATGTGTGATGCCTACAACACCTATGTCGGACCCGGCCTGCCGCCCGGCGCAATCAATAACCCCGGCAAGGCGGCGATTGAAGCGGTGCTGTATCCGAACGATACGCCGTACTATTACTTCGTGGCAAATGTTGATACGAAGGTGACCTACTACGCGGTTGATAACGCAGGCCACGAGGCGAATATCGCGAAGATCCGCGCAGAACAGGAAGAAGCGAGAAAGGCTGCGAACGGTGAAAACTAAACCGGAACTGCTTGCCCCCGCCGGCGACCGCGAATGCTTTGATGCGGCGCTGATGTTCGGGGCGGATGCGGTGTATGTTGGCGCGAAGGAATACGGAATGCGCGCCGCCGCAAAAAACTTTGATATGGATGCACTGCAGGCGGCAGTGCAGACCGCACACGCGCAGGGTGTGAAGGTGTATCTCACCGCGAACACCCTGCCGCGGAATGCGGAAATGGATAGCTTTCCGGAGTTTATCCGGCAGGTACAGGCAAGCGGGGTCGATGCGGTAATCGCAGCCGACCTCGGTGTCATATCTGCGGTCAGAACGTATGCGCCGGCGCTGACTGTTCATGCATCAACGCAGACCGGTGTGGTCAACTATGAGACGGCGCGCGTCCTCTGGAATGCGGGCGTGAAGCGCGTGGTGCTTGCACGGGAACTCTCCATCGCAGAAATCGCGGAGATCCGTGCAAAAACGCCGCCGGAGCTGGAGCTGGAAATGTTCGTTCACGGCGCGATGTGCATGAGCGTTTCGGGACGGTGTCTGCTCTCGGAGTACATGACCGGCAGAGACGCGAACCGCGGTGCGTGTGCGCAGTCCTGCCGCTGGAAATACGCCCTCATGGAGGAGAAGCGTCCGGGGCAGTATTTTCCGGTGAATGAGACCGAAGACGGCAGCTTCATCCTGAATGCAAAAGACCTCTGCCTGCTGCCCTATCTGGATGAAATCGCGGAGGCGGGCGTCTGTTCGGTGAAGATCGAGGGGCGCGCAAAGGCGGCGTATTACGTCGCGGGCGTCACGAATGCCTACCGCCTTGCACTGGATGCCCTCAGCACGGGTCAGCCCGTGCCGGAATGGGTCATGCAGGAGGTCAGCAATGTCAGCCACCGCCCGTATACGCTGGGATTTGCTTTCGGGCAGCGCAAAGACCTCATCTGGCATGAGCGCAACGGCTATATCCGCGATTATGAGGTCGTGGGCATCGTGCAGCGCAGCGAAGGCGGCAGACTGTATGTCAGCCAGCGCAACCGCTTCTTTGCAGGCGATGCCGTAGAGATTCTGATGCCGCGTGTGCAGCCGCTTTGCCTGAATGTCACCGATCTGCGGAACGGCGAGGGTGAAGCGATTGAAAGCGCAAACCATGCCGTGATGGACTGCTCTTTCCTCTGTGATGCGGATGTCCCTGCGGGGGCGTTTGTGAGAAAACAGACCGCTGAATAAGGGGGGGTGGAACAAATGTTCGTGAAGGACGGTATTACATACGAAACTGAACAGGAATATCAGTTTGCGAAGCAGAATAACGTAACAGCACCGAAAAAGCGCACAACGGCCAAAAGTATATGGTTGGTGCTTGCGGTTATTCTCGTGCTGATCGTGCTGATCGTGCTGTTTTTTATCATCAGTGCCTGGTCTGAAGGATCGCCGCCTGTCTGACCTTTACCGTTTGCATCGTCATTAAGCGGCCGTATCCGATTTCTAAGCATCCGGCAATGTCCGGAAACAAGCATTTCCCGAAACAGGATGCCAAAGGGATGAGACCCCCTTTGGCGAGGTTTGGAGCAGCGCTCCATATATCAATCCTCCGGAGGTACCTTTATATGAACCTCTTTGACAAGATCGAGCCGCTGCTGCTGCGGGTGCAGAAGCCTGCACGGTACATCGGCGGCGAAATGGGCAGCATCATGAAGGATAAATCGCAGGTCAAAGCGCGGTTTGCCTTCTGTTTCCCAGACCGCTACGATGTCGGCATGAGTCACCTCGGCATGAAGGTGCTGTATTCCGTCATCAACAAGCGTCCCGAATACTGGTGCGAGCGTGTCTTTGCACCGGATACCGACTTTGAAGCGCTCATGCGCGAGAACGGTCTGCCGCTCTACGCGCTCGAAAGCCTTGAACCGATCAAAGATTTCGATTTCATCGGCTTCACGCTGCAATATGAGCTTTGCTATACGAATATCCTGAATATGCTCGATCTTGCGGGCGTTCCGGTCTTTCAGCGCGACCGCGGCGAGAACATCGCCCCGATTGTCTGCGCGGGCGGATCGTGCGCGTGTAATCCGGAGCCGATTGCGGATTTCTGCGACCTCTTTTTCCTCGGCGAGGGCGAGGAGGTTGATCTGGAGGTCATGGATCTCTACGTGAAAATGCGCGATGCGGGCGCGACCCGTTCCGAATTTCTGCGGGCGGCGGCACAGATTCAGGGTGTTTATGTTCCCTCGCTGTACGACGTCACCTACAATGACGACGGCACGGTGCGGGCGGTCACGCCGAAGGACGGCGCACCGGCAACCGTGAAAAAGCGCATCATCGAAAATTTCGATGCCTGCCCTGCACCGGAGGAATTCGTCGTTCCGTTCTCGGAGATCGTGCATGACCGTGCTGTGACGGAGGTTCTGCGCGGGTGTTTGCGCGGATGCCGGTTCTGTCAGGCGGGATTTCTGTACCGTCCCTTCCGTGAGCGCACGCCGGAAACGATCTGTGAGCAGTCGCGGACACTCATCGACAATACCGGCTATGAGGAGCTGTCGCTCTGTTCGCTCTCGACCTCTGACCATTCGCAGATCGAGGAAATGATGGACGGGCTGCTCACCTTTACGGAGAATGAGCATATTAACCTGAGTCTCCCCTCTCTGCGCGTCGATAATTTCAGCACCGGACTCATGAACCGTCTGCGGCGCGTCCGCAGCAGCGGTCTGACGTTCGCGCCGGAAGCGGGTACGCAGCGTCTGCGCGATGTCATCAACAAGAATGTCACCGAGGAAGAACTCATGCGCACCTGCAGGATCGCGTTTTCGGCGGGGCAGACATCGGTGAAGTTTTACTTTATGATGGGTCTGCCGACGGAGACCGACGACGACATCCGCGGCATCATTGAGCTGGCGCAGCGGGTCGTGGATATGTTCTACGAGCAGGAGCGCAGACCGAAGGGCAAACCGGTGCAGATTTCCTGCTCCGTGGCAACCTTTGTACCCAAGCCCTTTACGCCGTTTGAGTTTCATCCGCAGGATACCCGCGAGATGATTGCACACAAGCAGAAGGTGCTGGAGGAAGCCGTTGAAGGACACAAACGCATCCGTGCGAGCTGGCATTTCCCGGATACGAGCATTCTGGAGGCGGTACTCGCGCGCGGTGACCGCCGTCTCTGCGCGGTGATCTACAATGCATGGAAGCGCGGCTGCATCTTTGATGCGTGGAGCGAGCATTTCCGCTATGACAAATGGCTGGCAGCGTTTGAAGAAGCGGGTCTGACGCCCGAATTCTATGCGAACCGTGACCGCTCCTACGATGAGGTGTTCCCGTGGGATCATCTCGATTATTACGTAGACAAGGCGTTTTTGATTCGTGAGAACGAAAAGGCAAAGGCAGCACAGACCACGAAGCACTGCCGTCTGAGCTGTGCGGGCTGCGGCGTGACAAAGGTCACGGGGCATCCGTGCTTTGACTACAGCAAGACTGCTGCGGAATAATCGGGGAGGTGCCGACGAAATGCACGAAGCCATGCAGACGGCACAATTTTTCCTGCTGATTCTGTTTTTCGCGTTGGGCATCTATGCGGCATACCGCGCGGCACAGCACGTACAGCGGGAGAAGCAGCGTGCAGAAGAACCGGTTTTGCATATCAATGTGCAGATCACCGGAAAACGCATTGAGGAGATTCCGAAATTCGGCGGCACACCGCGCATCCGGCGGTATGCGGCATTTCAGACCGCGGAGGGCGTGTGCATGGAACTGCGCGTGAAGCGGGCGGATTATGAGCAGCTTGTATCCGGACAGCACGGGACATTGACCTTTCAGGGAGACCGTTTTATAGAATTTGTATCACATTCATCTGATGAACGAACCCGACCGCCGGTATACTGACATCTGAACGGTGTGACGGCGGATTTCAGAAAGAGGGATCATGTATGAGCATAGCAGAGATCTTTGATATGTTGAAGGCATTTGCGCCGATCTTCGGGATGATCGGATTTGTCTTGCTGATTATGCTGGTCTTTTATATCGGCGCAAAGCACGGTCAGCGAAAACTGGAAAAGCGCATCATGGCGCAGGCTGTGCCGTATCAGCAGACGGTTCATGCGAAACTGCTGGCGAACAACAAATATTATGTGCTGGGAAAATATATGTATTATCTGATTTTCCGGCTCGATAACGGCGAGCGGCTCATGCTTTTCTGCACAGCCCATGAGAACAGCCACGGCATCTACCCGACGCGGCTGGATTCCCTCGGACGGCGCGTCAGGAACCGCACGGGCGGAATGCTGACCTATCAGAACGGATATTTCGTGGGCTATGTGCCCGATGACGTTGCAGAGCAGCAGATGATGTAAGAAGAAATTGTACCACAGATATGCGCATCCGGCGAAATGCCGGATCTCACAGCACAGAGCATCAAGGAGCTTCAGACATGGAAGACACAGGACATCTTCAGATTTTGCAGAACGGCATGAAAATCGCGGGTGTGGCGCTATTTTGCGCGGCAGCCGGCTTTGTGATCTACTGGATCATCCGCAGGATCATCCGGACATACGCCACCGGAGATGCAGGCAATTCCCGCAAGACGGTCACGATCGTCAGCAAGCGGACAGAGATCAAGCGGCAGAAGCGCAATCTGCCGGGACAGTATACCGCGAAATACCGGATGGAGGAGACGGTCTGGCACTATGTGACCTTTGAGACGGAATACGGCATCCGGACAGAATACAGCGTCAGCAGGGAGCAGTACGATATGCTCTTTGAGGGCGACAAGGGCAAGCTGACAGCAAACGGCTCGACCTTTGTGAAATTTGAAAAAGAGGGCTGGGCGTAAGCGCATCCCCCGAAAAAGCAAGAAGGAGCGTGCGATATGGTACCGGTCAGGGCGACATTTGAGAAGCGCCGCAGAGCAAAATACATTTCGCATCTTGATCTGATGCGCTGTATGCAGCGCGCATTCCGGCGGGCGGGTGTGCCGATCTGGTACACAGAGGGCTTCAATCCGCACGCCTATCTGATGTTTCCGCTGGCGCTCTCGCTGGGATATGAGAGCGGCTGCGAGTGTATGGATTTCCGCATTGACGGGGAGATGTCCATGCAGGAGGCGATGACGCGCCTGAATGCGGCACTCCCGCCGGATCTGCAAATCAGGAAGGTTGCAGCGCCGGTGCGCAAGCATACAGACATCACCGCCGCAGACTATGCCCTCGCGCTGGACTGCGCCGACGGCACATCGGCGGAGGAACTGCGGGCGGCGTGGGATACGTTTATTGCACAGCCGGAGATTCTCATTGAGAAGAAGACGAAGCGCGGCACAGCAATGGTGGATGTCAAGGCGCAGGCGGAGATCATGATGACGCAGACGCTGGAAGACGGTCTCTGGCTGAAGCTGCGGATGCCGGCGGGCACTTCGGTGAATGTGAATCCGGGGCTGCTGATCGACGCATTTGCGGCGTGGCGGGCAGAGAATGCACCGCAGGTACAGACAGGTATGCTGCACGCGGAGCGCCTTGCGATCCTCTGTGCTGACGGAAGCGAGTTTGCGTAAAACAAACACCTTTTTCGCCTCCCCAGAAAGGGGAGGTCAGGCTGTCGAAAAAGGTATCGCTGCGCGATGATTATAATGGGACAGCGCCCCCTTATAATCATCGCGCAGCGATACCTTTATCGACAAGCTGAAAAGACCAATGCGCACTGCATTGGTCTTTTTTGTATGCACCTGACAGGACTTGAACCTGCACGCCTTGCGGCATTGGAACCTAAATCCAACGTGTCTGCCAGTTTCACCACAGGTGCGCATTGTCACCGTATCATTATACCAATTCCG
>DGVV01000151.1 GCA_002395085.1 Ruminococcus sp. UBA4275 | reverse complement strand
AGCGCCCCATTATAATCATCGCGCAGCGATACCTTTATCGACAAGCTGAGCCGGGTTTCCGGCAGAATTTATCTGCTGACGGCTTCCGCCATTTCCTTCACAAATGCGCCGACAACCGGTGCGGCATCTCTGCCGTGCTGCCCGATGCGCTTCACAATCGCAGAACCAACAATCACGCCGTCTGCGATCTGTGCCATTTCATGTGCCTGCTCCGGTGTCGAGATGCCAAAGCCAATCGCACACGGAACATTCGTATTTTCGCGGATTTTCGCCGCAACAGCGTGCAGATCCGTGCAGATCTCCGCACGCTCACCGGTCACGCCGAGACTCGAAACGATGTACAGGAAGCCCTCCGCATCCGCCGCGATCTCCGCGATGCGATCCTCAGAGGTCGGGGCAATCAGCGAGATAAAATCCACGCCCTGCGCACGGAATGCCGGCGCAAATTCGTCCTTTTCTTCATGCGGCACATCCGGCAGAATCAGTCCGTCAATGCCGGTCTCCGCGCATTTTGCCGCGAAGCGCTCGATGCCGTAGGAGAACACCACATTCGCATAGGTCATAAACACGAGCGGCACGGTCACATCTCTGCGCAGCTCCTTCACGAAATCAAAAATCCTGTCGGTCGTGACACCGCCCGCGAGTGCGCGGATATTCGCGCCCTGAATGACCGGTCCTTCCGCAGTCGGATCAGAGAACGGGATGCCCAGCTCAATGATGTCTGCACCGTTTGCCGCCATTTCCCGCACGATTTTTGCCGTTGTTTCAAGATCGGGGTCTCCGCAGGTGATAAACGGAATAAACGCCTTCCCGCCGCGGAATGCCTGCTGAATCTTACTCATGAATATCCTCCCCTCTGTAGCGCGCAATTGCAGCGCAGTCCTTGTCACCTCTGCCGGAAACCGTAATCACGATGATCTGATTCTTGTCCATTTTCGGAGCAATCTTGATTGCGTGTGCAACGGCGTGTGCAGATTCGATTGCCGGAATGATGCCCTCGGTGCGCGAGAGGAACTCGAATGCATCCACAGCCTCATCATCCGTGACCGGCACGTATTCCGCTCTGCCGATGTCATGCAGCCAAGCGTGTTCCGGACCGACACCGGGGTAATCCAGACCCGCAGAAATCGAGTAAACCGGCGCAATCTGACCGTATTCATCCTGACAGAAATAGGACTTCATGCCGTGGAAAATGCCGAGTCTGCCCGTATTGACAGTCGCAGCGGTCTCAAAGGTGTCGATGCCGCGTCCAGCCGCCTCACAGCCGATCAGACGGACATCCTTGTCATTGATAAAGTGATAGAACGAGCCGATCGCATTCGAGCCGCCGCCCACGCAAGCGAGTACAGCGTCGGGAAGTCTGCTCTCTTTCTCCATGATCTGTGCCTTGATCTCCTTCGAGATCACCGCCTGAAAATCGCGCACGATGGTCGGGAAGGGATGCGGTCCCATGACCGAGCCAAGGCAGTAGTGCGTATCGGAAATGCGGTTTGTCCACTCACGCATCGCTTCGGAGACAGCATCCTTCAGAGTTGCCGTACCGGATGTCACAGGGATGACCTCCGAACCAAGCAGGCGCATCCGGTAAACATTGAGTGCCTGCCGTTCAGTATCTTCCTTGCCCATGAACACGACGCACTCCATACCCATGAGGGCGGCAGCAGTCGCGGTTGCAACGCCGTGCTGACCCGCACCGGTCTCCGCGATCAGACGGGTCTTGCCCATTTTCTTTGCGAGCAATGCCTGTCCCAGCACATTGTTGATCTTGTGTGCGCCGGTGTGATTAAGGTCTTCGCGCTTGAGATAAATCTTCGCGCCGCCGAGGGTTTCGGTGAGCTTGCGCGCGTAGTAAAGCCGCGAGGGACGGTTTGCATACTCATTGAGCAGCTCAGTAAGCTCCGCATTGAACTGCGGATCGTTCTTGTAGAAATTGTACGCCTTTTCCAGCTCAATGACGGCATTCATGAGGGTCTCAGGAATGTATTGTCCGCCGTGGATGCCGAAGCGTCCTGCCTGATTTGTCATATAAATCCTCCTAATGGTGTATAAAATAACAATGTATCACAGATACACAGGTTCAGTAATAATCCGCTGCCCGCCGCCCGTGCAGCCAGACCAGCAGACAGATCACTGCGGTCAGCATCACATCTGCGATTGTGCCGAAGCAAAAGTCTGTGAAATTGCAGAATGCGTGTACCAGAATCGCAATCGGGATGAGCTTTTTGCAGTTCTCCCAATGCACCGCCCTTGCAATCAGCACCGACATTGCAATGTGAAACGCCAGATTCGACGCCTGCCCGCAGACAACCTCCGCAGCGGTCAGAAATCCCTGCTGCGAGATCGCCTCCAGACGCTCCCCTGTTCCCGATGCCGCTTCCGCAAACAGCACAAACTGCATCAGCGCCGTCATGACCGTCTCCGTGCCGCCGTGCCCCGCGCCATAGCAGATTGCATCCGGCACAGTGTCGCGGTTCGGGATCGCGTGTTTCATTGCGATATAGCGCCCGCATTCCTCGAATGCCGCGCCGATCAGCCATACGGCAATCCACTTGCTGCTGTCCGATTCGATGCCCTGAATGAACATTTTGCGCACCAGCGCCCGCGGCACAAGAATCAGCATGACCGTAACCGCGCCGATGAATGCCGGAAAAATGCCCGTTCCGTACCGCTTATGCAGATACCAGCATACCGCAAACGGCATGGCAAGCACCAGAATCCCGCGCAGAAGCAGGAAAATCAGGGTGAGCGATGAAATCTCCATGCTGTCCTCCGTCAGTTGTCAGTTTCTTGCGTTTTCAACGAATCTGCGCATCTTTTCGGCATCCTTGATGCCGTCTGTCTCAATGCCGCTGCTGACATCCACACCGTAGGGGTGCAGCGTGTCAATCGCCGCACGCACATTCTCCGGATGCAGCCCGCCGGCAAGCAGATACGGGCGCGGAAAGTCTTTCAGCAGCGACCAGTCAAAGGTCTGTCCCGTGCCTGTGCCGGAATCCAGCAGTACCAGATCGGCGGCGCTCTTTGCAGCGGCGGCGAGGTCTGCGGCGGATGCAATGCGGAATGCCTTGATGACCGATTTGCCGGTTATCTGCTTCAGCTCCCTGATATAGGAATTGTACTCATTGCCGTGGAGCTGAATCACATCCAGCATTTCCGCATAAGCGAGGATCTCCTCCGCCGACGCATCCACGAACACCCCGACCGCCTTTGCGCCGGAATCAGCCAGCAGCGGACGCATCGCAAGGAACCGCTCCCGCGAAATGCTGCGCCGGAATCCCGCCGATAAAATGAACCCGACGTAATCCGGATGCAGCGCCGCTGCCGCCTGCACATCTTCCGGACGCATCATGCCGCAGAGTTTCACGCGGGTCATGGGGTGTATCCTTTCAGTGTGCGGAGCATCGCGCCTTTGTCGGCGGCGCGCATGAGCGTCTCCCCGACCAGCACCGCATCTGCACCTGCTTCGCGGGCTTTCTGCACATCTGCCGCACAGGAGATGCCGCTCTCCACGACAAACAGCGTACCTTCCGGCACATTACCGATGAGCGAGACCGCATGGCCGGTATCGACGGAAAAGTCCTTGAGATTGCGGTTATTGACGCCGATGATGTGTGCGCCGATCTCCGCGGCAGTCTCGATCTCGCGCTCGTCGTGGGCTTCGACCAGCGCCGACATCCCAAGCGACTGCGCGATCTCATGAAACTCGCGGAGCTGACCGGCATCGAGAATCGAGCAGATCAGCAGCACCGCCGATGCACCGAGCAGCTTCGCCTCATAGATCATGTAGGAATCAACGGTGAAATCCTTGCGCAGACACGGAATCTGCACCGCCGATGCAATCTCCGCGAGATAACGGTCGTCACCGAGGAAATAGAACGGCTCTGTCAGCACGGAGATGCAGTCCGCACCGGCGCG
Organism: Ruminococcus sp. UBA4275; assembly: GCA_002395085.1. Taxonomy (GTDB): domain Bacteria; phylum Bacillota; class Clostridia; order Oscillospirales; family Ruminococcaceae; genus Firm-04. The sequence goes on along the minus strand of DGVV01000151.1, from coordinate 6,414 downwards.
CTCGTAATCCTGCGCAATTTGCAGATACGGGAAATCCGGCGCGATCAGCCCTTTGGACGGGCTTGCTTTCTTGCATTCGCAGATAAATGCGATGTCCTCCGTCTCCGAAACGCGCGTCTCAATCGCATTCTGAAACGCAAATCTGCCGCGCGGCATCGCTTCTGCATCTGCCCGCAGCGAGGCGAGCGAACGGTTCTTCTGTGCGGTTCTGGTGCGCTGAACTGCCAGTTCCGCAAGTGTATCGAGGATCGTACCCATGCCGCTCACCGGTTGGATGCGGCAATCAGCGAGCCGAGCATCCGCATGGCAGCCCCGCTGTCGATCAGCTCCGCCGCCTGCTTCACGCCGTCCGCCATGCTCTCCGCCTTGCCTGCGATGTACAGGGCCGCGCCCGCATTCAGCAGAACCGCATTGCGCTTATGCCCCTGCTCTCTGCCGCTGAGAATATCGCGGGTGATCTGCGCGTTCTCCGCGGGCGAACCGCCGGCGAGATCTGCCTTTTCGCAGCGTGCGAAGCCGAAATCCTCCGGTCTGATCGTGTACACATTCACATTGCCGTCAGCAAATTCCCCGACGAGCGTATCCGAGCTGAGCGAAATCTCGTCGAGCTTATCCATACCGAAGACGACCATGCCGCGCTGCATTCCGAGCTTCATCAGCACGCGCGCAATCGGCTCGACCAGCGAGGAATCGTAAACGCCGAGCAGAGCGCGCTGCGGGTTTGCGGGATTTGTCAGCGGGCCGAGGATATTGAACACCGTGCGGATGCCCAGTTCTCTGCGGATCGAGCCGACATATTTCATAGAGGTGTGGTATTTCTGTGCGAAGAAGAAGCACATTCCCGGATCGCCCAGCAGTTCCACGCATTTTTCCGGCGTGAGGTCGATGTTGACGCCGAGTGCTTCGAGGCAGTCTGCCGTGCCGCACTGCGAGGACGCTGCACGGTTGCCGTGCTTTGCGACCTTCGCGCCGCCTGCCGCAGCGACCAATGCCGAGGTCGTGGAGATATTGAAGCTGTGGGCGTTGTCGCCGCCCGTGCCGACAATCTCCAGCACCTCATACGGATGCTCGACCCGCAGGGCGTGTTCACGCATCGCGGCCGCACAGCCGGAGATCTCATCAATGGTCTCCGCGCGGGTGGATTTGGTGGAGAGCGCCGCAAGAAATGCCGCATTCTGCGTGGGGGTGGTATCGCCGTTCATGATCTCATTCATCACGGCGTATGCTTCTTCGTATGTCAGATCCTGCTTGTCAACGATTTTCATAATGGCAGCCTGAATCATCTTCTTTTCCTCCCTCTGACCTGTACACGCCAAAAAATTGCGGAGCATCTGCTTGCCGTCCGGCGTCAGGATCGACTCCGGATGGAATTGCAGACCGAACACCGGATACTGCTTGTGCTGCACTGCCATGATCTCGCCGTCCTCTGTGCGGGCGGTGACGGTCAGGCAGTCCGGAACGGTCTCCTCCTGCGCTGCAAGCGAATGGTAGCGCGCCACCGGCACGACCTGCGGCAATCCCTGAAAGAGCGGGCATTCCGGAACAAGCCGTGCATCGGACTGCTTGCCGTGCATGAGCGCTTTCGCATGGACAATCTCCGCGCCGTATGCAGCGCAGATTGCCTGATGTCCGAGGCAGACGCCGAGAATCGGGATTTTCCCGCCAAGCTGCTTCACAACGTCAATGATGACGCCGGCATCTTCGGGACGCCCCGGTCCGGGCGAGAGGATGATATGGGTGGGTCTGAGGGCGGCGATCTCCTGCACGGTCAGCGCATCATTGCGGATGACGGTGACTTCGTCAGTCAGTTCACCGAGATACTGGTAGAGATTATAGGAAAAGCTGTCGTAATTATCAATCAGCAGAATCATTGCAAAGCACCTCCGCATCCTTCAGCGCACGGATAACCGCCGCTGCCTTGTTCACGCATTCCTGATACTCCTTCTCCGGCACAGAATCTGCCACGATGCCCGCGCCGCTGCGGACATAGACATTGCCGCCCTTACGGTATGCGAGCCGGATCGCGATGCAGGTATCGAGATCGCCCTGGAAGGAGAGATACCCGACTGCACCGCCGTAGATGCCGCGCTTCGCGCCCTCCAGCTCTCCGATGAGCTGGCAGGCACGGATCTTCGGAGCGCCGGAAAGTGTTCCGGCGGGAAGAACTGCATGGAGCGCATCCAGACCGTCACAGTCATCGCGGATCTCGCCGCGCACAGCCGAACCGATATGCATGACGTGCGAATAGCGCTCGATGCTGTGGAGCTTCTCGACCTCGACCGTTCCGAAACGGCTGACCCGTCCCAGATCGTTTCTGCCGAGATCGACGAGCATATTGTGTTCTGCAAGCTCCTTTTCGTCGGAAAGCAGATCTGCTTCAAGCGCCTTGTCCTCCTCCGGCGTTTTGCCGCGCGGACGTGTGCCGGCAAGCGGGAATGTGTGGAGTGTACCGCGTTCCAGCTTGACGAGTGTTTCCGGAGAAGCACCCGCAACCTCGACATCCGTACCGGAGAAATAGAACATATACGGCGACGGATTCAGGGTGCGCAGGACACGGTAGGCATTGAGCAGCGAACCCTCAAAGGGCACGCTGAAGCGGTTGGAGAGGACGATCTGGAAGATGTCGCCCTCGCGGATATAGTGCTTTGCGCGCTCAACCATTCCGCAGTAAGCTTCCTGATCAAAGAGCGGCGTGAATTCGCCGGTCATGCGGCTGACAGGCTCCTTGTGCTTTTCGCCGTGCAGGAGCAGCTCTGCCATTTGTTCCAGCGCAAGAACGGCACGGTTATATTCGGTATCGGGGTCATCGAGCCGCATATTCGCGATCAGGATGAGCTTCTGCCGGAAGTGATCGAACGCGATGACCTTATCAAAAAGCATGAGGTCAAGATCGCGGAGCTGATCCGGATCATCTGCTGCGGTACGGACGGAAGGCTCTGCATAGCCGAGGTAATCGTAGGCGAAGTAGCCCACAAGTCCGCCTGTAAACGGCGGCAGCGATTCAATGCGCGGACTCTTATACTGCGCAAGGAGCTGCCGGAGCTGGCTAGCAGGCTGTTCTGTCTCGACGGTGAGATCACCGATCTGCATTTTGCCTGCACGGCAGGAGATGCCGAGTTTCGGCTCATAGCCGAGGAAGGTGTAGCGCCCGTGCGCATTCGGTCCGGATACGGATTCAAGCAAGAAGGCGTGCGTACTGACATTTTTCAGGATACGCAGCGTTTCAATCGGGGTGAGCGCATCGCAGAGCAGCTCTGTGCTGAGCGGCAGAACCTGATATGCACCGCCTGCATAGCCCCTTGCCTCCTCCTTCGTCATGGAGATCTGCATGGTAGGATTCCTCCTTCTTCTGCGGACGGGCAAAATAAAAACCCGCCCTGTGAACTGTAGTCGTGTACAGTCAAGGACGAGTCTGCTGTTTGCATATACTCGCGGTGCCACCTTGATTCGCAGCGTCTCCGGAAAAAAGCGGAGCGCATCTGCGCACTTTTGCAGGATACCAGCATATCCCTGACAACTAACGTATGTCTGCACGTCGCAGTTTTACCGGCATCTGCCGACTGCGCCCTCAGCGGGCCATTTGCGAAACTGTCTCCCGTCCGGCTCTCAGCCTCCCGGACTCTCTGTAGGGGCATATCACGCTTTATCTCCGCTTCAACGGTTTGTATGATATTCTCATTTTACCGCATCGCAGCAGATTTGTCAAGTAGTGCGAAAAAATATTTTTCAAATAACAATCTAGCTTATTCCCCGTCTGCACCGCCCGCCTGTGTCTGCCGCAAAAGCCGCCGAAAACGGATAAATACTACTTGCATTTTTCGCGCGATCATGGTATAATATAGTGATGTATTATTTCTATATATCAAATGAATGTTGATGAAAGAGGCACAATCCATGATCTATCTGCTGGAGGATGACCAGAATATCCGCGATTTTACGGTCTATGCCGTGCAGAGCGCCGGCTATGAGATCCGCGGCTTCGCGCTGCCCTCACAGTTTCGTGCTGCCGTCGCAGAAAACGTACCGGATGTCATTCTGCTGGACATCATGCTGCCGGAGGAGGACGGCATCTCCGTATTGCGCTGGCTGCGCAGCACCCCCGCGACCCAGCGTCTCCCCATCATGATGCTCTCTGCACGCAGCACGGAATATGATAAGGTCTTCGGGCTGGACAGCGGCGCAGATGACTATCTCGCAAAACCCTTCGGCGTCATGGAACTGATCTCGCGCATCCGTGCGCTGCTCCGCCGCACAGAATCCCCCATCGGTGATTTGAACAGCGGCGGCATCAGTCTCAGCACACAGCGCCACCGCGTGACTGTGCAGGATTCCGAAATCACCCTGACAGGCAAGGAATTTGATCTGCTGGCGATGCTCATGCGCAATCAGGGCATCGTGCTGAGCAGAGAACAGATTCTGCGTTCAGTCTGGGGCTACGATTACGTCGGAGAATCCCGCACGGTCGATGTGCATATCCGGACACTCCGTGCCAAACTCGGCAGTGCCGGAAACTGCGTCGTGACAGTACGCGGCATCGGCTATCGTTTTGACGCAAATTCTATCGAATCCACGGAGGGGACAGAATGAAGAAAACCATATTCCGCAAGCTGCTGATGATTATGGGCATCACGCTTGCGCTGACCCTGCTGATGTATCCGCTGCTGCTCCCGACGGAAAACTACTTCCGGCTGGTGCTGCAAATCCTGCCGGTCGCAGTCATCATCGGCATCATCCTGATCATACCGGTATATCTGCTCAGTGATAAGCTCTCCCGCGCAATCGGTCTGAAGCTCAAAACGCTCCGCATTGACTCGAAATCCGCACTGGTAGAGTATCCGGAGCTGAAACCGCTCGCAAGACAGGTCTCCTCGCTCAAGGCGCAGATTGCCACGCAGATGAATGAACTGAACGGTCAGCAGGAACAGCTCAGGGTTCTGACGGACAATATGCAGGAAGGTCTGCTGCTCATCAGTTCGGCGGGCAGAGTGCTGTCGCACAATCATGCCGCACTTCAGCTTCTGGGTGCAGAGAGTGTCAGCGGTGACTTTTTTCCGGTGGAGGATCTTTGCAGCAGCCCTGATTTCCGCAAGCTCGTTGACAATGCACTCAACGGTGTCCGCGGTTCGGCAGTCATTGCCGCAGGCGAATCGGTCTGTCAGGTGACTGCAAATCCGGTTGTGCGCGATACGCAGATCACCGGCGCGGCACTCGTGCTGATGGATGTCACCGAGCGCGAACAGCGCGATGCACTCCGCCGCGAATTCACCTCAAATGTCTCGCATGAACTGAAAACACCGCTGACTTCGATCTACGGCATCGCAGATATGATGGGTTCCGGCATGGTCAAGCAGGAGGATACCGCCGAATTTGCACGGCGCATCCGCGATGAGTCCGCCCGTATGATTTCGCTGGTCGAAGACATCATCCGCCTCTCACGCCTCGATGACGAAAGCTTCAAGGCGGAGATCATTCCGGTGGATCTCTACGAAATCGCAGAGAGCGTCCGCGCACAGCTTCAGCCTTCCGCTGAGTCCAAGCATATCACAGTCACGCTGGAGGGCAGCAGCTCCCCGATGAACGGCGTACCTGTCATTGTGGAGGAAATGCTCTATAATCTCTGCGACAACGCAATCAAATACAACGATGACGGCGGTGAGGTCCACATGAAGGTCACCTGCACCGATCAATCCGCGATTTTCAGCGTCACGGATAACGGCATCGGCATCCCGCAGGCTGACCGCGAACGCATCTTTGAGCGCTTCTACCGCGTCGATAAGAGCCGCTCGAAAGAAAACGGCGGCACCGGTCTGGGACTCTCCATTGTCAAGCACGGGGCGCAGTTCCACAATGCCGGTATTGAGCTGGAAAGCAAGCTGGGCAAGGGTACATCCATCACACTGTATTTTCCGTGCAGCGCCGATACCGCCGCAAGCGCAGAAGCCGCTGCCGTGCGCAATCCGCTGGATGTGGATGTCCCCGGCACGGAGCAGTCGCTCATTACTGTGGTGGACGGCGATCAGCAGCCGGAGATGATTCCGGAGACTGTCTCCGCTGAACCGGAAGCTGAAATCCCGCCGGCAGAGGCGGAAACCGCTGCGGCGGAATCTGCCGAAGCAGAACCGGAAATCGTCGCAGAGGAAGCGGAAGCATCCGAAGAAGCAGCCCCGCCCGAACCCGAAGAAGAATCCGAAGAAGAACCGGCAGATGCTGAATCGGAAGCAACTGCGGAAGAACCCGCAGAAGAACCGGAGGAAGATCTCGACGATATTTTTGCAGAGTTTGATCTCTTTGAAGATGAAATCGAGCATACGGAACTGCGGCACACACATCACGAGGAAACCGACGGGTTCGATGATTACATCGACGAAGCCGCCGAGGACGCCGAAGCTGCTCAGTACGATGAAGCCGACGATT
>DGVV01000150.1:37739-56427 GCA_002395085.1 Ruminococcus sp. UBA4275 | reverse complement strand
AGATGGAGCTGGAATTCTTCTGCAAGCCCGGCACCGACCTCGACTGGTTCCAGTACTGGCGCGGCTACTGCAAAGACTTCCTGATCCGTCTGGGTCTCAAGGAGGAGAATCTCCGCCTGCGTGACCACAGCGCTGAGGAGCTTTGCTTCTATTCCAAGGCAACTACCGACTTCGAATATCTGTTCCCGTTTGGCTGGGGCGAACTGTGGGGCGTCGCAGACCGCACCGATTACGACCTCACCCAGCACAGCAAGGTCTCCGGCAAGCAGCAGGATTACTTCGATCCGGAAACCAACGAGCGCTACATCCCCTATGTCATCGAGCCTTCTCTGGGCGTCGAGAGACTGTTCCTCTCCATCCTGACCGAAGCCTATGATGAGGAATCCCTCGGCACCGATGCCAAGGGCAAGGAGGATGTCCGCACCGTGCTGCGCCTGCATCCGATGCTCGCGCCGTACAAGGTCGCCGTGCTGCCGCTTTCGAAAAAGCTCTCCGAGAAGGCACGCCCGATCTACGAGACCCTCTCGCAGTATTTCATGGTCGATTTCGACGACACCGGTTCGATCGGCAAGCGCTATCGCCGTGAGGACGAGATCGGTACGCCGTTCTGCGTCACCTACGATTTCGATACCGATGAGAACGATCAGTGCGTGACCGTCCGCGACCGCGACACGATGGAGCAGGTTCGCATCCCGATCACGGAGCTTGTGCCGTATCTCATGGAGAAGATTCACTATTGATTCAATCAGACTGAAAGACTCTGAGGAGCGAAAGTTCCTCAGAGTCTTTTTTGTTTGTCGAAAAAATGTCCGGTTCGGGGGCTCTGCGGAGTTCCCGATACGCTGAGAGCGTTTCGCGCTCTGCGGAGCGCGACAAAGGCTCTGCCCTTGACCCGCACGCTTTTTGAAAAAAGCTCGACCAAAAACTTTATGATCGTCTGTCATGCGCCGATTTGCTTTTCCGCGCATTTGCTTACATTTCGCATAAAATGGGATTCTTAAGGGATAGTATTCCTTAAGCAGGAGGGGACGGAGTCCCCATTTATAATCCGTCAGAGACACCGCTGTCACCCGCCGGAGACACCTCAGCCAACGCACCCGCATTCATGCGCAGCAGCCGATCCGCAAACCGTTCTGCGCCCGTCTCATGCGTCACAACCAGCACCGCCGCGCCGTCCTGTGCCGCCTGCTTCAGATCGCCCAGAACCGCTTCTGTGTTCTCATCATCCAGATCTGCAGTCGGTTCATCCGCCAGCAGCACAGCCGGTTTCCGCAGCATTGCCCGTGCAATCGCGACACGCCGCAGTTCGCCGCCGGAAAGTTCCGCCGGTTTTACATCGCACAGCGCCCCGATCCCAAGCCGTTCCAGCAGCGCCCGCGCATCCGCTTCATGCGCATCCTCGCCGTAAAGCGTATACGGCAGGCAGACATTCTGCACCACATTCAGGCTGTGCAGCACGGTCTGCCCCTGCGGAATCACGCCGATCTGCTCACAGCGCAGCCGCGAAAGCGCTTTATCCGAAAGCGCATAGAGGTCGGTATCCCCCAGCAGAATATGCCCGCTGCTCGGCTGCATCAATCCTGCCAGCATATTCAGCAGCGTACTTTTTCCGCTGCCGGAGCGCCCCATCAATACTGTCATCTGCCCGCTTTCCAGCGCGATGTCAGTCTCCTGCACCGCAAAAAAACGGTTTGTGCCGCGGCTTTCGCGCAGAAATTCCTTGCTGATGCCAACACCTTTCAGCATCATATCAATTCTCTCCTCTCAGAATCAGCGCGGTGTCAATCCGGCTGATGCGCAGGGCTGAAACCGCCGCTGCCGCCGCACCCGTCAGCACGGAAAGCAGGATTGCTGCCAGTGCAAACAGCACGACAGTTCCCGCAGCAGGCAGCAGGAACGGCAATCCGAGACGCGATTCAATCGCGGTATGAAACGGCAGAACCGCCGCAAGCGCCAGCAATACACCGCCGATGCCGCCCAGCAGCCCCGTCACCAGTGCCTGCTTCATGACAAGCCCCGCCAGCATCCCGCGCGATGCACCCGCGATCCGCAGCACCGCAAATTCCTTTTTGCGTTCGTTGACACTCATTGTGAACACCAGCAGCAGAATCACCATGCCCAGCACCCAGACCGCCGCTATCAGAATCCCGATGACAGCCGATACACCCGCAAGACCGTCTGCAATGCCGGAAATCATCTCCTTCGTCTGAATCGCTTTGACGCGCTTGACGTGCAGGTTGATGTCGTTCACAATCTCCTCCGGCACGCAGCCTTCTGCGGCGTTGATCAGCAGACAGGATACCGATTTCGACGGGTCAGCATCCGCAAAATCATTCATGCCAAGCGCCTGTGAGGAGGCAATCAGCGAACGAATCGTCTCCGCAGATGTGAAGACCGCCGTATCAAAATACGTGCCGGTGCGGTCAAGTTTCGCGGCGACACGGCATTCCACGCCGTAGAATTTCAGCGTATCTCCTACAAAAGCGTTGAGATCATTGCCGACCACAATGTCATTTTTTTGCAGGGAACCGCCATAACTGCGGCGAATCCACGGGGTAATCGTGAAATCGGTTTCCGGATCAAATCCGATGATCTGCACCGGAATCGAACAGCAGCCGGAACTGGCCGATGCCAGAAAATACTGCGGCGAAATCTGCCCGATGCCCGCGCACTGTGCAACCTTCTCCGCACGGGCGCTGTCCATATAAAAATAGCCGGTCGCGCCTTGCAGCACGATGTTTTCAAATTTCTTCTGCGTTGTTGCCTCATACGGCACAACCATGATGTCCGCACCCAGACGCGATTCCAGTGCGCCAAGCCCCCTGCGCAGGCTTGTCACAATCACTGTGCCGCCCAGAACGGTCAATGCCAGCAGCGCCGTCAGCACGGTGAGAACAGCAGTCCGCACGGGTCTGCCCGCCAGATCGCGCAGCACCAGACTTTGCTTCATGCGCGGTCTTCCTCCTTTGCTGCCTTCAGCGAGAGAATGTTGTCCGTCAGCGCACAGACGGCAATCAGACAGCCCAGTACCATCACCGCAGGGCGCATGACGCTGTGGCAGCGCATTGTGTTCATCATGCAAAGCGGAATCACATTCTGCGGCAGAAAGGCTGCCGTCAGCGCAGCCGGCACGATGCCCAGCGCAATGCCTGCGCGCTGTCCGCGCCCCTTCACCGTGCAAAGCAGCAGCCCCGAAACCGTCAGGGCAATGCCGGCTGCAAACACTGCGCATTCCGCCCAGTGACAGTTCATCCAGCCGCCGTCCTCCTTCGCACCGCAGGCATGAAACAGCAGTTTCGTCCCGATGCAGAGTGCTGCACTCAGCAGCAGCACGGCAGCATCCAGAATCAGCAGTTTACGGTTGTTTTTCATCGCAAGATTCTCCTTTTTATGCAGGATACCGCGCCGCAGCAACCGGATGCTGCGCACAGAATTCGGCATCCGCGTATTGTGCATCGCGGGTATAGGCAGGCAGATCGGCATCGGTGCAGAGAAAATGTGTCCGCGTGCCGTCCTGCACATCCATTGTCACATCGAGATTGTACCACTGTCCGTCAATCGCGGTCAGATTCCATGCGTGTGCCTCGGAAGAACCGTCAGGATAGGTCAGTGTTCCGGTGATAACACAGCAGGGAACGCCCAGTTCCCGCAGCAGCCGGCAGGCGGTCACGGCATATCCCTGACAGGCTGCCCTGCCGTATACCAATGCACCGTAAACCGTCGATTTGATATGGTAATGCTCGTTTTTCCGGTGTACTGTATCGTAGGCAGTGTGCGTCGCCAGATAATCATGCACTGCTGCAATCTTCTCGTAAGCGCCTGCACTCTGCGGCAAGTCCAGATCTGCAAGCACCTGCTTCACTTTTTCCTCGACAGCGGCTTCCTGTTCTCGTGTGGTGTACAATACCGGCACAATGTGCAGCGTGTAACAGTATGTGCCGCCGTCCATTGTATAGGTATAGGTCATGTCATAGCCGCCGTACTGATGATACAGGCAGTCGCCCTCCGCAGGATCTCCGGTCTCATCAAATGCGCGCGCCATCAGCTCCCGCACAATCACCGCAAGATCATCCATATTATTGCGGTTTGAGCGGTATTCAATGTCAAAATACGGATCGCGCCGCTTCAGCGCCGTCCGGATCGTCCGCACGATTTCATCCGCATTTGTGAAGTAAATACTCAGGTCGCGGCGCATCTCATAGCGCACGGGATGCGGGGCAAACCGCTCTGCCGCTCCGCCTGCTGCCGCAGTCAGAAGCGCCAGCATCAGCAATATGCCGCCGCGCAGACGGTTCACTTTTTCCTCCGCCGCAGCAGCCGTTTCCATATTGCCGCTGCATTGGAATTGACCAGCAGACGCTCTGTTTCAATGCCCGCCGGACACACATCGCGGCAGGCAAGCGACTTGCCGCAGCCCGCATAAAACCGCCTGCTGTATGCTTCACGCAGCGGCTTTTGTGCGGCAGCAGGCAATTCCGTCACCAGGCGTGCCGCGGGAATCATTGCCGCTGCCCCCGCAAATTCACCCCCTGCACAGAAATTCGGGCAGACCTCCAGACAGCAGCCGCATTGCAGGCAGCGCGACGCATCATACGCCGCATCCGCAGTCTGTTCATCGGCGGGCGCATCCTGTGTCAGCCAGACCGTCATCCGCCGCAGATTTTCAAACAGCACCGTGCGGTCTACGGTCAGATCCGCAATCACCGGAAACTTGCGCAGTGGTTCAACCGTCACGCTCCCCTTTTTGGCAAATTCCGTGAGACGTGCATCGCAAGCAAGGCGCGGTCTCCCGCCGATGACCATTGCACACGCGCCGCATTTCTTCTGCAAGCAGCTGCATTCCCAGCGCACCGGCTCAACCGGATTGCCCTGTTCATCGGGAATGCCGCCTGCATTGATTGCCGTGAGTGCCGCCGCAACCGTCGCACCGGCATCCTCCGTCTCAAAGGGAATGCGCTGCCGGTAAGGCGCTGCATCCGTGTGCGCCCTGCGCAGAATATCCAGCACAATCCGCATCATGCACCGCCTTTCTCCGGCAGTTGCCGGAAGGTAATCTGAACCGTGCTGCCGTCATAAACCGCAACAGTCGTTTTCCGGAATGCAGCATCGTCACGCGCAGGATAATCTGCACGGTAATGCGCCCCGCGGCTTTCCCGCCTTGCCAATGCACCGCGCAGCATCGCCTCGCCCAGCAAAATGCGGTTTTGTGTACGGAGATTGTGCGGAACTGCGGCAAATTCCGTGAGCTGCCGCAATGCCCCTTCCAGCGATGCTGCATCGCGCACAATGCCCAGCCCGCCAAGCAGTATATCCCGGATCTGCGCGGCTTCTGCGGGCGGTACTTCTGCTGCAAGCGGATCACTGCACGGCTGCCAGACCGGTTTTTCTGCTGTTTCCGGTATGCCTTCCGCCGCCAGAATGCTGTCCGCTGCTGTTTTTCCGCCAAGCAGCGCGCCCAGCATCGAATTGCCGCCCAGACGGTTCGCACCGTGATACTGTGAGCAGCATTCGCCCGCCGCATACAGCCCCGCCAGATTTGTACGATGTGCGCAGTCCGTGTCGATGCCGCCCATGAAATAGTGAATGCCCTCCTCGACCGGAATCGGGTCTGCTTTCGGGTCAAGGGCGAGATAGTCAGTCAGTTCCTTGCGCAAATCGGAGAGCTTTCTGCGCCATGTTTCCTCCGGCAGCGCCGTCAGGTCGAGATATACCTGCCCGCCGCATTCCGGATTCTGCCGGACAAAATACATCTCCCGCGCCACAACATCCCGCGGCATGAGATTGCCCAGCTCCGGATATTTCTCCTCCATGAAGTACCATTTTTCACCGCCGCGCAGGATGTACAGTCTGCCGCCCTCTCCGCGTGCCGCCTCCGTCACAAGACATCGCTTGCCGGAAATGCCCACCGTCGTCGGGTGATATTGCAGCATTTCCGGATTGCCAAGCTGCACCCCCGCTGCAAATGCCGCCGCTGTCAGGTCGCCGGTATTCTGCGTTGTGCCGGTTGTTTTCTCCGGAAATACGCCATTCAGACCGCCGCTGCACAGCAGCACCGTCCCGTAAAAATCAGCGGATGCACCGGTATAGCGGTCCAGCACGCGCACTCCCTTGCAGCAGCCGCGTTCCGTCAGCAGCGAGAGACAGCTGTGATGCGCATACCGCCTGACCAAACCCGCAGATTCATAGCGGCGCACGGCATCGGTCATCGCATTCATGATGATTTTGCCGGTGCTGCTGCGGGCATAGGCAGTCCGCTTTTTCTTCTGCCCGCCGAAATTGCGCAGAACCGGAACATCCCCCTGCATATTGAAGGGAACGCCCAGCGCAATCAGACGCCGCAGTATTTCCGGCGCAGATTCCGTAAGATGCTTCACAGCATTCTCATCTGCCAGATCACAGCCGCCGCGCACCGTATCTGCAAAATGTTCCGCAGGGGTATCGTGTTCGCCCATTGTATCGAGTGCCGCATTGATGCCGCCTTCCGCCAGCACAGACTGTGCGCGTTCAGAAGGCTGCGCCGAAATCAGATTGCAGGGAACGCCCGCCTCTGCAAATGTCAGCGCTGCGGACAGCCCTGCCAGTCCTGCGCCGATAATATGGATGCTGTGCATTGTACGCCTCCTTTCGGTCAGAATGTGTTCCAGCGAATGTAATATGCGATGAAACTCAGCCCCGCCAGAAGCAGAATCACTGACAGCACAATGAGAATATCCGTAAACAGCTCTTTCCAGCCGCGCACCCCAAGCGCCAGCATCAGCGGTCTGATGTTTGCCAGCACATGAACCGCAACCGTCAGCACAAGCAGAATCTGCGTGACAAGCTCTGCGCCCGCGAAAACGTGCAGCCGGAATACTTCGCCGCTTTTTCCCATGAAAATCAGCAGATGAAATGCGATGAATACCACAATCGCAAAGCCGCTGATGCGCCGCAGCCAGAACAGACGGTTCTCCTTATAATAATGTGCGCCGCTGCGTTTCGCAATGCGCAGCGTATCAGCGGTGAGTTTCACTCCGATGCCGATGTGTGCCGCAATCAGCGCTGTCATAAACCGCGCCAGCAACGAAAGCCATGTTTTGCCGCCTGCCATCACGCCCGCAAGCTGAAAGCCGCCTGCTATCGCGTGTACCAGAAACAGCACCAGAATCGCTGCGCTGAGAATTGCATTCACTTTTCTCATCCGGATGCTCCTTTCACATGAAGTGTCTCCACATTCGGCAGCTCCGTGACGGTTTCCGCGTGCAGAGCATCGGCTATTTCCTGCGAGAGAATGATGATGTCAAATCTGCCGGTCTCTGCCTTGGAAAGCAGCAATGTGCCGTCCTCAGCGCGAACAGTCATCTGATTTTCAGGCAGGCGTGAGCGGAAACTGTCTGCCATTGTCCTGCCGCCGGCATCGGAGAGCGCCGTGCCGCAGGAGATGTCCTCAAAAATGACAGGGGCATCCGCGCCGGTGAAAAAATCATGCCACAGCGCGAGATTTTCTGAATCGGTATGGCGGTCAAGATTGATCAGCACCAGATAATCGCCGGAAGGCTGTTCCACAATTACGGATGCGCTCGAAACCGCGTCTGTGCCGGAAAGCTTTGCGCGGATGGCATCCGATGTGAGACAGGGAACGCCAAGCAGCAAACCAAGTGTGCCGGCAATCACGCCGATGTGCAGCGGCAGCTTCATTCGCTTACTGCTCCGCCTGCTTCAGTGCTTCCCTGACGGCTTCCTGAAATTCGCTGTAATTGACCGTCGCACCGCTGATTGCATCAACCTGTTTGATGTCGCCCGCCTGCACCAGTGCCTCCGCATATTTATCGCAGGCTGCAAGCGCCTTCTGCGCTTTATTGAAGAAATCCTTGTTCGCAATTTCGCCGTTTTCCTTGCCGTAATTCTCATCCTTGAGCGTACCGTCCAGCTCATAGGTTTTGAATTCGCAGGCGGTGATGGCGTTGTTCTGAATGGTCAGTTTGACCACGCCGTAGCCGTTGCCGGCAGTGGAATCGTCTTCATCGTTGACATATTCCTGACTCTGCGCGGTGTATGTGCCGTCCTTATAGGTTTTGCTGCCGCAGCCGGCAGAAGCAAGACCGCACAGCACGGTCACTGCAAGCAAAAATGCGTATTTCCGTTTCATGAAAAATCCTCCGTTCCGGAATCTGTTATTCATTGCGAAAACTGCGATTCGCAGTTCGTCATCCGCAGCGCAATGCTTCATCCCTGCGGATCACGAACGGGGAATCGCCGCACGCGCCTGCCGGAAAGCCTTCCTTCTCCGGCAGACGGATGCAGCGTGCAGGATCAGCTGAAGCGGATCTTGCCCGTGAAGTTTTCGTTGACAACCGATTTCGTGATCTTGCCGTCACGCAGCACAATGCGCCGCTGTGCAACCTCCGCGACCTCCGGGTCATGCGTCACGACGATCAGCGTTGTGCCCTCATCGTGCAGCTTGTGGAAAAGATCCACAACGATCTCCTCATTTTTCTCATCAAGATTGCCCGTCGGCTCATCCGCGAGAATGATCTCCGGCGTATTGATCAGCGCGCGCGCCACGCAGACACGCTGCTGTTCACCGCCCGAAAGCTGGCTCGGCAGATGCTTCGCTCTGCCCGCAAGCCCGACGCGCTCCAGCGCCTCAAGTGCCTCTTTTTCATCGGGCATACTGTGGTAATACTGCGCGAGCATGACATTCTCCACAGCCGTCAGGTAATTGACCAGATGAAACTGCTGGAAAATCAGCCCGATCTTGTCGCGGCGGATCGCAGTAAGATTCTTTGCGCTCTCCTTTGCGATGTCTACGCCGTCCAGCAGCACCTCGCCCTTGCTGGGCTTATCCATGCAGCCGATAATGTTCATCATCGTGCTTTTGCCGGAGCCGGAAGGTCCCATGATTGAGACCCACTCGCCCTTTTCCACCGTGAAATTCACATTATCCAGCGCATGGAGTTCGCCGTAGATCTTGTATACGTTTTTCAGTTCCAGTAAGCTCATGTGTATGTTCCTCCGTTATTCGCCCTTCAGCACCAGTGCCGGATCAACCTCCGTTGCGCTGCGGATCGGCAGCAGGCTTGCCAGCCCCGTGACGGCAATCGAAACCAGAATCGTCACCGGCACAATCCACAGCCGGAACGAGATTGAACTGCTGAAAACATGGATGCTGACCTGCTGTGCAAAGATGAATCCCAGCAGCGAACCGATGATGCCGCCGAGGAGTCCCAGCAGCAGATTTTCGCCTAAAAATTCCCCGACGATGCTCTTGTCCGATGCACCGATTGCCTTGCGCAGACCAATCTCCCTGCGGCGCTCCGCGACCACAGCGGTCATGGTCGTCGCGACACAGATCATGGTCAGTGCAAGCACAACGATTGTGACCAGCAGCACCAGTGCCTGCAATTTCGTGAGAACCGTCGTCTCCGAGGCGGTCACGCGCTTCACCGTGCGGGCAGTCACAGCAGGCACAGCGGCGTTGATCTGCTCAATGTATTTTTCAAGCTGCTCCGCGCCGCCCGAAACACTCAGCTCTGCGACATCCACCTTGCCGTCATCAACGGTCAGTTTTGCAAGATCGGGAAGGGACATATAAACATATTCCTCCTCCGAGCCGCCCGTATCGAGGATGCCCGTGATCTGATAGGTGCAGGTCTGATCCTGCACGGTTTTGAGTTCTTCCTGTGTTCTGGTCTCCGGCGTATAGCTCAGCTCGATCTCGCCGCCGACCTTCAGCCGGAAGGATTCCGCAACTTTCGCACCGACCATCAGTTCGCCGTCTTTCGCGGGCCATGCGCCGTCTACGTGCCAGTAGGGACTCGCCGCCTGCGCACCCTGCATATCTGTACCCGCCGCCACAACCGGAATGCCGTTGATGCGCACATTCTCATAGCGGTACGGTGCAATGCCGACCAGATCGGCTGCCTGAATCACCGCTGCGCCCTGCCGGACATCCTGCTCCGTGAAAGCGGTATCTGCCGGCACAAAGATCATATTTGCGCCGTAGCTGCGGAACTGTGCGCCCATCTGCCGCGGCACATCGTAGTAGATTGTGACCAGACCGGAGAGGATCGTCGCGCCAATGGCAATGGAGAGCAGCGCAACCAGCATTCTGGAGCGCCGCCGCATCAGCGAGGCGGTGATCATCCGGAGAAACATTTGTCTTTTCTTCATTTCGCCCTCCTTATCTGCCGCCGTGCAGCACTTCTGCCGGACGCAGCCGGAGCAGCATACGGATCGCGGGGATGCTGCCTGCCAGTGTGACCAGAATCACCAGAATCGCGACAATCGGAATCACGACCGGCCGCATGGTGATCGACGAGCCGAATACCGTGTGTCCGATGATCTGTGCGAAACCAAAGCCCGCGAAGAATCCGACCACGCCGCCGATCACTGCTGTCATGCAGATTTCTGTCAGCACAAGGCCGGAAACTGCGCCGTTCTGCGCGCCGATTGCCTTCATCAGACCGATCTCGCTGCTGCGCTCCATGACGCTTGCCGTCACGAGATTGCAGATGCCGAGTGCTGCGCCGATCAGGCTGAGGATCGTAATGAGAATCATGAGGAGCTTGGTCTTTTCGAGGATCGCGCCCTCCGAATCTGCAACCTGCCGCACCGGCGATGCCACAGAATCCGTGATAACCTCCTGAATCTGCCAGCAGATTGCGCTTGCATAGGCGGTGCAGTACCATGTTTCATACTGCGAGACCGTCAGCGAACCCGGATCTTTCGCCGCCTTTTCAGCAAGCTCATTGTCCGGCGTGGTCAGCGCGGAAACCTCAATGCTGTCAATTTTGCCGTCGAGACCGTCCAGCGCCTGCACGGTATTGAGCGGCGCATAGATCTGATCATCCTCATCGCCGCCCGCATCGTATATTCCGACAATACGGAGAGAACGGTCACTTTCCGAACCGGTGAGATGCAGCGTATCGCCCGCGGATTTGCCGAGCTTCTTCGCAAGCGCTGTGCCGATCATGCAGACATCGGCATCATCGCCCTCCTTCTGTTCATCCAGCCATGCACCCTGCACAATCTCCCACCAGCTTCGCAGGCTCGTAATGCCGGCATCAAGCTGTTCGCCGGTCGGCAGTTCCATGTGGTGATTGAACCAGCTTCCGACTGTCTTAACGGTGCTGCCGTCATCCAGCGCCGCATTCACATTGACAAAGGGCGCATAGTCCACAATATTGAATGCCCAGAAGATCGTCTTGATCTTGCCGAGTTCCCCTTCCGCGAGATATGCACCGGAAGCCTCGCCGCCTTCCACTTCGTAGAGTTCGTTCAGCACCGATGCAGCTTTCGGCACAACTGTAATATTCGCGCCGTAGGTTTTGAGTTCCTGATTGACCTTGTCCTCCACATCCAGCATGACACTCAGCATTGCAGAGGCAAGCGAAGCGCCCAGCGCAATCGTAAACGCGATCATCAGCATTTTCTTCCACTGCCGCAGCAGCGTGCCGCGGATCATTCGCAAAAACATGATGTTCGGACGCCTCCTTTACTTGAATTCCTTTTCATATTCCAGCAGGCTCTCCACCGGAACAATGATATTGCCGTTTTCCAGACGGTATTCAATGACAATCGGGTTGCAGCCGCCCTTGAAGCCGATTGTGTTGATGTTCATGACAACATCGCAGAGCTTGCAGACGACCTGTCCGTCTTTCTCATAATAGCCGGTCTCGCCGCAGATGTCACAGGCATCCAGACCGATGCCGTAGCTGGAAGAATTCGGCTTCTTGATGACGATGAAGCGGATCTGCGTGTCGCCTTCCGTCACATAGCCGAAGCGGTGCAGATGTCCGTCTTCCACGCGCTCAAACGGCACATAGACCGCACCGTCGCGCACTTCTGCATCCTCCACGGGCGAAAGCTCCACCGCACGGGTCGTGATCGGCTTGAGAATCACAAAGCTGAATACCGTGAACACCAGACAGATTCCTGCCAATGCCGACCAGCGCCGGCTGACTTTCCATTTCCAGCGGATTTTGCGGTGTTCCGCAGGGGTATTGTAGGGTTCTTTCACATTCAGGCTGTGCAGCCAGAGCAGCAGCGGCACAATCGCTGTGGCCGCCATCACCAGATACAGGAACAGTTTGTCGTGATTCGAGGAAAATTTCGAGATCTCAAACAGCGTCTTGTTCGAGGCGATGATCCGCTTTGTCAGCATAATGCGCAGGCAAACCGTCACCTGCCGCACTGCATTCACGATAAGTGCAAGGCTCATCAGCAGCGTCGCCTGCTTCGATCTGAGACGCTGCGTGCAGCTTTTGACGGCAAGCCCCGCGAGGAATACCAGCAGAATTCCCAGCACAATGCCGGTCAGCTTATAGAGGAAATTTGTCGAGAGAACGGATTTTTCCGTCATCAGGATGACATACGGTGCGCCGAGCGTATCGGGCAGCGCATACAGCAAAAAGCTGATCTCCAGCAGCGCCAGCAGACAAGCGGCTGCCGTTTCGAGAACCCTCGCCGCGGCAGGCTTCTTCTTCTGCAAGCCGCTGCGGATCGCCCAGAAGATGAAAAACAGCAGCAGAATCACGAGCGATGCCGTAAAATTGCGCAGATTCCAGAGGGAAGTGTCGATCTTGCGCGTTGCATTTTTCATGTACGCCATCACACCCGCTGCGATGAGTCCCGCGCAGACGCCGATGCCCAGAATGCGGCGGGCAGTTTTGCCGTTCTGTGCCGCAATGAGACCGGCTTTCTGCTGTGAGAACAGTCCGCAGGCTGATCCTGCAAAGCCGAGGATCAGACCGATCAGCAGACCTGCCGTCATCAGGCTTTCTGTTGTCTCAATCAAATATTTCAGCAAGTTTGTTACACCACCTTGTTTCGGCTGCGGTCAGCCGGATTGCAGGACAGCATTTCTGATATTCTGTCTGCACATTGTGAGAAATCTATATGCAGATTTCCGTTTTGTCAAAACGCACGAATGCGCTGCACAGTTCAGCCCGAACCGTCAGCGCATTCAAAGAATCAGAAGGAAAGATCACAATGTCCCGCTTGTAATCGAAGTACCTGACATTTCAAATGACAGCGGGGAGATTACCACTCCTGCGGGATGTAATCCCAGCCCTCATACGTCACCTTGAGGTTGCCGTCCTTGAAGTAATCATCGAAAGAACCGCCGGGGCCGGTCTCTGCATCGGTATGCAGCAGATAGCCGTTCTCCTCCGGGCTGTGGAAGGTGAACTCCACATTGTAAGTGCCTGCATCCGGCAGCTTGATGTTTGCGCCGTAGTGCGGGCCGTCAGAAGCGCTCATGACCATGAAAGAGCCCTCTGCTGCGGTATCGCCGCTGTCAGCTTTGGTGATCTTGTAGTCAACGGTCATGTACGGAACCCAGTCGCCGACACCGAAGCCAAGCTTGTTCTCCAGTGCGGAGACGTCTGCCTCAAGGTGAATGTTGAAGTCCTCGATGTTCTCGTTGCCGCCGGACATCGGAACAGGCTGGAAGTAAACTGCGGAAACGTTCAGGAAGCCCTCCTCGATGTCCTCGAAAATCGGATACTCCGTGAAGCCGCCGCCGACCTCATCGTCTGCAAGTGCCTCAGTCTTGACGACTGCATCGGTCTCCTCCGGTGCAGCAGTGGTGTCCGCCGCAGAAGTCTCAGCGGGGGTGGTTGCGGTGTCAGCCGTGGTGCTGGTCTGATCGCCGCAGCCTGCGAAAGACAGTGCCATCGCTGCGACCAGCGCAATGCCGATCATCTTTTTCTTCGCCATGGTTCAATACCTCCTCAAAAATTTGCAAATGAATGCATGGAAGTGCCGCCTGCCGCAGCGTGTGCAAATGCAGCATTTGGCGTGTGGTTCCTTTATGTCAGCCGGCAAGACTGCCGGTAAAGGACAATGGTTACTTTGCAGCCGCTTTCTTCTTCGCGGATGCCTGCTTCTGCGCCGCCTTTTTCGGCTTCGGCTTCAGCTCCTCCTCAAACTGTTCCTGCGAATTGGAGAGCCAGTGAATGCCTTCTGCAACGCCGATCACCGCCGGAATGAACGTCCAGCAGAATGCCGCGCAGATCAGACCCTGACCGTATTTGCCGAGATAGAACTTGTGGAGTCCCAGACCGCCGAATACGATCGCGAGGATGCCCGCTTCGGTCTTGTTTTTGTTTGTCCACTTCTGCATCACGAAGATCATCACCGTAATGAGAATGAGGATCAGCTGCGGAATCAGCGTTTCCAGCACCGGATAGATGCCCAGCACATCCAGTGCATCGTTGAAGGGAATGATGGCTTGCAGCCATGCAGGAGAGGTCATGTCGATGACATCGCCCTCGATCAGTTCCTTAATGCCCGAACCGAGGAACGAAATCGACATCACAAACATGAGGATACTCGTTGCGAGGAAGAACGGGCGCAGCGGAAGCTTGACGCTGAGGAAGCGGATTGCGAGGAAAACAAATACCAGCACAATGCAGCCCGTGAAGAAGCCGCCCCAGACCCAGCTTGTGCTTTGCGCGTCTGCAAGCAGCGGCTGATAGAACAGGATCACCTCTGCGCCCTCGCGGAATACCGCAAGGAATGCCGTAAACGCCAGCGTGAACGTGCTGCCGGTCGCTGCCGACTGCTTCACCTGATCGTCAATGTACTTGTTCCATGTATCAGCTTCCGCCTTCGAGATCATCCAGTTGGAAACATAGAACAGCACCAGCACCGCGATCAGCGCCGTGACGCCCTCGATGATCTCCTGATTTGCCGTATTGGCGAGTTTCAGCAGGCTCAGCAGCCATGCGCACACAAAGCTCGCGATGATCGCTAGCACACAGCCGGCGTACACAGATTTCAGCTTATCCTTGTGACCGGCTTTCACCAGATATGCAATAATTGCGCCGACAACCAGAATCGCCTCCAGACCCTCGCGCAGGATGATGCCGAAGCAGCCCAGAAATGTGACCCAGCCGTTCGTGCTGCCGCCGCCGATTGCAACAGCATTGCCGCCGGTGGTAACCGTCACCGCAGATGCGGTCTCTGCATTCTCCGCGGAGACTGCGGTTGTTTCTGCGGGGACTGCATCCGCAGCCTTGCCTTCTCCGAAGGTCAGCCCGCTTTCGCCGGTATCTCCGACGCCGTCGAGGTGATTTGCCTGAATGTGCAGAATCTCACTCAGCGCATCGAATTCCGTGCGGACTTCATCAACTGTCAGACCCTTCTTGACAGCCTTGCGCGCGGTCTTGAACTGTAATTCCGCCTTGCTGACCTCCGAACCGGAGTAGCTGTTGACGGTGCGTTCAAATCCGGATGTCTCGTAGTAGAAATTGTAGGTGGAGAGGACTGCCGTGTAGGCATTTTCCTGATCGCCTGCCTCGTACATCTGATACGATGCCTCCAGCACCGCGTCAATCGCGCCCGCGACATCATTCCATGTCGATGCCGTACCGCCGGCAGCTTTGTATTCCTCCCATGAGCCGTAATAATCTGCGGCATACGCGCTGATACCGGTCATTTGCAGCAGCAGCACCAGCATCACAGCAGCGGCTGCGCAGATCCGGCTGCACATTCGCCGTGTCCGAGTCATTGTCATAGCGCACCTCCCTGATGTTAGTTTCGCCTAACTTCACACGATAAAATGTTAGGTTAAACTAACTCGCATCCCTAAAAAAAGGTTAGATCATTCTAACCCCGATCCTGTAAACGGCGGACATCCTGCTTTTGTGATGTCCGCGCTGTTGCAGTTAGATTTTGCTAACGGAGGGAGCATAAGAATGTGCAGACGCATCCGTCCGCACTGATACCCGCTCTCTCACTCTGTCCGCATTCTACCACATCCGCCTGAAAATGTCAAGCAATCCGCACCGCATTGTAACGCATTTTGGCTGCCGCAACAGATTTTGTATTTTCTGTCAGATGAAATCTGTACACCTTTTATGCATCCCCCTCCCAAATTTAACAAAATGGTTACAGCTTATGCAAATCCCCCGCATCAGAGCCAAATTCCGGCTTGACAAAAGCCGCCGATTGCGCTATACTATAGGATGTAGTTTTGTGCGCGGACGCACGTTCCGCGTGAACTCATGTACGAAAGGAATGTCTGAAAATTATGGAATGGACAGGTCTCAATGAACTGCGTGAGCAGTACCTCTCTTTCTTTGAAAGCAAGAATCACACGCGCATGGCAAGTGCCTCGCTGATTCCGAAGGGCGATAATTCGCTGCTGCTCATCAACTCCGGCATGGCGCCGCTCAAAAAATTCTTCCTCGGGCAGGCTGTGCCGCCCAATGTCCGTGTCACCACCTGCCAGAAGTGCATCCGCACCCCTGACATTGAGCGCGTCGGCAAGACCGCACGCCACGGCACATTCTTCGAGATGCTCGGAAACTTCTCCTTCGGTGAGTATTTCAAGCGCGAGGCAATCAGCTGGGCATGGGAATTCCTGACCGGCAAGCTCGCGATTCCGGCTGACAGACTGTGGATCACCATTTTCGAGAGCGACGACGAAGCAGAGCAGATCTGGGAAAAGGAGATCGGCATTCCGCATGAGCGCATCATCCGCCTTGGCAAAGCCGATAACTTCTGGGAGCATGGCTCCGGCCCGTGCGGCCCCTGCTCCGAGATCCACTTCGACCGCGGCGAGGCTTACGGCCCGTTCGAGAGCTTCGAGCAGGCAAGCGACTGTGACCGCGTCATCGAGATCTGGAACCTTGTGTTCTCGCAGTTTGACAGCGACGGCAAGGGCAATTACACGGAGATGAAGCACAAGAACATCGACACCGGCATGGGCCTTGAGCGTCTCGCCTGCGTGATGCAGGGCGTCGATAACCTCTTTGAGGTCGATACCGTGCAGAATATCATGAAGCACATCTGCAAGATCGCAAATATCACCTACCACGAGAACGAGAAGACCGATGTCTCGCTCCGTGTCATCACCGACCACATCCGCTCGACTGTTTTCATGGTCGGAGACGGCATCACCCCTGCAAATGAGGGCAGAGGCTATGTCCTCAAGCGCCTGCTGCGCCGCGCGGCGCGTCACGGCAGACTCCTCGGCATCCGCGAGCCGTTCCTGTATCAGGTCGCGGAGACCGTCATTCACGAAAATGAGGCTGCTTATCCGGAACTGAAGGAGAAGCAGGAGCTGATCATCCGCATCATCCGTCACGAGGAGGAATCCTTCGCGCGCACGATTGACCGCGGCACGGAAATGCTCACCGAGGTCATTGCAAAGTGCAAGGCTGAGGGCAGCACGGTCATCTCCGGCAAGGATGTCTTCACGCTCAGCGATACCTACGGCTTCCCGATTGACCTGACCGAGGAAATGGCTGCGGAACAGGGCATGACCGTCGATGCAGAAGGCTTCCGCGCCTGCATGGAGGAGCAGAAGCAGCGCGCAAGAGCAGACCGCGCATCCAAGGTCAAAACCTCGTGGGGCGGCGATCTCACCGCACCGAAGGGCACGGCTAAGACCGTCTTCACCGGCTACGAAAAGACCGCGGATTCCGCAAAGATCCTCGCCATCCTCGCAGACGGCAAGGAAGTCGATACGCTCACAGCCGGCACGGATGCCGTCATCGTGCTGGATACCACCCCGTTCTATGCAGAGAGCGGCGGTCAGGTCGGTGATACCGGCGAAATCTCGATCTACGCAGAGGGAACGGCTGAGGTCACCTTCGGCGTTGCGGATACCCGCAAGGACGGCGACGGCCACATCATGCACATCGGTACGCTGGAGGACGGCACGCTGAAGGTCGGTGATGCTGTCACGGCACAGGTCGATGCAGAGCGCCGTCACGCAATCATGCGCAACCACACCTCCGCACATCTGCTTCAGGCAGCGCTTCGCAAGGTGCTGGGCGACCATGTGCATCAGGCAGGTCAGCTGGTCGATGCAGACCGCTGCCGCTTCGATTTCTCGCACTTCTCCGCGGTTTCCGCTGAGGAGCTGGCAAAGGTCGAGTCGATCATCAACAGCGAGATCCTCGCCGCACAGCCTGTCACCACGCAGGAAATGCCGATCGAGGAAGCAAAGAAGCTCGGCGCAATGGCGCTGTTCGGTGAGAAGTACGGCGATGTCGTCCGCGTTGTCACCGCAGGCGATGAGTCCATCGAGTTCTGCGGCGGTACGCACGTTACCAATACTGCACAGATCGGTCTGTGCAAGATCGTTTCCGAAAGCTCGGTTGCGGCAGGCGTCCGCAGAATCGAGCTGCTGACCGGTGCAAATGTCCTCAGGCTGCTCGCAGAGACCCAGAATACGCTCGCGGAAGCTGCAAAGGCACTCAAGCTCGCAAATCCCGCTGAGCTGCCTGCAAAGTGTACGGCAGTTGCGGCACAGCTCCGCGAGACCGAAAAGACTGTCGAATCGCTGCGCCAGAAGATGGCGGGCAATGCGCTCGGTGACATCATGCAGACGGCAAAGGATGTCAGCGGCGTGAAGGTCGCTGCGGCGGCAGTGGAGGGCGCAAATGCCGATCTGCTGCGCAAGATGGGCGACCAGATCAAGAGCAATGACGGCGCTGTGATCGCAGTGCTGGCAGGTGTCGGTGAGAAGGGTCAGCTCTACTGCGTCGCGACGAAGGCAGCCCTCGAAAAGGGCGCACACGCCGGCAAGATCGTCCAGAAGCTCGCGGCACTGACCGGCGGCAAGGGCGGCGGCAGACCGGATTCCGCAATGGCAGGCATCGGTGATGCGGCAAAGGTGCAGGCTGCACTGGATGCTGCTGCTGAGGTCGCGGCGGAGTTCATCAAATAAAGGCAATACCGCACAGAGCTGGTG
>DGVV01000150.1:36947-37550 GCA_002395085.1 Ruminococcus sp. UBA4275 | reverse complement strand
GGGCTTTGTGCGGTGTTGCCTAAACAGAATTCTGATTTCGCGGGGCGCATTTGCAGGCAAATACGCCCCGCAGTTATACCCGAAAGGAGCAGGAACATGAACGAACAGACACTTCTGACAGCGTGGGAGCGCGATCAGTTTTATGAGGTCAAAAAGCACGGCAGATTCGATCATCTCCGCACGACTATCCCGTATGGCGATCCGGTGCATTATGCAAACGTGCATTTCCTGCACTACGCAGATGAACAGGAGATTCTTTCCGATGTACCGTATGAATTTGCCGCGCGGCTGCGTCAGGCATTGCCGGAGCTGATTCAAAAAGCACATGATTACGCGGATGCAGAAGACCTGATCTGCTGCTATGACTCTGCACGCCGCGAGATCTTCCAGTTTTCTGATGTGACCATCGACAAGGAGCGTCCGTCGCGGTTCTATCTGAGCTTTGATGCGGGCGATGATCCGGATGCCGACCCCGATGACTGCATGGAGCTGTACCGCTATATCGGTTTCAGCGAGGAGATGGAGCTGACCGATGACTGGTACGACGAAAGCATCTGGCGGTAAGGCAGTATCGCTATGCGATGATTATAATGGGGCGCTGCC
>DGVV01000150.1:0-36783 GCA_002395085.1 Ruminococcus sp. UBA4275 | reverse complement strand
GTAGCCCTTAAGCGGGAGTTTGAGGTGAATTTGCCTGCAAATTCATGCGAAGCGAGCGGAGCCCTCAATATAAATCCGTCGGAGACACTTTATCTACAAGCTGAGGCGGGCAGTGCCCGCCTCAGGCGCGGATTTCGATTCTGTACCACTCATCGCCGGTCTCATAGCAGAACAGCCAAAAACGCCGGCCACTGTACGTATATTCATAGAAGCCGGTGCAGTTCGGCCGGTTCGTATAACGGTGCAGATCTCCTTTCAGGCAGTCCGCAAGCGCATCCGCATCCTGCGTTTCCAGTGCCGCTGCGTCATAGATCATACCGTCGAGCGTGACGGTTTTCACGGTTCCGGCACAGCAGGTCTCTAGCATGGCCATCGGGTCGGTGCGGCATTTCAGCTCCAGCGTGCGGTTTGAACCGTCCGGCCCGCCGAACGTGCTGACATACTTTTTATACCGCACATCGTCGCTCTCATGAATGCCCGTGACCGTTTTCACAGTCGCACGGCGCTTGTCGGTGAAGATCAGGTAATAATCGTAGACCATGAGCTGCATCATCGGGGCGAGGATACCGGCAAAGGACATCAGGACGGCGAACAGCGCCGCGCAGACCTGATATCCGCTGCCGGGCTTGCCGTGCTTTGCCGCCGATG
The DNA here is from genome assembly GCA_002395085.1 of Ruminococcus sp. UBA4275. GTDB lineage: Bacteria > Bacillota > Clostridia > Oscillospirales > Ruminococcaceae > Firm-04. Next base: position 36,135 of record DGVV01000150.1, on the reverse strand, counting down.
CGCGTTTCCAGCGCTTCAGCCCGAAAATGCCGGCCGAAAGGATCAGGATATATGTGCCGAGTATCATGGGATCACCTCCGGTTTATTCCGCCTTCCAGATCTCATAGCCGTAAGCGTCTGCAATATCCGGCGCGGAACTGCCCTTTGTGCCGAGTTCCCGCATCACGACGGCCTGTTCCATTTCGCCGTGAACATAGAAATTGATGAGATACTGTTCCGCCGGACAGTCCTCAACCGTGTAGATGCGGTCATTTTCGTCGCCTTCGATGTATCCGAGGCATTCGCCGTACTTCACGCCGTTTTTCAGCGCGCCGTACATGACATAGGTGCGCCCGTCCCATTCGATGCCGATATAGCTGTCATCCGGCGTATTCTGCACCGTGCATTTGGGAAAGACGATGGGGTCATCCGGCAGGTCGGGGATGCGGCAGGCGGTCAGGCAGAGCGCAGTGGTCAGCAGCGTGACTGCCGAAACCATTGAAATGGTCTTTTGCATGGATGCGCTCCTTTCAGTGGTCGGAATGCGCCATGCACCAGAGCATATAGAATACTCCGGCCATAAACAGCAGCGAGAGGATGCTTTCCACAATGCGGCCTATCCGGTTATTTCGTCTCACTTGTATTTCCTCCTCAGGATGATTTCGCAGATGACGCACGGCAAAATGCCGGCGGCATAGCACAGCAGGTCGAGATTCGAGTAGCCCGTGCCGATGCAGATGCGCAGGAAGCGGTTTGTGATGCCGAGTTTATCGCAGAAGCCCCAGAGCTGGAGAAATTCCACGCCGAAGGAAAAGAGCAGGATCGCCGCGGGCAGCAGCAGACCGTACCGCGGCTTCTCCGGCAGGAATGTCCGTGCGAGGGTGTACAGCAGCGTTACGATCAGGACATCGCCCAGATAACTGCGCACCCAGCCGCCCGCGCACATCCCGATCAGGATCTCGATGCCAAGCAGCACCGCAGAGGCGATTGCCATGCCGGTGCGGATGCGGTGCTTTTGCTGTGTGTATTCCATGATGCTTTCTCCTTTAGAAGATCCGGTGCAGCAGATCGGGGCCGCCCCAGAAGCAGACATATCCCCAGAGCGGGATGCTGATGCCTGCGGAGATCAGCATAGTGACTGCCGACCTGAATGCTGTGCGCAGTCTTGCGCCGGACGGTGCATTTATGGTATAATATAGAATGACGCCTGCGGCGCTCAGTGTCAGAATGCCGGAGATTGCCAGACCGATCACCGAAACGGGCAGCCCGATGGGATGCCGTGCGGGATTATTCAGATCGAAGGCGAATTCGCTGAGGCAGATTGCCAGCAGCATTCCGAAGATTCCCGCGGCTGCCGATGCGATGCAGTGCGGCCTGAAGACGCCCCGAAGGAGCAGTTCACAGCCATAGCACGGGATCAGCGCGGTGATACAGGGGATCAGCACGAGCAGGATGCGGGAATAATCCTTTGCCTGCATGGAGGACAGCAGCAGAAAGCCGCCGGTCAGCAGCGGGATGCTCAGACCGATGAAGGTCAGGCCCGGAAGCGTCAGCCCGTAGTGCGGGGATGATGGGGAGCAGAAGCGGATGACTGTGTAAAGCAATGTCTGGATGATGACGATGCTGAACAGGATCGCCAGGTATTCGTGGAGTGCATGGGTACTTGCAGAAAAGATGACCCATCCTTCTGCTGCCAGCAGCAGCGCCGATGCGGCGCCCATGCCGGTTCTGATGCTGTGTTCACGTTTCATGGCTCATTCATCCACGTAGACATAGACGGTGCAGGGGCTTGCCTCTCCGACTTGCTTGTCGTAGTGCAGGCGCACTGCCACGGCACCGGTGCGGTCACCGATGTTGATGGACTGTCCGTCGCCGCTGATGCTCAGCTCTGCGATGCTGCCGTCCGCCCACTGTACGCTGTCGATGCCGAAGTTGCTGACATTTTCCGCAGCGGCAAATTCGCTCAGTGCAACGGTTGTATCCGGCTTGACATGGTAATTCTCATCCAGTGTGATGACCGGCGCACCGTTTGCGTACTTGCGTGCCTGCGAGATCATGAGGAGACCGGACGGTATCGCCGCGATGACAAGGCGCAGCCCGATGCTCGCAAAGCACATTGCTGCGATGACGAAGGGATTGGTAAAGGCGTTTTTACTGCGTTTCATGATTGTTTCCTCCTTGGTTGAAAAATTGTGAAGCGGGTGATCTTATGAGCCGGCCTGCGCTTTCAGAAGCTGTGCGCTGAGATTCCAGCTCCTGTCGGGATGCGCCTCGTAGCTGCGGATGCAATTTGCGGCGGCATCGCGGCAATATTCCTCTGCATCAATTTGCCGGAGCGTATCGGAATGCGCATTCAGCACGAGAAGGGCGTCCTCGGAAAGCGCAGTCAGCGCGGGATAATCCAGATTGGAAAGCGTGCCGTGCTCATAGCGGGAGATGTTGTATTCTGCGATCAGCGCATCCGGACGCGAGAAGCACAGCACCGCGAACAGCACCGTAAATGCCGTCGTCAGGATTGCCGCCGTATGGATGCTCCGCGTGAACTGACGCACCGTCAATACGAGGAACACGATTGCCAGCAGCACCATGAACCATGAGGTGTACAGGCGCAGCGGCGTGAGACCGTAGGCGTTGATGTAGAGCAGCATTTTTGCGAATGCGGTTGCGAGGATAAACAGCGTGAATGCACTCAGCATGACCGCGTAGAAGGTCAGTGCTTTCGGGCGTTCCGCGCCGCCTTTGAGGGCGCAGCCGGTCAGCACGAGAATGACCAGCAGATTGATGACGGCGATTGCACAAAGCTCAAAGAAGCCGCGCCGTGCGTACTCCGAATAGATCATATCGGCGGGGAGTCTGCCTGTGAAAGCGGAGAGAAAATAGTTCGTCTGCGAGATGACGTAAAGCAGATACAGTACACAGATCGGGGTGACGCCGGCGTACAGACCGAGGTTCGGGATGGTGCGCAGCCGGTGCAGATCGCTTTCGTGTTCGGCTTCACTTTTCAGCGGATGCACGGTGCGGTCTGCGGCGGCATAGACCATGCCGAAGAACCAGCATCCCACGGGGATTCCGACGGCGATTTGCAGCAGCGTCATCCACACATGATCCGTGAGGAGCGAACCGGCACTGCGGAGCATATTTTCCACGCCGGAATCGGCATTTGCGAGCAGTCCGCCGACCAGACCGGTCAGGGGGAATGTTACCAGCAGACCGATCAGCACGGTTTTGACGGCGGATGCAGAGCCTGAGCGCTTTACGGATTCCGACATGGCCTGTTTGCCCGCGCCGAAGCAGCGGAACGGTGCTTCGAGTACCGAATCGCTCAGATCATACGGCAGGAAGCGCGTGACAAAGTGCGTGCCGGAGCCGATTGCAGTGACCTGCCAGACCTGCGCACACATCAGAAAGACCAAATTCAGACCGTGCAGCAGTTCACTTGCGGTGACGGAGAATACAAAGCTGAATGCGATGATAACCGCGCTCATCAGGCGGTGTGCGGGCAGGATCTTACATCCGGATTTCTTCATGTAGATCATGCAGGCGGTGTGCAGCAGCAGGAACACGCCGGTCGTGACGAAGCCGTCTGCATATACCATGACAAACCGCACAAACAGAAAGCCGAAGATCAGTGAGAGCCATGCAAAGAGGCTGTCATGCGCCTGAATGTCAAATGCCGGTGTGTTCGGGGCTTTCGGGACGTAAGTGAAGCTGTAGTCCTCCGCCGGCAAGGCTGCGGCTGCGGGCTTTTCCAGTGAGACTTTCGGGGTTTCGGATTCCATACTGATCGCTCCTTTTTTGTTATACGCTGCTGAATTTCAGTACCGGCAGCTTTTCGCCGAGCTGCCCGCTTGTTTGCAGCGTGCCTTCTGCGTGATACATCTGAATATCGCCGGTACAGTTCACTGTGCTGTCTGCGGTGCTGATCTCTGCCAGCAGTGTGATCTCCGCGACCTCCCAGCCGCTCGCCGGAAAGATGTCAAACGGGATCACGGCAGGTGCGGCGACTCCTTCGGGCTGCACAGTGACGGTCATGTACTGATTTGTCTTTTCGCCGCCCGCGATGCTGCATCTGGCGGTGCCGTCTTTCAGCGTGAGATTGCCGGCCGCACCGTTTCCGTCCGTGACGGTGACATTTTCCGCTGTGAGCGTGACAGGCTGACCATCCACGGTGACCTGCAATTCACAGTTGAGATGGTCGCCGCGCCAGAAGTGATACGGCAGCTCCTCCCACAAGCCCTCCTGCGTCATTCTGACACAGGCGAAGATGATGCCAAGCAGCACAAGCAGCAGCGGAATGCTCATAAAGAACATTGCGATTTTCTGCCAGCGTTTCAGTTCCATGCGGTCACCCCCAGATGCCAAGACTGTTCTGTAAGGTCAGTTCCGGATGCAGCAGGTTTGTATATTCCGGAATGTTAGCGGTCTCTCCGCTGCCCAGAACCCGCAGATTGTCAACGGGGACTGTCTGCCACTCGCCGCGTTCATTGACGATCTCGGCAGTGCCGTCTGCGTCTGCGTTCCAGCCGTGCGAATCGAAATCATAGGTGAGATCATACCGCGCTGCGCTCCACCATTTCGGCCCTGCAACCACGATCTCAATCTGCGGCAGTGTGCTGTCATCCATAGTATAAGTGATGTCCCTGGCAAACTGGTGATGAGAGCCGGTGATTTCGCTGCGTCTGATCTTGCAGTCTTTGGCGGTGAGCTCGCAGCAGGGCTGCCCGTCGATGCTGATATGTACCGTGCCGTTTACGCGGGGCATCGGATTCAGCATCCAGCGGACGGGCTTGCAGAAGGCTGCGGAGACCGCCAGTGCTGCCGCACAGATTCCTGTGCAGAAGATTGCTTTTTTGTGTTTCACGGGTAGATCCTCCGTCATTCGGTGTAGCTTGTGAGTGCCGCGAGGTATCTGCCGTACTGCCCGGTAAATTCGATGTACAGCGTATACCTGCTGTCGGGATACGGTCTGCATTTGTAGGCTGCAAAGGAGAGATCTGCGTCTTCCGGCGCTTTGAGGATCTCTCCGGAGAAGCAGTTTTCCATGAATGCACTGTAATCATCCACGGTGAAGCGGAAGCGCTCGTGAATATCCTGTGCGATGGCGGGAATCCAGTAGCGCTCCGGGTCTGCATCGCTGAGATCCATATGAAAGGTATGCTCCAGCGTTTCGATGCGGCTTTCCGTGAAGATGCGCCAGTCTGTCGGCACCATCGCTTTCATGATAAGCAGCGGGAACAGGATCAGTACAGCAGCCGCGGCGGTCAGAATGCCTCGTTTCAGGTTCAGCGGCTTTCTGCGGCGCGCTGAGACAGTGTATGATGCATAGTTTTCCGTGAGATCACTCCTCTTTGACGTACTCCAGTACATCGCCGGGCTGACAGTCCAGCTCGCGGCAGATCGCCTCCAGCGTGGAAAACCGCACGGCTTTTGCTTTGTTGTTCTTGAGGATGGAGAGGTTTGCGGGTGTGATGTCCACACGTTCTGCCAGCTCACCTGCGGAGATTTTCCGCTTCGCCATCATCACATCGAGATTGACAATAATCGGCATATTCTCCGCTCCTTTCAGATCGTGTAGTCATTTTCCTCGCGCAGTTCGATTGCCATTGCGAGCAGATTCTTCACGACGCGCACGACCAGTCCGGCGAAAGCGGCGATGAACGCGACGAACAGAGCAAGCTCGCGGAAGAACGCGAGGAAAATCCAGATCGCGGTGACGGCGAAGCAGCACCATGAGATCAGGCGCAGGCAGCGCGCATTCTCCTCGACAAAGACCTTCTGCTTTGCGATGTGTTCGAGCATTTTCATGAGCTGCGCCAGTGCGGTGATGCCGAGAAAGTCGCTCAGGTACAGGCAGACGGTCAGCACGCTGCGGATCGGGCCGTGACCGGAAACGGCATCATACCATTCGGTCATGATCGGGATGCAGAACAGCGCTGCGCCGGCAAGCACGAGCATCACGAGCGTCAGCATACGGGTGAGGGTCAGGGATTTTTCAGCAGTCCATTTGAGGTTCATTGTGTACACACTCCTTCTTGATTGGCTGTTGGACTTAGTATAGCACAAAACTTTCTGTTTGTCAATAGAAAATTATCGTTTTTCGATATATTTTTTCTGATTTTCAGTAATTCAGAGGAGAGAGGCGTACCTGCATGAAGCGAAAAACCGCGCATCAGCTTACAAAACGGCAGTCTGCCGCGGCGCTTGCGATTCTGCCGTTTGCGGCGGCAGCGGCGCTCTGCGGCATCAAATATCTGTATGCGCGCTTTGTGATGCCGTTTATGCCGCCGTGTCTGCTGCGCACATTCACCGGCTGGAAATGTCCGTCCTGCGGCATGACGCACAGTGTCTTCGCGCTGACGCATCTGGATGTGGTCAGCGCGCTGCGGGAGAATGTCATGATTCCGCTTGCGGCGGTGTTTGCGCTGCTGTGGTACGCGGAACGCTGGATGCATCTGAGCGGTTCAGCGCGGCACATCATCCCGCGGAACAAGTGGTTCTGGATCGGTGTGCTGATTTTCTGGGGCGCATACACGGTGATCCGCAATCTGATATAATATAGGAGGCAGCTATGAAAGCAAAGGAAATCATCAAGGAACACAAAGGCATCATCATCGTCGTTGCGCTGGTGCTGCTGCTGGCGGGCGGCTGGTACTATATGTGGAGCCGCATTGCAGCGAATATGACCCTCGCGAATTACGAGACCGGCTATGAGCAGTTCACATTTGAGGGCGCACATTATCTGCTGTGCGACAGCGCATCTCTGCGCAGCTATCTGCCGGATGCGGCTGCTGCGGATGAATCGCTCTGCGGCGAACGCATCGGGGAGATGAGTTTTCCGTCGTCGGCGGGGACGGTCTCCTGCCCGCTGTACGCCTGCAAAGCCTTCGGGGATGCAGCACCCTGTCCGCTGGTGATTGCGGAGCGGAGCGGACAGTATGCGGCGTATGAGCTTGCGGGGTTTGCATCGCTGGATGAATCGCCCTCTGCGGCGGATGTCTGTGCGGCTTACGGCATTGCGGGCGCGGAGACAATCGAGCAGATTGAGGTGCGCGATGCAGACGGCACGCTGCTGGAGGTCATAACGGATGCGGAAGCGCTGGGAGATTTCTGCGGCAAACTCACGAAACTCGGAGCGGACATCGGAGAGGCGGGGCTTGCAAAGGCGTATTATGATGCATACAGTGCGGAGTACGGTGAAACCGGCAAGCTGACCCTTGCAGAAGGCGTGATTCAGTATGCCGATGATGAAAGCTATCAGCAGGCAATGGAATTCTGGTGCAGGGGAATGTGTCTGATGACCATAAAACTGAAAAGCGGTCTGCAACTTAAAAATGCAGTTTACGCGCCTGTGCCGGGGGTATTCTCGCTTTACGGCGATTACGCCTTCACAGATCCGCTGCTGGATTGATTTGTGCAATCGACACAAGGATCTTTTTTTCGCCGCAGCAGGATTTGTGACGGGAAACACTTGCATTTTCCGGAGAAATATGGTATAATATTAGCGCACTTCGCACGGGCTCAGCACAGCCGCCCGGTTCACAGACTGCGTTTTGCAAGCTGTGAGGCGGATTCTTCCCTGTGCGCCCGGAGGTCACAAACCAAATTTCTTTTATCTACAGGAGGATAAAAACATGGGCGTTGTATCTATGAAGCAGCTCCTCGAAGCAGGCGTGCATTTCGGTCACCAGACCAGACGCTGGAATCCGAAAATGGCTCCCTACATTTTCACGGAGCGCAACGGCATCTACATCATCGACCTTCAGAAGACGGTCCGCAAGCTGGAGGAGGCTTACAACTTCGTTCGTGAGCTTTCTGCACAGGGCAAGTCTGTTCTGTTCGTCGGCACGAAGAAGCAGGCAGCAGACTCCATCAAGGAGGAGGCTCTCCGCTCCGGTTCCCACTATGTCAATGCACGCTGGCTCGGCGGCATGATGACCAACTACAAGACCATCCAGCAGCGCATCAAGCGCCTTGAGCAGCTCCACGCAATGGAAGCTGACGGCACGTTCGCTCTGCTGCCCAAGAAGGAAGTCGCAAACCTGACCCTTGAGACCGAGAAGCTTGAGAAGTACCTCGGCGGTATCAAGAACATGAAGGGTCTCCCCGGCGCACTGTTCATCGTTGACCCGCGCAAGGAGAAGATCGCTGTTGCAGAAGCAAAGAAGCTCTGCATTCCGATTGTTGCGATTGTCGATACCAACTGCGATCCGGATGATGTCGATTACGTCATCCCCGGCAATGACGATGCAATCCGTGCGGTCAAGCTGATCGCAGGCACCATCGCAAATGCTGTCATCGAGGGCAGACAGGGTGCAGATGCAGCCGCTGCCGAGGAAGCTGCTGCTGCTGAGGAAGCTGCTGCTGAGTAATCTGTAAATCATCATACACGGGAGGAAACCAAAATGGCAAACTTTACCGCAAAAGACGTCAATGATCTCCGCAAGTCCACCGGCGTCGGCCTGATGGACTGCAAGAAGGCGCTGACTGAGGCAGACGGCGATGTCGAGAAGGCAATCGTCATCCTCCGTGAGAAGGGCCTCGCAAACCAGGCGAAGAAGGCTGACAGAATCGCTGCTGAAGGCGCTGTCATCGCAGTGACCAATGCAGATCACACCGCCGGCGCAATCGTCGAGGTCAACTCTGAGACCGACTTTGTTGCACAGAACGAGGAGTTCGTCGCATTCTGCGAGGGCCTGGCACAGACCGTTCTGGAGACCAATCCGGCTGATCTGGATGCTCTGAATGCAACCAAGTTCTCCGGCAAGGACTGCACCGTTGAGGAAGCACTGCAGGAGATCTTCCTGAAGTTCCGTGAGAACCTCAAGATCCGCCGCTTTGCACGCCTTGAGGGCATCGTGAAGGAGTATGTCCACTTCAATAAGAAGGAGGGCGTTCTCGTCGCAGCAACCTCCGAGGCAGGCGCAAGTGAGGCAGTTCTGGATTGCCTCAACGACGTTGCACTTCAGGCTGATGCAATGAAGGCAACCTACCTCACGAAGGAGGAAGTGCCGGCAGAGGTCATCGAGCAGGAGAAGCAGATCGTTATGGCACAGATGGCTGACGATCCCAAGATGGCAAACAAGCCTGAGCAGGTTCTCGCAAAGATCGCAGAGGGCAAGCTCGGTGTCTACTACAAGGATAACTGCCTGCTCGCACAGGAGTTCGTCAAGGGCGATGGCGAGAGCATTGAGCAGTATGTTGCTGCCTGCGGCAAGAAGGCAGGCGCAGCAATCACGATCAACTCTTTTGTCCGCTTTATCTGCGGCGAGGGCATCGAGAAGCGCGTTGACGATTTCGCAGGTGAAATCGCTTCCATGCTGAAGTAATCCAAATCGCACAGTTGAGGGGCAGTATGCAGGCCGGATTCAGCACCGGTACGCGTACTGTCCTTTGTGCAAATCACCAAAATTTCGCGCGTTATCTGTACTGATTCCAGAGAAAATATGCGTAAAATTGCTTTGCTGCACAAGAAAGTCGGAATTTGCTCCGAGGAATGTGTAATTCGTCATAAAGATGATACAAAAAGTCATTGCATTTTTTTTCAGATTCAGTTAAGATATAGATGGTATCATGTGAGTGAAGGAAGGAAGAAGGGGACCTTCCGACATCCACGCGTGCGGCGGCAAAGCCGTCTGCACAGACCAAACATATATTTTGGAGGAGTACAAACATGAAAAAGATGAAGATTGTTTCCGGCCTGATGGCTATGGCAATGTCCGCATCCGTTCTGACCGCTGGTCTGTCCGCTTCCGCTGCGGATCCCGTGACCGTCACGATCGGCAAGGAGACCAAGAATCCGGGTGAGACCTTCTCGGTTACCGTTGACCTCGCGTCCGTTCCGAGCGCAGGTCTCAGCACGATTGATTTCGCAATCAACTATGATGATGCTGTGATCGACATCACTGGTGTTGAGCTGGGCAGCATTGCGAATACCGGCGCAAAGGCAGCTGAGGGCGACCTCGGTGATACGCTGTTCGAGTGGAAGGATACCGGCAAGCAGATCGTTATCGTCTGGGCAACCGGTTCTACCGATTCTTCCAACTGGATCAGCAAGGACGGCACGCTTCTGACCATCAGCGGTAAGGTTGATTCCACCGCAAAGGCTGGCGATGTTTCCAAGCTTCAGGGTGTCGCGGTGAACCGCGCAAAGTACCCGAAGGCAAGCGGCGAGAACGCTGACATCATCTTCTCTGGTGTCAAGAGTAAGACCGACATCACCGATTACTCTGCACTGATGATCGACGGTGAAGTTGCTGTTGGTTCTGCTGTTACCACCACCACCACTACTACGACCACGACCACGACCACATCCACCCACAGCACGGATGATGATCCGTCCGATCTGCTGTACGGCGACGTCAACTGCGACAATGCTGTTGATGTTAAGGATGCTGTGTACCTTGCAAGAAACGTCGGCGGCGATGCTACCGCGGTTCTGTCTGCAAAGGGCGAGAAGAATGCTGATGTCGCGAAGAACGACAAGATTGATCCGAACGACCTCTCCAAGCTCCTGCGCTTCCTTGCACGTCTGATCCCGAACACTGATCTCGGCAAGGCATAATTCATTCAAGGCTTAACCTGACGGGGACACATCATTGCGATGTGTCCCCGTTTGTTTGCAGAGAAATTTATAAAAGTGCTTGCAATATGCAGAATAATGTGCTATAATACTAGGTGTATGCCCGCAAATCGGGTAATAAACCGAAAGGATGTAATTTATCATGTTTCAGGATCTGATTGATACCATTGGCTATGTCGAAAGTGTAGACCCCGAAGTCGGCTCTGCAATGCAGAAAGAGCTTGCCCGCCAGAGAAGAAATCTGGAGCTGATTGCCAGCGAGAACATTGTTTCTCCGGCTGTCATGGCTGCAATGGGCAGCGTCCTCACGAACAAGTACGCTGAGGGCTATCCCGGCAAGCGCTATTACGGCGGCTGCGAAGCGGTTGACATCGTTGAGGAGATTGCAATTGAGCGTGCAAAGAAGCTGTTCGGCGCTGGCTTTGCAAATGTGCAGGCACATTCCGGCGCACAGGCAAACACTGCTGTCTACTTCGCTCTGCTCCAGCCGGGCGATACCGTTCTCGGCATGAGCCTTGCACACGGCGGCCACCTGACGCACGGTTCTCCGGTCAATCTTTCCGGTAAATATTTCAACTTCATCTCTTACGGTCTGGGCGATGACGAGTACATCGACTACGACGCTGTTGAGAAGCTTGCAAAGGAGCATCATCCGAAGCTGATCGTTGCAGGTGCTTCCGCATATCCGCGCGCAATCGACTTCAAGCGGCTTGCTGACATCGCACACAACAACGGCGCAATGCTGATGGTTGACATGGCACACATCGCAGGTCTGGTCGCAGCCGGTCTGCACCAGTCTCCGGTTGGTCTGGCAGATGTCGTGACAACCACCACGCACAAGACCCTCCGCGGTCCGCGCGGCGGTCTGATTCTCACCAATGATGAGGAGATCGCAAAGAAGATCAACAAGTCGATTTTCCCCGGCATTCAGGGCGGCCCGCTCATGCACGTTATCGCAGGCAAGGCAGTTTGCTTTGGCGAGGCACTCAAGCCGGAGTTCAAGAAGTACGCACAGCAGGTCATCGACAACGCACAGGCACTTGCAAAGGGCCTGCTTGACCGCGGCTTTGACCTTGTTTCCGGCGGTACAGACAACCACCTGATGCTTGTTGATCTCCGTCCGGTTCACATCACCGGTAAGGAGATGGAGCATCGTCTCGATGAGGTTTACATCACGGTCAACAAGAATGCGATCCCGAACGATCCGGAGAAGCCGATGGTCACCAGCGGCATCCGCGTCGGTACGCCGGCTGTCACGAGCCGCGGCCTTGTGACTGAGGATATGGAGAAAATTGCAGAGTATATGTATCTTGCAGCAACGCAGTTTGATACCAAGGCAGATGAGATCCGCGAGGGTGTCTGCGCACTCTGTGCAAAGTATCCGCTCTACGAGTAATCTGCGGATACTTGCGTGTACTGCAATTTTCTGCGCAGAATCGCGCGATTCCGTATGTTTTCGTTCAAAACTGCAAAGCAGGGCACATTGTGTGCCCTGCTTTTGACGTGTCTAGATAGGAGCGTATCATGGACTTCAATGTTATGAACATCTTGCTTGATTGCGGCATCATTCTGCTGGCGACAAAGGCTTGCGGTATGCTGACCCGAAAACTGGGTCTGCCGCAGGTGGTCGGCATGATCATTGCCGGCCTGCTGATCGGCCCTGCGCTGTTTGCGGGAACGCATTTCGCGGGACTGATTCACCCGACGGAAGCCGAAATGGACGTATTAAAGAGCTTTTCGCAGATTGGTGTTGTATTTATCCTGTTTTCCAGCGGTCTGGAGACTGACTTCAGCGAGATGAAGCGCAGCGGTGCAGCGGCGACCGGCATTGCGCTGGCGGGCGTGATTGTGCCGATTGCATTAGGAACGTTCGTGTCGCTGATGTTCATGGGCGGACTCAGTGCCGCCAAAGACCGCACCCTGCTGATGAATGCGCTGTTTATCGGCTGCATCCTGTCCGCAACAAGCGTCGGCATCACCGTGGAAACCCTGCGTGAACTCGGCCAGTTGAATACGAAAATCGGCACAACGGTTCTGAGCGCAGCCATCATTGATGATGTCCTCGGCATCGTGGCACTCAGCATTCTGACGGGTCTCGCAGGCGAGGGCAGCATTGGCAAAACGCTGCTGAGCGTTGCCGGATTCTTCGCATTTACGATCATTGTTGGCTTGCTGTTGCGCAAGGCGTTCGGCATCATGGTCAAGATTTACCCGCACAAGCGCCGGACGAGTATTTTTGCATTTGCGGCGTGCTTTTTCTTTGCTTATGCCGCAGAGGAATTCTTCGGCATCGCAGCGATTACCGGCGCATACATGGCAGGCCTGATGCTGAGCGGTCTGGGCGACAGCCAGTTCGTGGACCGCAAAGTCATCGTCAGCAGCTATATGTTCTTCACGCCGATGTTCTTTGCGTATATCGGCATCAGCGCAGATTTCAGCGGATTTACCGTGTCGAGTCTGTGGTTTGTGCTGGCATTTGTGGCAGCGGGAGTCATCGGCAAGATTCTCGGATGCGGTGCAGTAGCGCGATGTTTCGGATACAGCAGCCGCGAATCGGCAGGTGCGGGCTGCGGCATGATTGCGCGCGGTGAGGTTGCGCTTGCGGTATACGCAACCGGTCAGGTACTGATTGCACCGCAGGGCGGCATTGACCCGCTGGTTGCAACCATTTTCCTGATTATTTCGAGTTCGATTCTCTGCCCGGTGCTGCTGAAGGTCGTGTTCAAGAATGCGCAGACCGCGGCAAAGACGGGCGGTGTCCATGTTCACATCTCCTCGGAGGCAATCGAAAACGTCCATCACGACCTCGACGGACAGGACGATACCGTTCCTTCCTCCCCAAAACATAAACAAAATCACTAAAATGATTGCCGCCGCAGGACTGATACAGGTCATGCGGCGGCAATTCTGCGATAATGCTTGACATGATGAGAAAAAAGCGTTATAATAAAATGTACGACTGTAAAAATACCACCGGACTGCCTGAACGCAGATCCGGTCAAACAAAAGGAAGGCTGAACATGAAACAGTCCAAGAAACGAACCGCGAATTCGCTGCTGCGGGCAGCTTATGTGCTGAGCGGACTGATCGTTCTCGGCGCATTGATCCTGTTGCTGGTCAGTGTCGTAACGGCTTACGGCGCAGATACGAACGCGGACAGGCTGCCGCCTGCGCCTGATTATGCGCTCAGCAAGGTGACGGTCTGGGATGGCGAAGGCATCCCGGACGCCGATGTTTACCTCACCGGGCAGACGCGCCCCTATGTCAGTGCGATCCGGTATCTGCTCCCGCCTGCAAATAAGGTCGGAGATCAGGACATCGCGCTGCTGATGCAGCTCAGCGACGGCACGACCCGTACCGAAAATGCGGTGCTTTCGATTCAGGAAGCGGTCATGCACTATGAGCTTGGTACAACGCCTTCTGCATCAGATCTGCTGGGCGAAGAATATGCAGATGCAGTGCTTTCGCAGCCGGTCAGCAGTTTTACAGAGCTTGGCAGCTATCCGGTAGATGTGACCTTCGGAGACAAGACTCTGCCGTTTACGATGGTCGTGCAGGATACCTCTGCGCCGGTTGTTGCACTGAAGGAGACGCTCAATTTCTATCTCAATCAGCATTTGAAGCCGGAGGATTTCGTCGAGACCTGTCTGGATGTTTCGCCGGTGGAATATCATTTCTCGGAACAGCCTGTCACGGCAGTAGAGGGCAGCTACCCGATTCAGATTATCGCAACGGATGATGCGGGCAACAGCCGCACACTGGATGCTGTTTACAACATCAGCGGCGACGGCGAACCGCCTGTTTTCCAGGGCCTTGAGAAGATGCGCACGATTGCAGGCATCCCGATTGACTATCTGCACGGCGTCAAGGCGATTGACGGCAAGGACGGCGAGGTTGAGGTCAGGGCGGAAGAGCCGGCAGATTTCAGCATCCGCACCGCCGGCACATATAAGATCAAGTTCACTTCCACCGATAAAGCCGGCAATACCGCGACGGAAAGCGTGGAACTGGAAGTTCTGCCGAATCTCGATCAGGTGAAAGAACTCTCCGAGGACGATGTGCTGCGCATGGGTGACTACATTGTCAAGTCGCTCGAAGACGGCACGGAAAAGACCGATCAGCGCGCCTTCCTCAAGAAGCTGTACTATCAGGTGCAGAACCACATGGTCTATGTGGACAACAAGGATATTCTGGACTGGCAGTATGCTGCTGTTGTCGCAATTTACCGCGGATACGGCGACTGCCGCAATTACTATGCCTATGCGCGCCTGCTGCTGACCTGCGCAGGCTTTGAGAATATGATGGTCGAACACGAGAAGCAGAATGAGTGGTCGAATGCGCACTACTGGAATCTCGTCAAGGTGAACGGCGCATGGTATCACTTCGATACCACCCCGCGCATCAAGCGTTTTGAGTTCTTCCTCATGACCGATGCCGAACTGGATGCCTATTCCGCGACAGACGGCAACTGCTTTGAGCGTGACCGCAGTCTCTATCCCTCTACGCCGGCATGACGGAGGGCGGATTCATGAAGAAAAAGCTCGGAATTATCGGCGGCCTCGGTCCGATGGCGTCAGCGCAGTTCATGCAGCTTCTGACCGCCAAAACGGCTGCGGCAACCGATCAGGATCACATTGAGGCGATCCTCTATTCACGTCCGCAGACGCCCGACCGCACGGCGTTTCTGCTGGGCAGAACGGAGGAAAGCCCGCTGCCCGCTATGCTGGATTCCGCACGGATGCTGGAGTCTCTTGGATGCGGCGTGCTGGTCATTCCCTGCATGACAGCATACAGTTTTGCGCACGATTTGCAGGCACAGTGCCGTGCAAAGCTCATCAACCCGATTACCGGCAGCGCACAGGTTCTGCGGATGCGCGGAATGCGCAAAGCCGGCATCATGGCAACAGACGGCACTTTGCAGGTCGGGACATTTCAGGCTGCGCTGCGGGAAGTCGGCATTGAACCGCTTGTTCCTGAAGCGGAAACACAGCGCGAGGTCATGAAGATCATCTATGAAGATGTGAAATCCGGCAAGCCGGCAGACATGGAACAGTTCCATGCCGTTGCACATTCGCTCCGCGCGCGCGGGGCAGAGTGCGTGATTCTCGGCTGCACGGAACTATCGGTCATCAAGCAGACACAAGGCGTCGGAAACGGCTTTCTCGATGCGATGGAAGTTCTCGCGGAGGGTGCGATTGAAGCCTGCGGATACCGTGTGAAAGAATAAAAAAGCGGGTGCATCGCCCGCAAATGCTGATAGAAAAGAAGGATCGACAATGCAGAAAAATGTGCTGGAATATCTGGAGCAGACGCTGCCGCGTGTGCCGGATAAAATTGCCTTTGCAGATGACAGTATGCAGCTTACCTTTGCGCAGGTATCTGCGCAGGCGCGCGGCATCGGTACGGCGCTGCATCAGAAGGCGCTGTACAATGAGCCGGTCGTCGTGTTCATGGAGAAATCTCCGGCGGCGATTACGGCGTTTTTCGGTGTGATTTACGCGGGATGTTATTATGTTCCGCTGGATGTCGAAATGCCGGCATTCCGCATCGAGATGATTCTGGAGCAGTTGAAGCCCCGTGCCGTCATCTGTGACGCAAAAACCCAGCCGATGCTTGAAAAATTCGGTTATCACGGCGCATCCTATCTCTATGATGAGATCGCCGCTTCACCCGCCGATGACGCTGCCCTCGCGCAGATCCGTGCAAAGCAGCTCGACATCGACCCGATCTATATTGTGTTCACTTCCGGCTCGACCGGCGTGCCGAAGGGCATTCTTGCCTGCCACCGTTCCGTCATCGACTACATTGAGCATCTCTCTGAGACGCTGAAATTCGACGGCGATACCGTGTTCGGCAACCAGTCGCCGCTTTATTTCGATGCCTGCCTCAAGGAGCTGTATCCGACGCTGAAATTCGGCGCGACCACATGGCTCGTCCCGAAGGCGCTGTTCTCATTCCCGATCAAGCTCGTGGAATTCCTGAATGCGCATGAGATCAACACAGTCTGCTGGGTTGTTTCCGCGCTGACGATGATTTCCGCAACCGGCACATTCGGCTTTGTGAAGCCGGAAACGCTGCGCACGGTTGCATTCGGCAGCGAGGTCTTTCCGGTCAAGCAGTTCAGGCTGTGGCGGGAGGCGCTGCCGCAGGCGAGCTTTACGAATCTCTACGGCCCGACGGAATGTACCGGCATGAGCTGTTATTTCCATGTGGACCGCGAATTTGAGGACACCGAAGCCATCCCGATCGGCAGACCCTTTGACAATACCGGCATCCTGCTGCTGGATGAGAACAATCAGGAGGCGCAGGCAGGAAAGCCGGGCGAAATCTGCATCCGCGGTACGTGCATCACGATGGGCTATTTCGGCCAGCCCGACAAGACCGCGGAGGTCTTCACGCAGAATCCGCTGCAAACGCGCTATCCGGAGCTGATTTACCGCACCGGCGACATCGCACAGTATAACGAAAACGGCGAACTGGTGTTTGTCTCCCGCAAGGATTACCAGATCAAGCACATGGGTCACCGCATTGAGCTTGGCGAAATCGAGATCAATGCCGGTCTTTATGACGGCATCGAGGCAGTCGGCTGTGTCTACGACAAAGTGAAGAACAAGATTGTGCTGTACTACTGCGGCGGCGTGGAGAAAGCGGCGCTGGCAGCGTATTTGAAGGAGCGCCTGCCGCGTTATATGCAGCCGAATGTCATCCGTCAGATTGACGCGATGCCCCATACCCCCAACGGAAAACTCGACCGCAAGTCGCTGCTTGCCATGTATACTGAGAGCCTTGCGAAATAAAATGATACGGAGGAAACCAAAATGAACGAGACACTGGAAAAGGTCATTGAGATTCTGACCGAACTGCATGAGGACGTGGATTTCCGCACCAGAGAGCGTCTCTGGGACGATCATATTCTCGATTCCTTCGATGTTGTGACGCTGACCTCTGAGCTGAACAATGAGTTCGACATCGTGATTACCGCAGACAGACTGACCCCCGAAAACTTCAATTCCGCGCAGGCACTTGCCGCGATGGTCGAGGAGCTTGAGGACATCTGATGCTGTTTACAGATTCCGCGTTTATCATCGGGCTGGTGCTGCTGTGCATCGTGTATTTTGTGATCCCGAAGCGCTTTCGCTGGATGCTGTTGCTGGCAGCGTCGCTGGCATTTTATGCGTATACCGGAATCGGCAATCTGCTGTATATCGGCACGACAGCCCTCAGCACATACATCATCACGCTGCTTTCAGACGGCTTTGCACGCGAGCGGACACAGGTTCTCTCGCTGCATAAGAAGGACTGGAGCCGCGATGAGAAAAAGGCATACAAGGCACGCATGAACAAGCGCCGCTTCCGGCTGCTGGTGCTGTGTCTGGTGCTGAATTTCGGCATCCTCGCCGTCATCAAGTACGGCGCATTCACCGTCCGCAATGTCAACAGCCTGATCGGCCTGTTCGGCGGCAGCGGCATGAAAGTGCCGGAATTCCTGCTCCCGATGGGCATTTCCTTCTATATTTTCCAGACAATGGGCTACGCGATTGACGTCTACCGCGAGAAATATCCCGCAGAGAAGAATTTTGCGCGGCTGCTGCTGTTTGTGTCGTTCTTCCCGCAGCTTGTGCAGGGTCCGATCAGCCGCTACGACGATCTCTCAAAGGGACTGTTCGCCGGAAACGGCTTTCAGCCTCGCCGCGTGCTGTTCGGCACACAGCGCATCCTCTGGGGCTATGCCAAGAAAATGGTGCTGGCTGACCGCATTCTGCCGGCTGTCAAGCTGCTGATCTCCGATCCGGAACAGTATCAGGGCGTGTTCGTATTTCTGGGCATTCTCTATTATACGCTGGAGCTGTACGCCGATTTCACCGGCGGCATCGACATCACCATCGGCATCGGTCAGGTGCTTGGCATCCCGATTACCGAAAACTTCAACCGTCCGTTCTTCTCGAAGAATATCTCGGAATACTGGCGGCGCTGGCATATCACGCTCGGTACATGGTTCAAGGAATACCTGTTCTATCCGGTGAGTGTCTGCAAGCCGCTGCTGGATCTCTCCAAATGGAGCAGAGAGAAATTCGGCAAGAATGTCGGCAAATATGTGCCGGTATTTGTCTCGTCCATCATTGTCTGGTTTGTGACGGGTCTCTGGCACGGTGCTGCGTGGAATTTCATCGTGTGGGGTCTTATGAATGCGGTCATCATCCTGATTTCCGAGATTCTCGCACCGCAGTATGCGAAATTTCACAAGCGCTTTGCGTGGAGCAATACCCACGCTTACGACGGCTTTCAGGCACTCCGCACGACGCTCCTCATGGGCTTCCTGCGAATGTTTGACTGCTACCGCGATGTCCCGCTGACCTTCAGAATGTTCGGGACGATGTTCACGAAGTGGAATCTGCACGTTCTCTGGGACGGCAGCCTGATGCAGCTCTCGCTGAGCCGCGCAGACTACGTCATCCTGATCGTCGGTGCGCTGACGCTGTTCTATGCGTCGCTGCGCGGCAGAAAGGGCAGCGTGCGGAAACAGGTGCTGGAGATTTCTCCGGTGCTGAGCTGTGCAATGACCGTCGCACTGCTGATGATCATTGTCGTCTTCGGTGCATACGGTCTGGGCTATGACGCCAGCCAGTTCATCTACAACCAGTTTTAAGCGCAGCGGGGGAATATCGCATGACCAAACGAAACGTGATTTTATACGGGCTTGGCATGGCTGTTTCGGCAGCGGTGCTGCTTGCCGTATTCCAGCGGCTTGTGCAGCCCAAATATATGACGCCGCCCTCGCTTGACGGCAATCTCATCGGAGACTATTACAACAGCGGCTATGACCACGATGTCCTGTTCATCGGAGACTGCGAATGCTACGAGAATTTCTCGCCTGTCACGCTCTGGCAGGATTACGGCATTCCGTGCTATATCCGCGGCAGCGCACAGCAGCTCATCTGGCAGAGCTATTATCTGCTGGAGGATGCCCTGCGCTATGAGAAGCCGAAGGTCGCAGTATTCAATGTGCTTTCGATGAAATACGGCGAGCCGCAGAAGGAAGAATATAACCGGATGTCCATTGAGGGGATGCGGTGGTCGATGTCCAAGGTGAACAACATCAAGGCTTCGATGACGGAGGAGGAGAGTTTCCTCTCCTATGTTTTTCCGGTTCTGCGCTATCACTCCGGCTGGAGCAGCATCTCCGCGGAGGATTTCCGGTATTTCTTCGGTGTCAAGCCGAATTTCTTTGCGGGGTACTATCTCCGCGCCGATGTCAAGCCCGCCGCAAATGTGCCGAAAGGCACGCCGCTGACGGACTACACCTTCTCCGAAACCTGCTGGGATTACCTCAACAGAATGCGCACGCTGTGCGAGGAGAATGACATCAGACTCGTGCTGATCAAAGCGCCGTCGCTGTATCCGTACTGGTATCCGGAATGGAACGACCAGATCACAGACTATGCCGCGGCGTATGACCTTCCTTACATCAATTTCCTCGATGAGGAGGTGCTGGCAGAGACCGGCATCGACTACAATACCGATACCTACGATGCAGGACTGCATCTCAATGTATACGGCGCAGAGAAACTCTCGCATTGGTTCGGCGGGTATCTGCGCGACAATTATGCGCTTCCCGACCGCAGCAATGAACCGCTGCTCGCAAATGAGTACGCCAACATCGCTGCGCGGTATATGTCAGAGATAGAGTGGCAGAAAAATAATCTCACGGAATACGGCAATGTATTCGGTCTGACCGCTCAGGAAACACAGTGATCCACGCAAGTCAAAGAGAGGAGTTTTACCCATGAACAAGAAATTTACTTCGGTGCTGGCGGCGGCAATGCTTCTGACCGCGCTGACCGCCTGCGGCACAGCAGAGGATGACAGCGTAGCGGAACCTGCTGAGCCTGCTGCGGCAGCCACTACCACGACAACCGCAGCATCGACAGAGGCAGCCGCACTGGAAACAACGACCGCAGCAGAGGCAGAATCTGCCGGCGCAGCCATCAACTATGACTATGTGCTGAACGGCGTGACGATTGTTCCCGGTGCAGAGTCCGAGGCAGTTCTCGCATCGCTCGGTACGCCGGATTCAACCTTTGAAGCACCGTCCTGCGCCTTCACCGGCACAAGCTATTATTACACCTACGGCGGTGTGCAGGTTGTCACCTATCCCGATGAGCATGATCAGTCGCTCAACCGTTTTTACGAGGTCGATCTCATGGATGCGACCGTCTCGACGCCGGAAGGCATCAAGGTCGGTGATACCTATGACGCTCTCGTTGCAAAATACGGCACGCCCACACAGGAAACGCCCGCATTTGCCATGTACAAGACAGAAGGCAAGGCAGTGCAGTTTTTCCTGGAGGGCAATAACATCACGCAGATCGTCTACGTTGTTCAGTTCAACTGAGACGCGCTGCCGGACATGACATTTTCACAGAGACAGAATCAAACAGATAAAGAAAAAATTTACGGGAAGAAAAAGATAAGAGAGCTGGGTTCAAGTTCAAATGCCGAGGGGAAATCACAATACAAAGGGGAATCGACATGGGACTTTTTTCTAAAAAACCAAGCACAGACAAGATCAGGTACCGCAACAAAGACCGCGTAGAGCGCGGCGAATTCCGCGGGAATGAGATCACCGAGCTGGAGATGCCGGATACGGTACGCATCATCGGTGAGAACGGCTTCCGCGAATGCCGCAATCTGAAGCGCGCACAGATCTCCAATACGCTTTGCGAGATCGGTGCGTATGCCTTCCGCGACTGCGATGCGCTGGAGAACATCGTGATGCCCGGAGAGATGCGCTATCCGGACGGTTCAAACGGTGAACTTGGCATCGGCTGTTTTGAGGGATGCGGCTTGCTGCGCGAGATCACCATTCCGGAGGGTGTTGCAGTTATCGGCGCAAATGCCTTCCACAACTGTGCCGCACTGGAATCGGTGACGCTTCCGCGTTCACTCCGCGCCATTCGCAGCGGGGCATTTTCCGGATGCGCCAGACTGAAATCGCTTCAGGTCACAGCGATGCCGGAGCTGATTGCGATGGATGCCTTCAAGAACACGCCGCAGGAGGAGCGCGTCGCAGAGATGCGCAAACCGGTGCTGACCATCATGCACACATTTTCGTTTGGCTATCCGGTGCTTTTCCAGTTTTCGGCAGCGCCGCGCCTGATCGGTACTGAGCAAACCGACGGCGATATGAGCGTTGTGCTGGATGCCGTGGACAACGGACGCATCTGCTTCCGCATCACGCAGTATAAGCACGCAGGCGGCAGTCATGTTGTGCCGGTCAATCAGCCGCCGACGCGCCTGTTTTATGAGGAGTACGATTGTCAGGGCAGAACGGGCAAGCAGCACGAGGAAATCCTTGCCTCGTACCGCTGATCACAAAAAAACAAGGGGACGGCTTCTGAGCGGATGCCGTCCCCTTTGGTGTGCGGTTGTCAGTCTGTATACCCGATGCCCAGCAGATAGAATTTGCCGTCGAGCGGTTCAAGCCGCAGCGTATGTTCCGCAGCAGATTCCGCAGTCAGGAGCTGTGCATAGCGGGCATTGCCCCAGCCGTAGATGGAATTGCTGCGCAGCACCGGCGATTGCAGCATACGGGTGAGCTTTGGCGGTGCGCCGTCGATCAGCACGGTACAGTCGCCGTATTCGGGCAGCCGGTGGGTGACATAAAAGACCAGTAGTGTCTTGCAGCGCAGGGTCATCTCCCACGCACCGGATTCTTTGTCGATGCAGAGCGCCTCGCGAAAATAGGGGTCTGTGCGCGGGATCAGCGGGCGGTCATCGGGCTTGCGGAAATGCAGCGCCGTATAGGGGGCATCGAGCCACGGGGCGGGCAGTTCCGGATGCGGGCGCGGTTCAGTCTGTCTTGCCTGTTCCAGCAGATGCAGCAGGCAGTCAGCCAGCAGGCGATGTCCTTCCGGCGTAGGGTGACTTTCGCTGTCGCCGTATTCCTCCCAGGACAGGTCGCCGCGTTCGAGGGCAGGATTAAGCCCGCGTCGGAGATTGATGCAGGCAAGCCCGTAATGAGCAGCCATCGGGAGCATGAAGCTTTCGCAGCTATAGTCATTCTGGCTGCGCAGCAGCAGCAGGCAGATGATCGGCGGTCTGGGCATCGTCAGCAGATGCCGCAGCAGGCTTTCAAAGGCGAGGATGCTGGGGCGCTGGGTCATTTCGTTGATCGCGAAATCGAGAATGATGAGATCGGGCTGATGCGGTAGGATGTACGAATCACAGAGGAGATTGCCGGTCATGGAATCCATGCCGGGTGCAGCGAGGACAGATTCCTTGACGTGATAGCCCATATCCCGCATACCCTGCACAAGCATCTGGGGATAGGCAGTTTCATAGAATCGGTCGGCAGCGAATCCGGATGTCACCGAGCCGCCGATGAACCCGACGGAAACAGACGGTTTTGCGAACATTTCAGCCCACGGCTGAGCCGCCCCGACATCGCAGAGACAATCCGCAGCGATGCGGGCGCGAATGGTATCAGTCATCATAGTGTTCCTCTTCCCAGACAGCGCACAGGCGGCGGCTGTCCTTCCCTTTTTTCTTTCTTATTTTGTATATTGTGTTCTGCGCGGGGGATGTGCGGTTACGGATAGGGGATCCATTCCCCGTCCCGCAGGGTTTCGAGCTGATCCCACTGCGGCTGACCGGTCTCCCTGCCCTTGACGCGCAGGGGGATGAAGGCATCGTGCTGACAAAACGGCAGCGGATCATCTATTTCGATCCAGCCGCGCTCGTCGATCTCATCGTTCCAGTCCGCATAGACATCCGCGGCGTCATGATAATACTGATCGTAGGAACAGCAGACGGCATCGGGGCTGCAATACTGAAACAGGAACACGCCGTCCTTTGGGGTCTGATAGAGCATGATCTTGTAGATGAGATCTCTGGGACCGCACGGGACAGGCTGCTTCAAAAAGGCGTATTTCCGCATAATCCGTTACACTCCCATGCTCCATGTTCCGACGTCTACGAGCTGCTTGAGGAGCAGCGCATAGGCAGCGGAAGCCTTCGAGAGGAAGGCATTGCGCCGCGAGATGAGGGAGATGTCATTGAGCGCGATGTCATCGGGCAGCAGATAGTAATGCGGATGCTCCTGGAAATTGCCGTAATAGATGAGCGAATCCGGCAGCAGCCCGACGCCCATATTGGCGCTGACGAAGGAGAAAACGGTCTCGATGGTATGGACGCTGTAGGCGATCTGCGGGGTAAAGCCGCAGGCACGGCAGACGGCATTGAGGCTGTCGCGGTCATATTCGCCGGCGTTTGCCGCCACGAAGGGTTCATCCTGAACGCAGGCGAGGTCAATGGGTTCTGCGCGCAGATAGGCGGCAGTCGCGTGGATGATGTCATCCGCAGAGAGGGGCGGGGGGAGCTGTTTGGTGATCGGGTGATGCGGCGATACAGCGAGATAGAGCCGTTCCTGCGCCAGTTCCTCAACGTGCAGCGCCTTCTCCTCAAAATCGCCTGAACCGATTGCAAAGTCGATCGAACCGGCGGCAAGGAGGTCACGGAGCTGCTTCATATCCGCCTCATGAATTGCGAGCCGGATCTGCGGATATTTCGCGTGGAATGCCGCGATGCTGCGTGCAAGCAGACAGCGCACGCGGAAGGAGGAAGCGCCGATGCGCACCGTACCGGTCTCCAGACCCATGAGGTCAGAGAGGGCATTGTTCATGCTTTCCTCCATCGCGAGGATTTTGCGCGCCCATTCCACATAGAGCTGACCGGCATCTGTCAGGGCGATCGGCGTAACGGAGCGGTCAAAGAGCTTGATGCCGAGCTGCTTTTCCAGTGAATGGATAAACTGACTGAGCGAGGGCTGCGTGACATACAGCTTTTCAGCCGCCTTGGAGATGCTCCTGCATTCTGCGACTGCCAGCACATAGGTCAGTTGCTGCGTCGTCATGGTTTCATTCCTTTCTTCCTGATGTGAAATAATCACAGCCTGAAAGCGGCGGGCGCTCTCAGGCTGATGATTCATACTGCAATGTAATATGCGCGGGGGGATGTTACATACTGCTCAGCGTACTCATACCGTCGCCGGCGGGTGCAGCAGGTGTATCCTCAGTCTTGGGGGCTTCTGCGGGGGCAGGATTATACGCACCGGAAGCTTCAGCCGCAGCCGCGAGATCTGCGAGATTGTTGTTTGCTGCGGGAGCGGGAGCTGCCGCCGGAGCAGGCTTTGCCGCCGGAGCGGGCGCAGGAGCGGGTTTTGCTGCCGGAGCGGGCGCAGGAGCAGGCTTTGCTGCCGGAGCGGGCGCAGGAGCGGTTTTTGCTGCCGGAGCAGGTGCGGGAGCAGGCGCTGTCGTCTGAGCCGCCGCAGCATCGCGCTCAGCAGCCGCTTTCTGAGCAGCCTCCGCCTTTCTTGCGAATTCCTCATCGCTTCTCTCGTCGTAATCGCCCTCCAGGAAACCGACCAGCTTCATCTGCTTGACCGGAATACGCTTGAGCGGGGAATAGAGGAATTTCGGGCAATGGTAATCCGCGTTCACAAGACCCTTCTTGGTACATAGTACCTTGTTGCCGTCACTGGATCGCTTGCCGTGTTCGCAGTATTCACATTTCGGCTCGATCGCCTTACCAAAATACTTGCCGCCTTTGGAGAATACATCAAAAAGTCCCATGTTGGTCACCTCATCACTTACCGACAGCACAGGCATCACAGCGATCCCATGCAAATTGCCGTTCATTTTCTCCATTATAACATATTTTTTTCGGTTTGTCTAGTCCTTTTTTAGAAGAAATGGGAATTGGCAGAAAAAAACAGCCTTGCGGATTTTTGTGCAGATTACCGGTAAAACAAATATCAGAAAGAAGCGCAGAAAATCACGGAAGCGTGCGCTTTTGCAGCAGAACCGGCGCACCTGTCAGCAGAATCAGCACAGCGGGGAGAAGCGAACCGCTTTCTGAGAGTGCCGTGCGGTGTGCAAAAGCGGCGGCGGTATCGGGCAGGGGGATGAGGGGCAGCAGCGCCCGCATGATGCCGGCGGCAAGCAGTGCGCAGATCAGCCGGATGCACAGAAATTCCGCGGGACGCATTTCCCGCACACCGAGCGCGAGGCATTGTCCGTGTACGCAGATGCCCCCGAAGGACAGCAGCGCCGCAGTCAGCGGCAGCAGCGTATGCAGAGGCAGTCCGCAGGTGCATACGCGGTGAAGCTGTGTGATGTCGAGTGCCGCCGCAGAGAACGCACAAAGGGTCTGCGCGGAGATATGCAGTCTGCCGCAGAGTATACCCGCCAGCAGCGGCAGATGCAGCAGCGCACCGAATGCAGTCAGCAATCCGAACAGCAGCACCATGCCGCAGATTGCCGCGAGACTGCGCATCGCCCCCGCAGCCGCATCCGTGATGCAGACAGCGTTGAGGTGAACTGCGGGTACAGACATCTCAGCGGCAGAACCGCACGGTGCAAGATACAGCAAAATGGCAGCAGGTACGAGATTTGCAAGAAAACAGGCGAGCAGCAGACACCATCCGGCAGCCGGACTTCCGAGCAGCTGCGTGCCGGCCAGCCCGACGGCAAAAGCCGGTCCTGCGCCGCAGCAGAAAGCGGTCAGGCGAGCGGCATCGCGGCGGGAGACTGCGCCGGCAGATGCGGCATCGCGCAGCAAAACCGCCCCGACCGGATACCCTGCAAGCTGACTCAGCAGGAAGATCCCGAAAATCTGCGGCGGCATTCCGAGGCATCGCCCGATGTGCCGCAGTTTGAATCCAAGCCATTCAGCCGCGCCGGTATTCCGCAGCAGACCGGCGACCGCGATGCCGCCGTACAGCGAAGGAATCAGCGTGTACAGACAGATTGTCACGCGGCTGCGCAGCACTTCCGCGCAAACTTCCGCGCGGCCTGCCTGCAAGCCCAGCGCTGCAAACAGCAGCACAGTCAGCAGCAGCGGCAGAGCAGATTTCATCCGGATGACCATTGCAGACACCTCCTCACCGTGCAGGATATGCGCGGCAGGCATAGAGACAGAACCGCCCCGCATAGGATGCAGCAGAAAAGGAGCGTGATGGCATGAAGCCGCTGCCGATGTTTGCAGACCGCATGGAAATCTGCGGAAATACGGATATTTTCTTTGACTGCTGCCGCAAATTGCTGGAGTGCAGCGAGATGCTGGTACTGGCGGAAGCCGGCGGGCATCGTATCGCGGTGTGGGGAAAGCATCTGACGGCGAGTGATTTCAGCGCCGGCGGACTTCACGTTCAGGGCGAGATTGCGGCGATTGAATTTGACGGCGGACTGTGAGGGCTGCGGGATGGGATATATTCGCTTTACGGCGGCGGGAGATGGACTGCCGCAGTTCCGAAGCGGTCTGCGCACTGCGGGGATTGCGTGCCGGTACCAGCAGATTGCCGGCGGTATTTTTCATGCGCAGGCAGCCCCGCGGATGCGGAAACGGCTGGAATTGCTGGCGGCGGAAACCGGCGTCACGCTGCATATTACGGCAGAACACGGTGTTCAGCGGCATCTGCGGGCATACCGTCTGCGGCTGGGATTTCTCTGCGGTGCAATCTGCGGCGGAATGCTGCTGCACACGCTTCATGCAACGGTTCGCAGCATTGAAATTCGCGGAAACAGCGGCATTTCTGACGGTGAAATCCTGACCGCTCTGGCAGATATGGGCATTGTGCGCGGAACGCCCTACAGTGAAATCCCCTTCACGCTGACGGAACGCCGGATGCGTCTTGCGGTGCGGGATATTGAATGGATTACGCTGCGGCACATCGGCGGGCGGCTGATCGTGGATCTGACGGAAGAAACGCCGCCCCCGCCCATGCAGCGGGACCGCATCCCGTGCAATGTGACGGCAGCGGTCAGCGCACAGATCACGGAGATGCAGATTGCGGGCGGGGAGGCGTGCTGCAAGGTCGGGGATGCGGTCAGGGCGGGCGATGTGCTGATTTCCGGCACGCGGACAGACAAATTCGGCGCGGCGCGGTATTATCATGCGGCAGGAACGGTGCGCGGCATCTACGAAGCAGATTTTGAACAGGAGCAGCCCTTTGCGGCGGAGATTCCGGTACACGGAAAGACGGCGGCGGAGACGCTGGTGGAGGTATTCGGGCAGCGCTTCCCGGTGACGCCGGGCTTCACACCGCCTGCCCCCGCTGCTGAAACCGTCTACGAGGAAGAAACCGTGCCGCTGCGACTGCTGGGGCATACGCTTCCGCTGGCGCTGGTGCGGGCGCATTACACCGCGCAGACTTACACTGTGACTGCCTTTTCGGAGGCGGAAGTCAGGGCAATTCTGACGGAATCTGCGGCGCGCTGGGAACGCAATTTGCATGGTGATGACGAGGTTCTCAGCAAATCTGCCGAATTTCGACAAACGGATTTGGGCATTATGCTGAAAATACACTATGTTTTTGAGGGTAATATCGGGGAAACAAGTGAATTTTTTGTGAAATTATCCTAAAACTATTCCATTTTTCATTTTTGTATGGTATAATGAAAATAGAATTTTGCGGACATCTGCCTCTGTGCAGAGTGACATCTTTCGATCTATGACAATCCCGTCCGCAATGTCCTGAAAATTATCCGGAAGGAGCATCAGCGAATACCCACATGGCAGAACAAATTTGGAATGCGGCACAGCCCGATGAAATCGCGGCGGTGTTCGGCAGCTACGACACCAACCTCAACCTGATCCAGCGGCAGTTCCATGTCGTGATCGTCAACCGCGGCACGGGTGTGAAAATCACCGGCGCACAGGCGGATATTGACAAGGCGGTGCAGGCGATGGAGGTGCTGCTGCAAAATGTACGCGGTGGTGCGGGTCTGAACGATCAGACCGTGCGCTATGTCGTCTCGATGGTGGAGGACAATGCCGCGGAGGAGGTCAGGCAGCTTTCGGCAGATGCCGTCAGCGTGACTGTGACCGGAAAACCTGTCCGTCCGCGCACCGTCGGACAGAAACACTATCTTGATGCGATAACAAATAACACCATTGTCCTCGGCATCGGCCCTGCCGGCACCGGCAAGACCTATCTCGCCGTCGCAATGGCGGTCAAGGCGCTGCGTGCGCATGAGATCAGCAGAATCATCCTGACGCGCCCTGCGGTGGAAGCCGGCGAAAAACTCGGTTTCCTGCCCGGTGATTTGCAGGATAAGGTTGATCCCTATCTGCGCCCGCTTTACGATGCGCTCTTTGATATGCTGGGCGCAGAGGCAGTTGCGCGCAATCTCGAAAAAAACGTGATCGAAATTGCCCCGCTTGCCTATATGCGCGGCAGAACGCTCGACAATGCCTTCATCATTCTGGATGAGGCACAGAATACCACGTCTGAGCAGATTAAAATGTTTCTCACACGGCTTGGCGAAGGCAGCCGGATGGTCATTACCGGCGATATTACGCAGATCGACCTGCCTGACCCGCGGCGTTCCGGTCTGACAGAGGCGATGCGTGTGCTGAAGGGCGTTGACGACATTGTGATTCACGAATTTTCGGAGAAGGATGTCGTGCGGCACAAGCTGGTTCAGGACATCATCCGCGCTTACGCGAGCTACGAACACAAAAATCATTCTAATCAGGAAAGGAAAAGAAATCGAAATGGCTAAGCTCAAGGTTTACATTAAGGACAGTCAGCATGAGGTGAAAATTCCGGTCGGCGTGCGTCTGCTGATCCGCCGCTGCTGTCAGGCAGTTCTGACGACGGAGAATTTCGGTCACGATACCGAGGTCAGTGTCTCCTTCGTCAACAATGAGGAGATCCGCAAGCTGAACAAGCAGTACCGCAATAAGGACAGCGAAACAGATGTTCTCAGCTTCCCGCTCTGCGAAGGCGATCATCTGGAGATCAATCCGGAGAGCGGCTTCGTGCTGCTGGGCGACATCGTGATCTCGATGGAAATGGCGGTCAAGCAGGCAAAGATGTACGGTCATGTGCTGGAGCGCGAGGTTGCGTTCCTGACGGTGCATTCGATGCTGCATTTGCTGGGCTATGATCACGAGGCATCTCCGCTGGAGCAGCGCCAGATGCGTGAGAAGGAGGAGTCCGTGCTGGAAAAGCTCGGTTTTGCGCGCGATACCAGCTTCATCACACCGGACGAGCAGGAGTAATTCATGCAAAATAGCAAGGACACAAAGATTCTTTTTGCAGCGATTGCCGGGCATACGAACGCCGGCAAATCCTCGCTGCTGAACGCGCTGATCGGGGAGAAAATCGCATCGGTCAGCCCGAAGCCGCAGACGACGCGCACACGCATCACGGGCATCCGGAATATCGGTGAGACACAGCTTGTCTTTACGGATACGCCGGGTCTGCACCGCGCACAGACGAAGCTGGGCGACAAGATGCTGAAAGCCGCGCAGGAGGCGGTCTCGGATATTGACTGTGTGATCTTCATGCAGGACTGCACGAAGCCGCTTGGTGAGCAGGAGCAGACGATGCTGGATAATCTCACGAAGCAGAAAACGCCCGTGATCTTCATTTACAATAAGATCGACCTGATGAGCGAAAAGGCGAAGCTTGCCCCGCTGCTGGCGGAGGCAGAGGCGAGATGGCATCCGCGGGCGCTGATACCGGTGTCCGTCATCAAGCGCGACGGTGTGCAGGACGTTCTGGATGAACTGATGCAGCTTGCTGTACCCGGTCCGCATTATTTTCCGGAAGATATGCTGACGGATCAGCCGGAACGTGTGCTGGCATCGGAATTGGTGCGGGAGCAGCTTTTGTATCTTTTGCAGGATGAAGTGCCGCACGGCATTGCGGTGGTGACGGAGCGCTTCAAGGAGCGCGAAGACAAGGATCTGCTGGATGTTTCTGTGCTGATCTACTGCGAGAAGGAATCGCACAAGCGAATCATCATCGGCAAAAACGGCGCGATGCTGAAGAAGGCATCGACGCGCGCACGTCAGGAGCTGGAAAAATTCTTCCGCATTCAGGTGAACCTTCAGACATGGGTGAAGGTCAAGGAAGACTGGCGCAACCGCGATCTGCTGCTGGAGCAGTTCGGGCTTTCGCAGAAGGACTGAGGAAATCCCATACCTTATTTGCCTCCCCTGAAAGGGAAGGGGGCAGCGAAGCGGATAAAATTCCCATGAAAATCAACGGTCTGTCCGCATACAATATCTCCGGAAGGAGGTGAGCTGTATGCGGACAGAGAACGCATATTTGACGCAGCAAATGGCAGAGCGGCGGGTGCAGCAGAGCTGGGACGCCTTCTGCCAGAGCGGCAGTGTGCCGGACTATCTGACGTACCGGAGCTGCCGTGATGCGGCGGAAGGAGACGTCTATGCCGACACATCTGACGGTGAAGGGCGTCGTACTCCGTGAAACGCCGGTGGGCGAGGCAGACAAGCTCTTTGATCTGATGACGGAGAACGGCATCCTGACCGTGCGGGCGAGAAGCGTCCGCAAGGCGGGGAGCAAGTACGCTGCCGTGACGCAGAGCTTTTCCTGCGGGGAATTCTGTCTGCGGGTGAGCGGGGAGCGGTACTATCTGGATTCCGCCGTCCCGATTGAACTGTTTTACGGCCTGCGCACCGATCTGAATGCACTGGCGCTAGCCGCATATTTCTCGGAGGTCATCCGGAAAACCGCAACGCAGCAGTCACAGCCGCAGCTCCTGCGGCTGTTCTTCATGAGCCTGCAGCATCTCTCACAGCAGGACCGTCCTGCGGAACTGGTCAAGGCAGTTTTCGAGCTGCGGCTGGCGACGGTGCTTGGCATGGCGCCGAATCTGATTTGCTGCGGAGTGTGCATGGAGTATCTGCCGGAACAGATTGTGCTGCGCATCTGTGATGCTGATTTTGTCTGCGCAGACTGTTACATTCCGCGCCCCGCACCGGAGGGAACAGAAGAACCGGTTCTGAGCGGGAGCAGAGCGGTTTTGCAGGCGGCACGGCATATTGTTTTCTCGGAGGATAACCGGTTGTTTCAGTTCCGGCTGGGCGGCAGAAGTCTGCACATTCTGGCGGAATACGCAGAGCAGTATCTGCTGCACCGTCTGGAGATGTACTTCCCGACGCTGAAATTCTACCGCGGACTGCTGATGCCGGAAGCACCGGCATGAGCGGCGCATCATACATATTCAGTTTTCAAGATGCCGGATTTGCAGCGGCACAGGATTTCGTTGTTCGTCTGCCATGATCTGCTGATTGCAGCGCCGCTCAGGCGGTCCAGAAGCCGCAAAGCCTGACATCACTCTGAGCTGCCGCGCCGGGTGCAGAATCATGCAGATTGATCCCGTTTCGGAAATGTGCCTGCCGGAGAAAACAGGAGGCACATCATGAATCCGCAGCTTGCACAGCATATTCAGACGCACAAGGTTTCCTCTGTAAATTTTATGTGTATCGCGATCAGGAGGAATTCCTGCCTGAAATTCTTGCATACATTTCCGGAATCAGAAAGAAATACGCAGAGTATGACCTGTATCCGGAATTCTATATCTGCTGAAAGCCGCCGGAATTGTGACCGACCCGTTTAATCATCCCCCGCAAATCTCAAAATGATGTACGTTTGCGTGCATCATTTCACAGAAATTTCATCTGCGCGATGCGATTTCCCGCAGGGCGCAGGTGGATCAGACCCCGTGTTACAGAAATGAGCCTACTATGAATACAAAATTATCTCAGGATTACATCACGCTGGAATTGCAGAAGGTGCTGGAAAAACTCGCATCGGAAGCAGCCAACGAAAAAACGAAGGAGCTGGCACGCGCACTCGTTCCGGATTCTGATCCTGCGCGTGTGCGCTATGCCCTTCAGCAGACAGAGGATGCGTTCCGGCTTTCGGTGCGGTTCGGATCGCCGTCGTTTGACAGCTTTCAGGATGTCTGCGCGGCGGTGCGGCGGACGCAGTCGGGTGCGCGTGTATCGCTGAAGGAGCTGCTGGAAATTGCGCGGCTGCTGCGGCAGATTTCCTCGCTCGCAGACTGGTACGCGCACTGTGAAAATACCGAAACCACACTCTCGGATCTGTTCTCGCGCCTGCAGCCCGATCCCTATCTGGCAGATCTGCTGGAGCGTTCCATTGAGAACGAGGAGCGCCTTGCCGATGCCGCAAGTTCGGAGCTGGCATCCATCCGCCGGAAGATCACGCAGGCGGGTGTGCGGCTGCGCGAAAAGCTCGAAAAGATGATCCGTTCCTCGTCGATGCAGACCTATTTGCAGGAAGCGATCATCACGATCCGTGACGGCAGATACGTCATTCCGGTGAAGGCGGAGCATCGCGGCGATGTCGCGGGTCTGATTCACGATACCTCCGCGACCGGTCAGACGTACTTCATCGAGCCGATGGCGATTGTGGATGCAAACAACGACATCCGCCTGCTGGAAACGCAGGAGCAGGAGGAAATTGAGCGGATCATCACGCGGCTGTGCGCGGCCTGCGGTGCGGCGGCGGAAAAGCTGCTCACCGGCTATGACATCTGTGCGGAGCTGAATCTGTACTTTGCAAAGGCGTCGCTCGGCACGATGCAGCGCGGCGTGATTCCGCAGATCAGCGAGGATGGCAGCATTGAACTGAAGAAGGCACGGCATCCGCTGATTGACCCGAAAACGGTTGTGCCGATCAACATTGCACTTGGCGGCGATTACCATGCACTCATCATCACCGGCCCGAATACGGGCGGTAAGACCGTCGCGCTGAAAACGGTCGGTCTGCTGACGGCAATGGCGATGTGCGGTCTGATGATTCCCGCCGCAGACGGCAGCCGTGTCTCTGTATTTGACCGGATTCTCGTGGACATCGGAGACCGGCAGAGCATTGAATACAATCTCTCGACCTTCTCCGCGCACACGATTCAGGACATTGAGATCATCAGGAATGCGGACGACCGCACACTGGTACTGATTGACGAGTTGGGTTCGGGTACAGATCCGGTCGAGGGTGCGGCGCTGGCAGTCGCGGTGATTGAGCGTCTGCGGATGCAGGGCGCGGAGCTGATTGTCACGACACACTATCAGGAACTCAAGCGTTATGCGCTGGAAACGCCGGATGTTGAGAATGCTTCCTGCGAATTCGATCTGGAAACGCTCAAGCCGACCTACCGCATTGTAATCGGTTCGCCGGGCAAATCAAATGCGTTTGCGATCTCGCACTCGCTGGGAATGCCGGAGGATGTCATCGCGCAGGCAAAGGCGCTGATCAGCAGTGAAAATCAGCGGTTTGAGCAGGCAGTTGAGCAGCTTGACCGCACCCGTGCGGAGTATGAAAAGCAGCTTGCGGAACTGGAACGTCTGAAAGCAAGCATTGCGGTGCATGAAAGGGAAGTCCGCGAGCAGGCGGAGCTGCTGGAGCAGAAACGCGAGGAGGAGCTTGCGAAAATCCGCGCACAGGCAAGACGCATTGTCGAGCAGACGGTGACGGAATCCGGAGCGCTGCTGGAAGAACTCCGTGCGCTGAAGAAGGAGAAAGATCAGGCAGATTTCGCGCAGAAGATCAATGCTGCGAAGCAGAAATCGAACCAGACCATTGACCGCCTCTATGCGAATTCGGACACCGAGGAGCAGAGCAATTACACGCTGCCGCGCGCGCTGAAAAAGGGCGATGCGGTGCTGGTTGTGTCGATGGGGCGCGTGGGTACGGTGCTGGCAGAACCTTCCGGCGGCACGGTGACGGTGCAGATCGGCGCGATGAAGACGCGCGTTCCGCTGGACGGCGTGCGGCTGGAAAAGCAGCAGCCGAAGCAGAAGCAGTCCCAGAAAACGCATACGACGGTTGTGCGCTCGCAGAAGGGCGGCACAGGCGTACGGAGTGCGGCAACAGAGCTGGACATCCGCGGCTGCACGGTGGATGAGGGCATCATGATGACGGAGAATTTCATTGCAGGCTCGCTGCTTTCGGGCTTTGAAACTGTCACGATCATTCACGGCAAGGGAACGGGTGCGCTGCGCAAGGGCATCCACGATCATCTGCGGCGCATGAAGCAGGTCAAGTCTTACCGGCTCGGTGTTTACGGCGAGGGCGAGGACGGCGTAACGATTGTTTCCCTGAAATGATGTGCGGTCTGAGGCAGCGGAGGGGTTGCACGGCCCTCACCGGATGAAAATTCGCATCTCTAAAAGCTACGCATTTACGCTCATTCCCGATGAAAGGAACGATATGCCAACATACAATGAATATGCGGACATTGCGCCGGTCAACCCGCGCAATCCGTTCCGCAATCCCACCGAAGAACCGGATTATACCCCGGATTACCGGGAAGTGCTGCCGGAGATTGATCTGCCGGAATGCAAACTGGAACTGATGCCTTCAGCGGCAGAACGCACGGGCATCCGGCGCTATTTCAGCATGACGTTTCTGACGCTGCTGTTCGCGTTTTTTATCTCCGCAACCTGTTTTACGGCGCTGCGGCTCATTCTGACCGCCGTGCTGCGGCAGGTTGATCTTCGTGCGATAGGGGATTTGCCGGAAAACTATCTGCTGATTGCAGATCAGTATATGCAGGACAGCGCCGTGGGCATCGCGGTGACGCTGATTTCGTTTCTCGCCGGCAATCTGACAGCATTTGCAGTCGGCTGCAAGCTGACGGGCGTTCAGCCGCGGACGCTGTTTCAGACCCGCGAACTGCGTGCCGTACACTGTGTGCTGTACGGCGTGGCCGGTCTCTGGATTCAGATGCTGACCGGTTTGCTGGCAGACGGCTTGATTTCGGTCAGCAGCCGTGCCGGATTTCCGCTGACCGCGCCGGAGAGTTTCGGCGGGGGCAGTGCCATGCGCACAATGGCTTATGTTCTCTACGGCTGCATCATTGCGCCGGTGACGGAAGAACTGCTGCTGCGCGGCTTTGCGCTGAAAAATCTCTCGCGGGTGAGTCAGCGGTTCGGCATCCTGATGACGGCGTTTCTGTTCGGGGTGATGCACGAGAATGTGCTGCAATTTCTGTTCACGTTCCCGCTTGGGATTCTGCTGGGCTACATCACCATCCGGCATAATTCGGTGCTGCCGGCGATTGCTGTACACATAACGGTGAATGCTGTCAGCGTTCTGACGGATTTGATGAAGGATGTGCTGCCGCTTGGGACATTCCGGACGGTAAATATGGTGTATATGCTGACGGTTCTGGTGCTGGGAACGGTTGCGGTACTCTTTCTTCTGGCGACAGAACGTCTGCCGGATAATACCCCGCATCAGAATCTGCGCGGAATGCGCATTGCGCTGACCTCGCCGCTGTTTTCGGCATTGCTGGCGGTGCATATTGTCAGTGCGCTGCTGAATGTGCTGTGAACGCACTGCCCGCTGTTAAGAATCCCTGTTTGAGTTGCAGGATAAAAGCACGCATTTCCTGACTGTTACCATAATGGGATTCCAAAGGGATAGCATCCCTTTGGCGGGGCTTGGTGAGTTTGCTTGCAAACTCATGCGAAGCGAGCGGAGCCCAATCGCAATCATCGCGAAGCGATACCTTTTTCCGACAAGCTGAGCGGAGAACCTGATGCAAGGTTCTCCGCTCAATCTGTAGATAAAGTGTCTCCGACGGATTTATATTGAGGGTTCCACCCTCAAACTCCCGCTTAAGGGCTACTAGCCCTTAAGAATCCCTTATTTTGTAAGGTGATAATTTGAACGAATTTACATTACTTTTCTTATAATGGGATCCCAAAGGGATAGCATCCCTTTGGCGGGG
>DGVV01000072.1 GCA_002395085.1 Ruminococcus sp. UBA4275 | reverse complement strand
TCTTCGGAGTCGTAGAGGTCTCGGTAGTGGTAGTCACTTCACTGGTCGAAGTGGTGGTTTCCGAAGTGGTGGTGCTGTCATCCACGACATTGATCGTCAGCGGGATGCTCGTAAATGGAATTTTTGCCTGATTGTCATAGGCGGAGCAGGCGGACATTCCGTAGAAAACGGTCTTGGAATCGCTGCTCAGCGCATTGACATATCTTTCCGTGCGGACATCAAGCGTATATGTACCTGCGGGAGTATTCTGCGGCACGACAAGATTTGCCGTAGCGAAGGCATTGGTATATGCCCAGCTCACGGAAGAATCCCAGGAAGTCGTACCGGCTTCCAGTGCGGAATCGGCATTGCGCTTCGGCTCCTGCTCGTAGATCCAGCTGATGTTCATTTTGGAGACAGCAAAGATTTTGGAGAAAGATTTCTCGTAATCACCTTCGTTGTTGCTGTCGAAGCAGTAGGGCGATGCGAAATTGCCATCCGAGAAATACAGACCGTAGTTGCCAAAGGAACCATCTTCCGCAACCTGACCGTCATTGATCTGCAGCTTCAGGGCGATTACAGCAACGCCGGGGTTTGAGGGAACGTAGATCGAAACCGGCACAGTGACATCACCGGCAGCGAGATCCTTCACCGAGACGGTGACGGCATTGCTGTCTTTGGAACGGATGTCGAAAATAAGTGCAGGGGCTTTGTCTGCTGCGAAGGTCTGGAATGCAGACGTACTCAGCAGCGCAGATGCGGTCATACTGACAGCAAGTGCGGCAGACATAAGTTTTTTGATACGCATAACTCAATTCCTTTCTGATTCTTGGTAGATTTATGGTTTACCGCAGAGGATTATCTGCGGGTTCGCCCGTAATGTCATGGCCTAAACCGTAGGTCAGAGTGAGGAGACTGTCAGCGAGATGCACATTCTCGACCAGCAGCGCAGGATCGTTGAGCCGGAGATCGCCGTGGCTGAAATTCCAGAAGGCACGAACACCCAGTCCCGCGAGCTGATTTGCCAGTGCAGGTGCTGCCTGCTCCGGCACACAGAGAATTGCCAGCTCCGGATGCTCCTGATGGCAGAAACCGGCGAGTGTCTCCGTATGGTGGATGGGCATTCCGTTGAGGTCGCGTCCGGCGACAAACGGGTTGGAATCAAACAGACCGATGAGTTCGCAGCCGCAGTCCGGATAGTTGACATGGCTGGCAATGGCCCTGCCGAGATTGCCCAGTCCGATGAGAATGGCACGTCTTGCTTCATTGACACCGAGAATCTGTCCGATCTGGGAGCGAAGGGCAGAGACATTATAGCCGTAGCCCTGCTGTCCGAATCCGCCGAAGCAGTTGAGGTCCTGACGGATCTGCGAGGCAGTCAGCCCCATTTGCTGAGAGAGCTCCTTGGATGAGATCCGTACAACGCCGCGCGCGCTGAGTTCACCGAGAAAGCGGTAATAGCGGGGCAGACGCCGGATCACAGAAGGGGAGATCTCCTGTTTCGCCATGCGAAATGCGCCTCCTTACTGCAATTTTGCAGCGAGCCGGCTGCCGATCTCCTCAAGAAACTCTTTGGAGTTGACTTTCTTCTTGTTTTCGAGGGTGGAGAGCAGATAGAGGTCTCCGGTCATGATGCCGTCCTCGATGGTCTGGATGGTAGCAGCTTCGAGCTGATCTGCGAAATTGCAGAGTGCGGAGATGTGATCCAGCTCACCGCGCTTGCGGAGTGCGCCGCTCCATGCGAAGATGGTTGCGACGGAGTTGGTAGAGGTTTCCTCGCCCTTGAGGTGCTTGTAATAGTGGCGCTGCACCGTACCGTGCGCTGCCTCATACTCATAGACACCGCTCGGAGAGACCAGCACAGAGGTCATCATGGCGAGAGAGCCGTAAGCGGTCGAGACCATATCGGACATGACATCGCCGTCGTAGTTCTTGCACGCCCAGATGTA
The DNA here is from genome assembly GCA_002395085.1 of Ruminococcus sp. UBA4275. Taxonomy (GTDB): domain Bacteria; phylum Bacillota; class Clostridia; order Oscillospirales; family Ruminococcaceae; genus Firm-04. The sequence goes on along the minus strand of DGVV01000072.1, from coordinate 19,987 downwards.
GCCGCCGTTGGAACGGATGACGCGGGCAACTGCATCGTCGATGAGCGTATAGAAATACTCGATGCCGGCTTCTGCAAACTTCTCCTTGTATTCGTTTTCAAAGATTTCTGCGAAGATGTCCTTGAAGCGATGGTCATACTGCTTGGAGATGGTATCCTTGGTGGCAAACCAGAGATCCTGTTTCAGATCGAGTGCGTAATTGAAGCAGGAGCGTGCAAATCCTGCGATCGAATTATCGCGGTTGTGGATGCCCTGAATGATGCCGTCATCGGTGAACTCGTGAATGAGCTGACGGGTCTCATTGCCGTCTTTGTCGGTAAAGACCAGCTCTGCCTTGCCGCCGCCCTTGACCTGCATCTCGGTATTCTTGTAGACGTCGCCGTAAGCGTGACGTGCAATCGTGATCGGCTTGGTCCATGTCGGGATATACGGGGTGATGCCCTTCACGAGGATCGGGGTGCGGAAGACGGTGCCGTCGAGGATGGCACGGATCGTGCCGTTGGGAGATTTCCACATCTGCGAAAGATTGTACTCCGGCATACGTGCAGCATTCGGGGTGATGGTTGCGCACTTGACCGCGACGCCGTATTTCAGGGTTGCGTTTGCGCTGTCAATCGTGATCTGATCCTTGGTTTCCTCGCGCTTTTTCAGTCCGAGGTCATAGTATTCGGTTTTCAGGTCAACATAGGGCGTAATGAGAATGTCCTTGATCCACTGCCAGAGGATGCGGGTCATTTCATCGCCGTCCATCTCGACAAGCGGGGTCGTCATCTGAATTTTATCCATTGGTATCAGTACCTCCTTATAATGGAATGCAAATCGGTTATGCAGTACCCGTCAGAGTCATCAGCACGACAATTACGACGGCGGCAACTACAATGCCGACAGAGAGCTTGTGTGCCTGCTCATCAGAGAGGAATTTCTTTGCAATCTTGTTGGCAATCAGCGAGAGTGCAAGTGCAATCACGACAACGATTGCCTGTTTATTGGTGAGAGATGCAGCTTTTTTGCGGTGTTTGCGCACGAAGGCTGCGCCAAAAACAAGGATTTCATTGAGATTCATGTCATACTCCTTTCGCGATCAGCGCGAGGATTATCATGTGAGCAGGATAGAAAATGTAGAAGAACCACTTGAATTTATCAGCGAAAGCACCGCCGCCGCGCTTGCCGTTATAGATCAGAAGCAGCGGGACGGGCAGAAGCACGCCGATGGCATAGAAATAGGTTTTGATGCTGCTGAGACCGCCGGAGAGCAGATTCCATCTCGTGATGATGTAGCAAAGTGCAGCAAGAACATAGGCGCGTGCCTGTGCCTTCTGCCCGTAGCGGCGGGCAAGCTCAAAGGTCATGGTGAACAGTACTGCGAAGATGCCCCAGTCACAGGTTGTGGCAGTGAGGGCAAGCAACGCGATCACAGGCAGCCGGAATGCCGGATGCAGCGGAAATCCGAAATGGATGTCGCGGTTGAGTGCGGCATTTTCCGGCGGCGCACAGTGCCAGACGTGAACGCACATCAGCGAAAGCAGCAGCGCAGCAATCACGCTGGATTTGCACGGTGCGAGCCATTTGCCTGTTTCAAAGTACACAAAAGCGAAATGCGAGATCAGGGCGAAGACGCCCAGCCGTATGAAATATTTGCGCAGATTGCGGGTATGGTGATAGCCTTCCGTGAGGAAGAAGCACATGACCGGCGCAGTGGTGCGCCCGACCAGATGCAGGCATTGTCCGCTGACGGAATCCAGCGGCAGGAATTTCCATGCAATGTGGTCGAGCAGCATCGCGAGAATCGCAATCAGCTTGATCTGAAAGGAATTCAGGCTGAACGGATTGCGCGTCCGCGTGTTACTGTGCTGAATGATGTTTGGATGTTCCATAAATAATCAGTGGTGCGTTCCGCCTTACATATCACGGATCATTCTGATCAGGCAGAAGACGAGAACTGCGGTTATGAGAATAGCGGTAAAGATGTGGGCAGCAATTCCGGCTCTGCGTTCCTGCCAGCCGCATTTTCTGATGAAGAATCGCTGTAAAATGCGTCCGGTGCAGAGATGGCACAGAGCAGGATGAGATCAGATGCCCGCGCAGGATAAAATGCGCGTGAAATATGGGGCTGCCGGAATCCATACAGAGAGGAGCGAGGTTACTTCAGCGCTTCACGGGTGAAGTCCAGCAGACCGCCTGCCAGCATGATGTCCTTGGTTCTGCCGGTCAGTTCACAAAGCACAGGGATCTGTGCGCCGCTGGTCTTGTTGACGACGATGAGTTCGGTCTTGCCTTCCTCCACTGCCTTGCGGACGCCTTCCAGCACGAGCTGATCACCCTGAGCGATCTTGTCGTAATCTGCTTCGTTGACGAAAGTCAGCGGGAGAATGCCGGCATTGATGAGGTTTGCGCGGTGAATTCTTGCAAACGACTTGACCAGAACTGCCTTGACGCCGAGGTACAGCGGGGCGAGTGCAGCGTGTTCACGGGACGAACCCTGACCGTAGTTCGCGCCGCCGACAATGATGCTCTGACCCAGTGCCTTTGCGCGCTTCGGGAACTCCTCATCACAGACTGCAAAGCAGTACTCGGAGATCTTCGGGATATTGGAGCGCAGCGGCAGGATCTTAGCACCTGCGGGCATGATGTGGTCAGTGGTGATATTGTCACCGACCTTGAGGGAAACCGGTGCGTCAATGGTTTCCAGCAGCGGGTGGGTTTCCGGATACGGCTTGATGTTCGGTCCGAGCTTGATCTCGACGGAATCCATATCCTTCTCCTCAGCCGGCAGCGTGACCATATTGTCATTGACGGTGAAGACATCCGGCAGCTTGAATTCCGGCATTTCACCGAGGGTGCGCGGGTCAGTGAGGTAACCGGTCAGTGCAGATGCAGCAGCGGTTTCCGGCGAAACAAGGTAAATCTGACCGTCCTTCGTTCCGGAACGGCCTTCAAAGTTGCGGTTGAAGGTTCTCAGGGAGATGCCGCCGGAATTCGGGGACTGTCCCATGCCGATACATGGGCCGCAGGCAGATTCCAGAATACGTGCGCCTGCGTCGATCATATCACCGAGTGCGCCGTTCGCAGCGATCATATTCAGAACCTGCTTCGAGCCGGGCGCGATGGCGAGGGACACATCCGGATGAACGGTCTTGCCCTTGAGAATGTAAGCGACCTTCATCATATCCAGCAGCGAGGAGTTCGTGCAGGAGCCGATGCAGACCTGATCAATCTTCAGCTTGCCGATCTCGCTCATGGACTTGACATTGTCCGGAGAATGCGGACAGGCAGCAAGCGGTTCGAGCTTGGAGAGGTCGATCTCGATGACCTCATCGTAGACGGCATCTTCGTCTGCGCAGAGCGGAATCCAGACTTCCTCGCGCTGCTGCGCCTTGAGGAACGCTCTGGTCATTTCGTCAGAGGGGAAGACGGAGGTGGTTGCGCCGAGTTCTGCGCCCATGTTGGTAATGGTTGCGCGCTCCGGAACGGTCAGCGTCTTGACGCCTTCGCCGGTGTACTCGATGACCTTGCCCACGCCGCCCTTGACGGACATTCTGCGCAGCACCTCAAGGATGACATCCTTTGCTGCGACCCACGGACTGAGCTTGCCGGTGAGCTTGACATTGACGACCTTCGGGCAGGTGATATAGTATGCACCGCCGCCCATCGCGACTGCGACATCCAGACCGCCTGCGCCGATTGCAAGCATACCGAGACCGCCGCCGGTCGGGGTATGGGAGTCAGAGCCGATCAGCGTCTTGCCCGGCACGCCGAAGCGCTCCAGATGCACCTGATGGCAGATACCGTTGCCGGGACGGGAGAAGTAGAGACCGTGCTTCTTTGCACAGCTTCCGATGAAGCGGTGGTCGTCGGCATTTTCAAAGCCGTTCTGGAGGGTATTGTGGTCGATGTACGCGACGGAGCGCTCCGTGCGCACACGCGGCACGCCCATTGCCTCGAATTCGAGGTACGCCATCGTACCGGTCGCATCCTGCGTCAGCGTCTGGTCGATGCGGATACCGATTTCGGTACCGCGGACAAGCTCGCCCTCGACGAGATGTGCCGAGAGGATTTTTTCAGTCATGGTAAGACCCATATTACATTCCTGCCTTTCGGATATAAATATACTCTTATATTTTACACCAAAAGCGGGCTTTCTGTCAAGTCAATTTCCGACGAAATACCGCAACTGCAAAGAATACCCTTTATCCATAAAGACGGAAAACGCATTCATTTGGTTACACGCAAAAGACATCCTGCATAAAAAGATGCCCCCGCTTTGCGGCGGGGGCATCCGGATTTGTCAGAAACTGCGCAATCACTGATGATTTTGTCTGATTTTTTAATTGGATGCGTAGTTCTGAATAAAGCCATCGTCAATCACAATCTCGGTCTGGTCGGGATCTACCAGCACAACCGGAGTCCGGTCGGTGCTGCCGTTGATGCGGAAAGCGTAAGTGCCGATATACTTGCCTTCCAGAGAGATGAAGCAGCGGTATGCGGGCGAGGTATCGACCTGAACCGTCATGTTTCTGCCGGCAGCAGCAGTCAGTTTCTGCGCGATGGCGTCTGCAAGGGTATGTGCGGCGGCATCAAACCGGCTTGTATCCAGTGCAGGGGAAGCGTAATCCTGATCGTAGCGAATGAAGAACATGAACTGACCGTCGCTTGCGACATTAACCTCGGCTTCGTCATACATACCGTCTCCGCGGTCACGGTAAGCGCAGAATTGATAGTAGGCGGTCGGTTCGGTTTTCATTGCGGTGGAGTGGCTGCTGAAAAGGAAGGGCGGATTGCTGAAGGTGTATTCGCTTGCATTCGGGACGATCAGCCGGAAATATTCTTCTGCCTTGGCGCGAAGCTGCGCCTCGGAAAGTGCCGGTGCATTGGTATTGGAGACGGCGCGCTGGATAAAGCGGACCGGACCGCCTTCGTATACCTCAATATGGTTGATCGAACCGTCGTAGCTGTTTTCTGCCGGATCGGTTTCATAAATGTATGCAGCATAGCCTCTCTTCGGGACAGGCGAATTGTAGAACCAGTAACCTAAATAACCGTAGCCGACGATTTCAGATTCTGCTCTGCCGGTGTAATGGAACGGTTTTGCGGCGTCAAAGCCGAGTTTCGTGAGATCCAGTTCAGGGGCAGTATCCAGATACAGACCGTTGTTTTCTGCGGAATGGGTTTCCGTACTGGTGGTCTGTGCGGAGGAGGCAGCATTGGTGGATGCGGTGGATGCGGCGGTGGTTCTGGTTGTCAGTGCGCCGGATTCTGTGCCGGAGACACCGGTTCTCTCTGTTCTGACCGGTTCAATGATCTGCGAATCCGGACGGGAATCCTGTCTCACGGTGGTGACAGCGCCGGTTTCATCCGGCTGATTTTCGGAGTCGGACGGGATGACGACGGCGAGGGAGCTTTCGTTTGCGGAATTGCCGGCGGGAAGCTTGCGGCCTGCACGGATTGCGTTGAGTCCGACTGCCCCGATGCCGATTGCCAGCATCACAACTGCTGCACGCGCCGACCACATCAGCGCACGGCTGCCGGTCATGGAAATGGCACGCACAGGTTCTGCTTCAGTCTCCTCGATCATTTCCGGCACAACGGTGCGGATCCGGTTCTTTTTCGGGGCAGCGTCCGCAATGTATTCGGGCTGCACATCGTTCATATAATTGAGAAAATCCTGTGTTTTCATAATAAATCCTCCTGTTCGAGATAATCCTTCAGTTTATTGCGGGTCCGCATCAGCGTGACCTTGACTTTGCTTTCCGAAATACCCATTTCCTCCGCGATTTCTGCTACGGAAAGGAAATACCAGTATCGCTGCATGAAAATGCGGCGCTGTTCGGGCTTGAGGCCGTCGAGAAATGTGCGGATTGCCTCCTGCACAACGCCTGCATCTGCCTGCGCTTCAACGTCATCGGGGGCGCGCAGCACTTCACTCAGTTCATCGGCTGCAACGGTCATCTCGCCGCCGCCGCGCATGGCACGGCGCTGCCGCTGAAACTCGGTCAGTGCGGTGCGGCGCACGACCGTTACAGCAAATGCCTCAAAAATGGCGGGTTTTGCCGGCGGGATGGCGTTCCAGAGTTTGAACATGGATTCGCTGACACATTCCTCGGCGTCTTCCTTGATGCCAAGAACGTGCATGGCAATGCGCATGAAGATGCTGCCGTATTTGCGCTGCGTTTCCCGGATCGCGTTTTCATTGCGGGTTTCGTATAGTTCCAAGATTTCTTGATCCTGCATGGAGTGAACTTCCTTTCGATAATTTTGTCGCTGCGCGATCCGGGGGACCGCGGATTGATTGATTTCCGGAAATGTAGTGGATCGGTGCAGTGCGTTCTGCCCTTTCTGTAAATGTAGTCGTGAACCGCGGCATTCGGGTTACACTTTTCCGGATTTTTTTCAAAATTTTTTTGGGGATAAATTTCCGAATATTATAATAGTATAACACGGCTGTGCGGAGATGTCAACTGCGGGCAGACTCACTTGACATCTGCTGCGAAATGCGGTAAAATAGAGAAGTACCAGAAGTTCGGCGGATTGTTTTTCGTGTTCATAAATCGTTCACAAAATGTTCACGGGATATTCATAGACAAACAGCCGGAAATATGGTATAATAAGTAGACCGTTTACGCGGATTCGGGAGTATGCCTGCCGATGCAGGAGCCTGATTCACCTTCCCGTACCTGCGTTTACCGGAATAATATGAAAGAAAGAGGTGAAATCCATGCTTCGCAAAGAGGAAAAGACTGAGGTCATTCTCGCAAATGCGACCCACGAGGGCGATACCGGTTCCCCTGAGGTTCAGATCGCTATTCTCACCCGCCGCATCAATGACCTGAATGCGCACCTGAAGGAGCATAAGCACGACCACCACTCCTACCGTGGTCTGCTGAAGATGGTCGGCCGCCGCCGCAATCTGCTCGGCTACCTGAAGAAGAAGGACATCGAGCGCTACAGAGCGACGATTGAGCGTCTCGGTCTGCGTAAGTAATTGCGCGAAAAGCAAACGGAGGGAGGGGGCAAGCTCCCTTCCTCTTTTGTATTTCTCAGAACGCTCTGCGCATTGCCGCGTCCGTCAACTGTGGGATGTTAGCATGAAATTGTGTGCTGCAATCAGATATGCAGTGCGGAATTTTATGCTAAAGCCTATAGAGATGAGAACGCAAATGCGCAGAACAACCAAAAGGAGGATTATCCAAATGTTTGAAAAGCACAAGATCTTTACCACGACCTTCTGCGGCCGTGAACTGACCATTGAGACCGGTAAGACCTGTGAGCTGGCAAACGGTTCCTGCTGGGTTCGCTACGGCGAGACGGTTGTGATGGCAAACGTGACTGCAAGTGAGAAGCCGCGTGAGGGCGTTGATTTCTTCCCGCTTTCCGTGGACTATGAGGAGCGCCTGTATTCCGTCGGCAGAATCCCCGGCAGCTTTATGAAGCGCGAGGGCAAGCCCTCTGAACACGCAATCCTGACCTCCCGCTGCGTGGACCGCCCGATCCGTCCGCTGTTCCCGAAGGATATGCGCAATGACGTTGCAGTCGTGATGACGGTTCTGGCTGTCGATCAGGATTGTATGCCGGAAATCTGCGGCATGATCGGTACTTCTGTTGCAATCGCAATCTCTGATATTCCGTGGAACGGCCCGATCGGCGGCGTGGAAGTCGGTCTGGTGGACGGCGAGATCATTCTCATGCCGACGAAGGCACAGAGAGCAGTTTCTGATCTGAAGCTGACCGTTGCAGCAACCGCTGAGAAGATCGTCATGATCGAGGCGGGCGCAAACGAAGTTCCGGAAGATCTCATGCTGGAGTGCATTCTCAAGGCGCATGAGGAGATCAAGAAGCTCGTTGCGTTCATCTCTGATATTCAGAAGGAGATCGGCAAGCCGAAGTTTGCTTTCGAGTCTCAGGAAGTCGATCACGAGCTGTTCGATGCAATTGCAGAGTTCGCACGCAAGGATGTCGAGTTTGCACTCGATACCAACGACAAGAACGTCCGCGAGGCACGTCTGCTTCCGATCAAGGATGCAATTCACGAGAAGTTCGATGCTGAGAATGAAACCCGCATCGGCATGATCGACGAGTGCATCTACAAGCTTCAGAAAACCATCGTCCGCGACTGGCTCTATCAGGGCAAGCGCGTGGACGGCAGAAAGATTGATGAGATCCGTCCGCTGGCTGCGGAAGTCGGTGTGTTGCCGCGTGTTCACGGTTCGGGTCTGTTCACCAGAGGTCAGACACAGGTTCTCACCATTGCAACGCTTGGCCCTGTTTCTGATTCCCAGCGCATTGACGGTCTTGATGAGAATGAGGAGACCAAGCGCTATATGCACCAGTACAACTTCCCGTCCTACTCTGTCGGTGAGACCAAGCCGAGCAGAGGACCGGGACGCCGCGAGATCGGTCACGGCGCACTCGCTGAGAAGGCACTCGTTCCGGTGCTGCCTTCTGTGGATGAGTTTCCCTATGCACTCCGTCTCGTTTCTGAGGTGCTTTCATCCAACGGTTCTACCTCGCAGGGTTCGATCTGCGGTTCGACCCTCGCACTGATGGATGCAGGTGTCCCGATCAAAGCGCCTGTTGCAGGTATCTCCTGCGGTCTGATTACCAAGCCGGATTCTGATGAGTTCATGACGATGGTCGATATTCAGGGCCTTGAGGACTTCTTCGGCGATATGGACTTCAAGGTTGGCGGTACACACAAGGGTATCACCGCGATTCAGGTTGATATTAAGGTTGACGGTCTGACGCCGGCAATCATCAAAGAGGCATTCGAGAAGACCCGCAAGGCACGTCTCTATATCCTCGACGAGGTCATGCTGAAGGCAATCAAAGCACCGCGTGAGACGGTCAGCACCTATGCTCCGAAGATGCTCCAGACCCGTGTTCCGGTTGAGAAGATCCGTGAGGTCATCGGTACGGGCGGCAAGGTCATCCAGAAGATCTCTGCTGAGTGCGATGTCAAGATCGACATCAACGAGGACGGCAGCGTGTTCGTCTCCGGTGTGGATCTCGCAAACGCAAGAAAGGCGATCCAGATCGTGGATACGATTGCAAACGGTCCGGAAATCGGCGCAATCTACAAGGGCAAGGTCACCGGTATCCAGAGCTTCGGCGCATTCGTTGAGATTGTGCCGGGCAAGGAGGGGCTGGTTCACATCTCCAAGCTGGACAAGCAGCGCGTGGAGAAGACCGAGGATGTCGTTGCACTGGGCGATGAAATCGTGGTCAAGGTCATGGAGATTGACGATGTGAAGGGCAAGATTTCCCTCTCCAGAAAGGATGCACTCGCAGAGCTGGAGGCACGCCGTCAGCTTGCTTCTCAGGACAGCGAAAACTAATCTGAAACGGTTATTGTGAAGATGCACAAAATCCAGATGAAATATTTGGCAAAGTTCTAATGTAAAATACCGCGGGAATTGCGAAAAATACTTGCAATTTCCGCGGTATTGTGTTATAATGATTAGGCTGATGCACAAGATATGCGAAGAAACACGAGGTTGCGGCTGTGCGCCGGGAATTCGTGCGGAGCATGTCCCGCTGGACGGGCGAATTGAGATATGAGCACTGTGTGTGCGAAAGGCAGCGAAACCGCCGGATTACGGTTGAAGGAGTCTGCTCTGTCATCTTACGGACAGACAGTCAGGAAAACCGTTTCAGGAAGGTCGTCCGCTTTTTGCGTACAAATACGGCTATGCCGTGCAGAAACTCATCCCGAATGCCCGATGCAAGATACTTGCAATCGGGGTTTTTTATGGACTCACGCATAGGGAACACGCGAGAACGTTGTAAGAGCGGAATCGCGCAAACACGACGGATGAACACATGAGTGCTGCTCACTTCAAACTCCCTGAGGCAACAAAACTATCGCAAGGAGGATAATCAAGTGGCAGGCAGCGAAAGACTGAGAATCAGAATCAAGGGCTATGAGCACGCAACTGTCGATGCGGCGGCGGCAAAGATCGTCGAGACCGCAAAACGCGGCGGTGCGCAGAAGGTTTCGGGTCCGATCCCGCTTCCGACTGACAAGGAGATCGTTACGATTCTCCGTGCTGTTCACAAGTACAAGGACAGCCGCGAGCAGTTCGAGCAGCGTACGCACAAGCGTCTGATTGACGTTCTTCGTCCCACCAAGGCGACGATGGACGCTCTCACCAGAATCGAAATCCCCGCCGGTGTTGAAATCAACATGGAGATGAAGTAATCTTACTTCAGCAAGGGATTCGTAAGGCGGCACTTCCTTTCAAGCGAGCCGCCGGTCATGTTGACGCACTCTGCGCCAACCAATAACCAAAGGAGGAAACTCACATGAAGAAAGCCATTCTTGGCAAGAAGATCGGCATGACGCAGATCTTCGATGAAGCCGGCAAAGTTGTGCCGGTGACGGTCGTCGAGGCAGGTCCCTGCTTCGTCGTCCAGAAGAAAACCGTTGAAAATGACGGTTACGAGGCAATTCAGGTCGGTTACGGCGCTGTCAAGGCTGACAAGGTCAACAAGCCGATGCAGGGTCACTTCGCAAAGGCGAACACCGGCGCACTTCGTGTGCTGCGCGAGTTCCGCCTCGAAGACTGCTCCGCTTACAATGTCGGCGATGCAATTCAGCCTGACATCTTTGCTGCCGGCGACATCGTGGATGTCCAGGGCACGAGCAAAGGTAAGGGCTATGCAGGTCCGATCAAGCGCTATGGCCAGCACAGACTGAAGGAAACCCACGGTACCGGTCCGGTTCACCGTCAGGCGGGTTCTATGGGCGCCTGCTCCTCTCCGTCCCGTATCTACAAGGGCAAAGGCCTTGCAGGTCACATGGGCGCTGAGACGGTCACCGTCCAGAATCTCCGCATCGCTTCTGTGGATGCTGAGAACCACCTCATCGCGATCCGCGGTGCAATTCCGGGTCCGAAGGGCAGCCTCGTCACCATTTCTAACAGCGTGAAAAAGGGTTAAGGAAGGAGGAAACAGAAAATGGCAAATGTTCCGGTTTTTGATATGAACGGCAAGAAGGTTTCCGAAACCGAGCTCAATGACGCTGTGTTCGGCATCACCCCGAATGAGGGTGTTATGCACGCAGTTGTGATCAATTACCTCGCAAATCAGCGCCAGGGCACACAGTCCACGCTGACCAGAACTGAGGTCACGGGCGGCGGCAGAAAGCCGTATCGCCAGAAGGGCACCGGTCATGCCCGTCAGGGTTCGATCCGCGCTCCGCAGTGGTATCACGGCGGTGTGGCACTGGGCCCGAAGCCGAGAAGCTATCGCTACACGCTCAACAAGAAGGTTCGCCGTCTTGCAATGCGCTCTGCACTGTCCCAGAAGGTCCTCGATCAGAACATTCTCGTGATCGACAACCTCGCTGTTGAGGGCTTCAAGACCAAGACTATCGTTAATATGCTCAAGGCGCTGAACATCTCCGGCAAGGCTCTCATCGTTACGCAGGAGGCTGATAAGCAGGTCTACAAGAGTGCGGCAAACATCCCCGGCGTCAAGACCGCTGCTGTCAATACGCTGAATGTTTACGACATTCTGAACTATGATGCATTTATCGTCAGCAAGGGCGCTGCTACCGCTATCGAGGAGGTGTATGCGAAATGAAAGCACCGCAGGATATTATTCTGAAGCCGGTCATCACCGAGCAGACCACCGATATTCTCCCGCTCGGCAAGTACACCTTCAAGGTCGCGAAGGACGCGAACAAGATTGAGATCGCCGATGCAGTTGAAAAGCTCTTTAACGTTGAAGTTCTCAAGGTCAACACCGTTTCCGTCCGCGCACGCGCAAAGCGTGTCGGCAGATACATGGGTAAGACCGCTGCATGGAAAAAGGCTGTTGTCACCGTCAATCCGGAACCTTCCGATGTGAACGGCAAGAAGCGCAACGGCACGATCGAGTTCTTCGACGGTATGTTCTGATCTCATAACTGAGACCGAACAAGTATGGGAGTCATGCTCCCGATAATAAAGCATTAGACCTTTAAGGAGTGAAATAACAAATGGCAATCAAGGCATACAAGCCGACGACCCCGGGCCGCCGCGGTATGACTGTGACTGACTACTCTGTCCTCACCAAGAAGGATCCGGAGAAGTCTCTCTGCGTCACACTGAAGAAGAAGTCCGGTCGTAATAACTACGGCAGAATCACCGTTCGTCACCACGGCGGCGGTACGCGTCCGAAGTACAGAATCATTGACTTCAAGCGCAACAAGGATGGCATCAATGCTTCCGTTATCGCACTGGAGTACGATCCGAACCGCAGCGCATTCATCGCGCTCCTCCAGTATGAGGACGGCGAAAAGCGCTACATCATCGCACCGCACGGCCTCGCAGTCGGCGATACCGTCCGCTCCGGTGCAGATGCGGATATTAAGCCGGGCAATGCGCTCCCGCTTTCCGCTATCCCGGTCGGTACTTTCATCCACAACATCGAGCTTTACCCCGGCAAGGGCGGTCAGCTTGTCCGTTCCGCCGGCAACCAGGCACAGCTCATGTCCAAGGAAGGTGCTTACGCACTCGTTCGTCTCCCCAGCGGCGAGATGAGAAAAGTTCCGGTCATCGGCAAGGCAACTATCGGCCAGGTTTCCAACATTGACCACGAGAACGTCCACATCGGTAAGGCTGGCCGTACCCGTCACATGGGTGTCCGCCCGACCGTCAGAGGTTCTGTCATGAACCCGAACGACCACCCGCACGGCGGTGGTGAGGGCAAGTCCCCGATCGGCCGTCCCGGTCCTGTTACCCCGTGGGGTAAGCCGGCACTCGGCTACAAGACCCGTAAGCATCACAAGCCTTCCGATAAGCTCATCGTGAAGCGCCGCAACGGTAAATAAGAGAGGAGGCTGACTCATGAGCAGAAGCATTAAGAAGGGCCCGTACGTTCAGGAAGCCCTCTATAAGCGCGTTGTCGCTATGAACGAGACCGGCGAGAAGAAGGTTCTCAAGACTTGGAGCCGCTCCTCTACGATCTTCCCGGAATTTGTCGGCCACACCTTCGCGGTTCACGACGGACGCAAGCACATTCCGGTCTTTGTTACCGAGGAAATGATCGGTCACAAGCTCGGCGAGTTCGCTCCGACCAGAACCTTCAAGGGCCATGCCGGTTCCAAGACGTCGAACAACGGTAAGAAGTAATCGAGAGGAGGAAATAACGCATGGCTATCAATTCTATCACCGGCGAGCCGGAAGCAAAGGCGATCCTTCGCGGTGAGCGCATCTCCCCCAGAAAGGTGCAGATCGTGCTTGACCTGATCCGCAACCAGCCTGTTGAAAAGGCTCTGGCTGCTCTGGATCTCACCCCGAAGGCAGCTTGCCCGATCGTCAAGAAGCTCCTCAATTCCGCGATCGCGAATGCTGATAATAATCACGCAATGAATAAGGATGCGCTGTATGTCGCAGCCTGCTATGTCGGTCCGGGTCCGATTCTCAAGAGAATCCGTCCGCGCGCACAGGGCAGAGCATTCCGCATCAACAAGCGCACCTCGAATATCACGATCATTCTGAAGGAAAAGGAGGCCTGAATCCATGGGACAGAAAGTGAATCCGCACGGCCTTCGCGTCGGTATCATTAAGGACTGGGATTCCAGATGGTACGCGAACAAGAAGACCTTCGGCGATACACTCGTTGAAGATTACAATCTGCGCGAGTTCATCAAGAAGACCCTGTACAGCGCAGGTATCGCGCGTGTCGAGATTGAGCGCCTTCCTGAGAAGGTCCGCGTTCACATCCACTGCGCAAAGCCCGGCCTGATCATCGGCAAGGGCGGCACGGAGATCGACAAGCTCCGCGCAACGGTTGAGAAGCGCATCGGCAAGTCCGTTGCAATCAACATCATTGAGGTCAAGAACATGGATCTCTCCGCTCAGCTCGTTGCTGAGAAGATCGCTCTCGATCTTGAGAACCGTGTTTCCTTCCGCCGCGCCATGAAGGGCAGCATCGGCAGAACGATGAAGTCCGGCGCGAAGGGTATCAAGATTAAGTGCGGCGGCCGTCTCGGCGGTGCTGAAATCGCTCGCTCTGAGTGCTATCACGAGGGTACGATTCCGCTGCAGACCATCCGCGCTGACATTGACTACGGTTTCGCAGAGGCAAACACCACCTACGGCCGTATCGGTATCAAGGTCTGGATCTACAAGGGCGAAATCCTGAAGGGCGACGCAGCAAAGGCTGCCGCTTCCAAGGAGCGCTATGAGAGAAAGAACGACCGTCCGCGCGATAACAGACGCCGCAGAGACGATCGCAACGGCGGTAACAACGGTGACCGCAGACCGCGCCGCGATTTCAATGGCAACGGTGACCGCAGACCGAGAGGTGACCGTCCGCAGGGTCAGAATAGAAGAGAAGGAGGTTCCGCAAATGCTGCTTCCAAAGAGAGTTAAGTATCGCCGCGTTCACAGAGGTCGCCTTACCGGTAAGGCATACCGCGGCAACCGCGTCGTTTACGGCGATTTCGGTCTGGTGGCACTTGAGCCGTCCTGGATCACCTCCAATCAGATCGAGGCTGCCCGTATCGCAATGACCCGCCGCATCAAGAGAGGCGGTAAGGTCTGGATTAAGATTTTCCCCGATAAGCCGATCACTGAGAAGCCGGCTGAGACCCGAATGGGTTCCGGTAAGGGTTCTCCTGAGTACTGGGTCGCGGTTGTGAAACCGGGCAGAGTGCTGTTCGAGATCGGTGCTGACAAGGATAAGCCGATCTCTGAGGCAGATCTGCGCGAGGCTCTTCGCCTTGCAATGCACAAGCTGCCTGTTAAGTGCAAGATCGTTTCCAAGGCTGAGCAGGATGGAGGTGCACAGGCATGAAGGCTTCCGAGATCCGTGAAATGAGCTACGAAGAAATGGCTGCGCAGCTCCAGAACCTGAAGGAAGAGCTTTTCAACCTTCGCTTCCAGCTTGCTGCGAACCAGCTTGAGAATTCCGCCAGACTGAAGGCGGTCAAGAAGGATATCGCCCGTGTCAAGACTTGCATGCGCGCCGCTCAGACTGCGGCGAAGGCATGAGGAAGGAGGACATATCATGAGTGAGACTACCGAAAGAAACCTGAGAAAGACCCGTACAGGTAAGGTTGTCAGCGACAAGATGGATAAGACCGTTGTCGTCGCCATCGCTGATAATGTCCAGCATCCGCTGTACAAGAAGATTGTCAAGCGCACCGTGAAGCTCAAGGCACACGATGAGAACAACGAGTGCAGAGTCGGTGACCGCGTTCTCGTGATGGAGACCCGTCCGCTTTCCAAGGATAAGAGATGGCGCGTCGTCGAGATCATCGAGAAGGCAAAATAATTTGCGCTAAAATTGAAACTGCTGATTCCGCAAATGCCCCACGGCCGGAAACCGTGCGGTGCGGAAGACGCAATACAGATAGGAGGAACCTGCTGTGATTCAGATGCAGTCTTACTTAAAGGTTGCAGACAATACCGGCGCAAAGGAGCTTATGTGCATCCGTGTGCTGGGCGGCACCCGCAGACGCTATGCGAATATCGGTGATGTCGTTGTCGCATCCGTTAAGAAAGCAACACCCGGCGGCGTTGTGAAGAAGGGCGACGTTGTGAAGGCGGTCATCGTTCGCTCCGCGAAGGGCCTTCGCAGAGATGACGGAACCTACATCCGCTTCGATGAGAACGCTGCTGTTATCATTAAGGATGACAAGACCCCGAAGGGTACCCGTATTTTTGGACCGGTCGCAAGAGAGCTGAGAGAGCATGACTATGTCAAGATCCTCTCCCTCGCACCGGAAGTGCTTTGATCCGGAGGTGCTACGATGAGTAACGTTCATGTTAAGAAGGGCGATACCGTTCGCCTGCTCGTCGGTGACCCCGCTGATAAGTACACCGACATCGAGAAGAAGACCATCAAGACCGGTAAGGTGCTTGAGGTCAGCCCGAAAGAGGGCAAGGTCATTGTCGAGGGCATCAACATGATCACCAAGCATGTGAAGCCCACCCGCGTTGGTCAGCAGGGCGGTATCGTCAAGGCTGAGTCCCCGATCTATGCCTGCAAGGTGCAGCTCATCTGCCCCAAGTGCGGCAAGCCTACCAGAGTCGGCCATGTCATCACCGGCGAGGGCAAGGATAAGAAGAAGCTTCGCGTCTGCAAGAAGTGCGGCGCTCAGTTTGAGTAAAGGAGAACAGTAATGGCAAGACTGAGAGAATACTATGCCGGCACCGTTGCTCCGGCACTGATGAGCAAGTTCGGCTACAAGAATGTGATGCAGATCCCGCGCCTTGACAAGGTTGTTGTCAATGTCGGCGCAGGCGAGGCAAAGGATAACGCGAAGGCAATCGACGCAATCATGGGCGATCTTTCCCTGATCACCGGTCAGCGTCCGGTTATCTGCCGCGCAAAGAAGTCCGTCGCAAACTTCAAGCTCCGTGAGGGTATGCCGATCGGCGTCAAGGTGACGCTGAGAGGCGAGAAGATGTGGGATTTCGTTGACAAGCTCTTTAACGTTGCTTTCCCGCGTGTTCGTGACTTCCGCGGCATCAACCCCAACTCCTTCGACGGCAAGGGCAACTACTCTACCGGTATCAAGGAACAGCTCATCTTCCCGGAGATTGAGTACGATAAGATCGACAAGGTCCGCGGCATGGACATCAACTTCATCACCACCGCGACCACCGACGAAGAGGCCAAAGAGCTGCTGACGCTGCTCGGTGCTCCGTTCGCTAAGTGACGTAGGAGGCATATATGGCAAAGAAATCTATGATCCTGAAGCAGCAGAAAGCACCGAAGTACTCGACGCGTGCTTACAACAGATGCAAGATCTGCGGCAGACCGCACGCTTACCTCAGAAAGTACGGCATTTGCAGAATCTGCTTCAGAGAGCTTGCGCACGACGGCCAGATTCCGGGTGTCAAGAAGGCAAGCTGGTAATACCCCGTAGAAATTGAAGGAGGTCATTTGGTATGCAAATTTCTGATGTCATTGCGGATCTGCTCACCAGAATCCGCAACGCTGCGACCGCTAAGCACGCCACCGTTGACGTCCCTGCTTCCAATGTGAAAAAGGCTATCACCCAGATCCTGACCGATGAAGGCTACGTCAAGAGCTTCCAGGTCATTGACGACGGCAAGCAGGGCATCATCCGCATTACCCTGAAGTACGACGAGAACAGAACATCCGTGATCAGCGGCCTGCGCCGCATCTCCAAGCCGGGTCTGAGAATTTACAGCTCCTGCGCGGATATGCCGAAGGTTCGCAAGGGTCTCGGTATCGTTATCGTCTCTACTTCCAAGGGCATCATGACCGACAAGAAGGCAAGAGAGCTGAATGTCGGCGGCGAGATTCTCGCATACGTCTGGTAATAAAGGAGGAAACGCATCATGTCTAGAATCGGAAGACTGCCGATCGCGATTCCTGCCGGCGTCACCGTTACGGTTGACGATACCAATCTGGTCACCGTGAAGGGACCGAAGGGCGAGAATTCGTATCGTGCAAATGCAGCAATGCAGGTTAAGGTCGAGGACGGCAACGTCACTGTTACCCGTCCCAACGACTCAAAGGAGAACCGCGCTCTGCACGGTCTCACCAGAACGCTGATCGCTAATATGGTCTTCGGCGTGAACACCGGCTTCTCCAAGACGCTGCTCATCGAGGGCGTCGGCTACCGTGCCAAGAAGGACGGCAAGAAGCTGGTCATGAACCTCGGCTACTCGCATGAGGTTGTTATGCCCGAAACTGATGGCATTACCATTGATGTTCCGAATGCAAACACGATCGTGATCAACGGCTATGACAAGCAGAAGGTCGGTCAGTTTGCAGCGGAAGTCCGTGAGAAGCGTCCGCCTGAGCCTTACAAGGGTAAGGGTATCCGCTATGACGGCGAACACATCATCCGTAAGGAAGGTAAGGCCGGCAAGGGCAAGAAGTAAGGAGAGGTGAATTGCTATGGTACGCAAAATTGACAGCAACAAAGCCCGTCTCAAGAGACATCGCAGAGTCCGTGCGAAGATCTCCGGTACTGCTGAGCGCCCGAGACTGAGCGTTTACCGCTCCACCAAGCACATCTACGCACAGCTCATCGACGATGTTGCAGGCGTGACGCTCGCAGCCGCATCCTCTCAGGATAAGGGCTTCGAGGGCAACGGCGGCAACAAGGAAGGCGCCAAACTCGTCGGCGCTGCCATCGCCAAGAAGGCTGCCGATAAGGGTATCACCGAGGTCGTCTTTGACCGCGGCGGCTACCTCTATCACGGCAGAGTGCAGGAGCTTGCAGACGGCGCCCGCGAAAACGGGCTGAAGTTCTAATAAAGGAGGGACTTTGATTGGCACTCATTGATGCAACAAACATGGAGCTGATGGAGAGAGTCGTCTCCATTAACCGTGTCAGCAAGACCGTTAAGGGCGGCCGTATCATGAAGTTCGCAGCACTGGTTGTTGTGGGCGACGGCAACGGCGTTGTCGGTTTCGGTCTCGGTAAGTCCGGCGAAGTTCCGGATGCGATCCGCAAGGGTATTGAGGATGCGAAGAAGAATCTCGTCCGTATCAACCTCCGCGGTACGACCATCCCCCACGAGGTCATCGGCAAGTTCGGCGCAGGCAGAGTTCTTATGATGCCTGCTGCTCCCGGTACCGGTGTTATCGCAGGCGGTCCTGTCCGTGCGGTCCTTGAGATGGCAGGTATTCAGGACATCCGTACAAAGAGCCAGCGCTCCAATAATCCGTGCAATGTCGTCCGTGCGACGATCGCGGGTCTCTGCGAGTGCACTGACGCAAAGTCTGTCGCTGCAAAGCGCGGCAAGACCACTGCTGAGATCTTCGGCAAATAAACCAACGAATAGGAGTGAGCTGTTATGGCTAAAAAAGTAGAGCTTGTAAAGAGCCTGATCGGCAGAAAGGCCGACCAGATCGCTACCGCTCATTCTCTTGGCCTCCGCAAGATCGGCGATGCAACCGTGCAGCCCGACAACGCGGCGACGCAGGGCAAGATCAACAAAATTGTCCACCTTGTTAAGGTGACGGAAGCTTAAGCGGCAGGGAGGTGCAAACCATTGAAGCTTCATGAATTAACTCCGGCTGCTGATTCCAACCGTCCGGTTAAGCGGATCGGCAGAGGTCATGGTTCCGGCAACGGCAAGACCGCAGGCAAGGGCCACAAGGGTCAGAATGCACGTTCCGGCGGCGGCGTCAGAATCGGTTTTGAAGGCGGTCAGATGCCGCTTGCAAGAAGAATTCCGAAAAGAGGATTCAATAATATCTTTGCAAAAACTTATGCAACTGTCAATGTCAGCGACCTGAACAAATTCACAGAAGGTACTGTTGTTGACACAGAACTGCTGGTAGCAAGCGGACTTGTGAAGAAAGTTTGCGACGGCATAAAAATTCTGGGCGATGGAGAACTGAATGTGAAGCTGACAGTTAAGGCAGCAAAGTTCACAAAATCTGCGTCTGAGAAGATTGAAAAGGCAGGCGGGAAAGCCGAGGTGATCTGACTTGTTTCAGACACTGAAAAATGCCTGGAGTGTACCGGAAATCCGTAAAAAGTTTATCTATACACTCATCATGATTATTATTTTCCGCATCGGCGGTGCGATTACAGTTCCGTTCCTGTCACTGTCAGCAGTACAGGAATGGATGAATACCAACGCCACGGACGGCAATTTTCTGGAGTATCTGAATATTCTGACCGGTGGTCAATTATCAAAAGCGACTGTATTTTCACTGTCAATTACACCCTATATCAACTCGTCTATTATTATACAGCTTCTGACCTATGCGCTGCCACCTCTTGAACGATTACAGGAGGAAGGCGAAGAAGGCAGGAAGGTACTGAACAAAATTACAGCTTATGTAGCCCTGCTCCTGGCAGTTTTCATGTCTGTTGCATATTATCTGACACTGCGCAACAGCGCACATGCCGTACAGTATACTTCCGGTGCATATGGCTGGTTTGCAGCAATTGTAATTGTTGCATGTTTCACAGCCGGTGCAAGCTTTGTTGTCTGGATGGGCAACAGAATCAATGACAAGGGCATCGGCAACGGCATTTCTATTCTGCTGTTTGCCGGCATCG
>DGVV01000053.1:9806-19531 GCA_002395085.1 Ruminococcus sp. UBA4275 | reverse complement strand
TCCTCTGTGCTTCGTCTCCGCTCTCCCGCGGCGACTTGTATATAATACCACATTTTCCCCCAAATGTCAAGCCTTTCGCCAAACTTTTTTTCGCTTCTCTTTTTATGACAAATTCTGTCCTGATTCTGCAAAATCATCCTGTCAAAATTACCACAACTCTGCGTTCCCGATCACACATATACGACCAGCTTCCGTCTGTCAGGTCGGAAATCGTATTCATGACATAGGGATTCGACCGGATTTCACTGACTGCCTGTTCCATTGTCGCACTGTCTGTACACTGAAATTCCGTCAGCGGATACAGTCCGATCCATGTACGCAGCTTATCATCAAGCTGTGTCACGCTGTTCAGTATCAGTCCGCGGGCTGCATAATACGTTTCTTTCGTACCCACACACTTCGGCGGCGTATAGATCGTCGTATCCGTCTTGTGATCCGTCCAGAACTTGTCCGGCATCGCAAAATAGGTATGCCCTGTCTTGCCGCGAAAACTTTCACTGTCATCCCATGTCACATCTATATTGTAATATGTCCCGTCAATCTGTGCCACATTCCATACGTGCGGGGTCTCATCGCTTGTACCGCTGACGTTCATGACGTTCAGCCCTGCTTTCCGTGCCAGATACAGATATGCCTTCGCATAGCCCTCACACTGTGCCATGCCCTCTGCAAGCGCACCGTATGCCGTCGCAGACTTATCCGTCTCCAGATACTCTGTCCGCTCCGCCAGCAGATCATGCAGCATCAGCAGCTTCTGATTCTCATTCTGCGCCGGTGAGATGCGTTTCAGGATCGCCTCCGCTGCCGCATCCATTTTCTCCGCCATACGCGCTGTCTCATCCGCATCATAAGCATAACGGATATGTGTCTCGTTCATTTCCTCCGCCAGCTCATACGTGTCATCCAGCGCAAAAAGCTCCGGCTCCTGCATCCCGACCATCAGATAAATGCGCTCATACTCTTTATCTGTATAGGTATCGGGCAGCGTGATCCACTCTGCGTGTTCGCGGATGCCGCCCAGCAGCGTGCTGTACAGCGCCCTGCCCCGTTCATCCAGATGCGCATACGGATACCGCATTGCAGCCTCTTTCTCCGATAAAAGCGGGTAACTGCGGGAGCTTTCCGCACCCCGCAGTTTCCGTGCAGTCAATGTCATTAGTGTCAATGCTGCAAGCAGCACCAGCAGCACAGCAATCCTCGTCCGCAATCCGCTCCGCATTGCTCAGCTCTCTTTCTCCTGCGGGATCAGTTCCGCACGGATGCGGCTGATCCAGTTGTCCTCATAGGAAAGCAGCGTGTAGCGCACGCCGTCCTGTTCCGCCACAGCGCGCTCGCCTTCCTCCGGTATATGCCCCAGCAGATGCACGACGTATGCACTCATGGTATCAAATTCGCCCTGCGGTGCGACGCCCAGCCGCGGCAGAATATCCTCCGGATCAGCGCTGCCCGCAATCGAGTAGACACCCGATGCCAGTTCCGTCATTTCGGCTTCTTCATCGTCGTATTCATCCTGAATGCTGCCGACAATTTCCTCCAGCAGATCCTCCATCGTGACCATGCCTGCCGTGCCGCCGTACTCATCCGAAACGATTGCAAGCTGCATCTTTTCCCGCCGCATCTGCTGAAAGACATCGCGGCATTTCGCAGTTTCCGGCACAAAGATTGCCTCACGCATCAGCGTATCCACGCCGCAGTCCTCCGCCCTGCCGACCAGCGGCAGCAGATCCTTTACCAGCACCACGCCCGCAATTGAGTCGATGCTGTCTTCATAGACCGGTATGCGCGAAAAGCCCTCCGCCATTGCAACCGCCGCCGTCTCCGATGCCGTTGCAGTTTTCGGAACGGCAGTAATGTCCTTGCGGTGCGTCATGACATCGGATACTGCTACATCGTCAAAGGTGAAGATATTGTTGATCATCTCGCGCTGACTCTCCTCAATGCCGCCCGTTTCGTTGCCGGCATCCACCAGCAGGCGGATCTCCTCCTCTGTCACGACATCCACGCCGTCCTTGACAGGGATGCCCGCAATTTTGCACAGCAGCGCCGTCACGCCCGATGCAGCCGCCCAGAAGGGGGTCAGCATCAGCATCAGCCCGCGCACCGTCGGGACACAGAAGCGCGCCAGCTTCTCCGTACAGTGCCGTGCAATCCGCTTCGGAAACATATCCGTCAGAATGGACATCAGCAGCATCAGCCCCAGCGTCAGCAGCAGCGCAGAGATGAGAACACCGTCCCGGAACGGGAACAGCCCCGCAAATCTCCGACCTGCCAGCAGCCAGCAGAGAATCCCCGCCAGAATTGCAGAGAAGATACGGTGCATCGTGAAGCAGCGCCGCATACGGGTCGGCGCAGAGATGAGGTGATCCAGCGGTTTCCATGCATCATCCTGTTCCGCACGGGCATGAACCACCGCGTCATTGATCTCCGTGAGTGCGGTCTCGCAGGCGGAATACCACGCACGCAGCAGGGCAATCAGCACCAGCAGCGCAATAATCAGCCACGTTCGGTCACCGTCAGTTTCCATAGAAATATCTTTCATCCTTTCCTTCTCAAGAGGTTCTGTTCCTCTGTGTATTAGAGGTATTATAGCACATTGCATGATTTTTTGCAAGTCACTCGCAGGCAGCAGCCGTCATCCGCCGGACTGCATCTGCATATTCCTGCGGGTGACTGATCGAAAATTCGCCGTGATACAGCCCCGCCAGCACATTCAGCTTTGCATCCGGAATCGCCTCCGCGATCATCTCCGCAGAGCGCCGGATGCCCCTGTTTTCCTTCCCGCCGCAGCAGACGGTGACAGCCGCCGTGCATCCGCGAATGCCTGCTTTCAGCCGGTATGCGGTATTTGCGCGCAGAAATGCGATCATATCCTGTTTGGATACGGCACAGGTATCGCGGTAATAATCCTCAAACAGCGATTCCCTGATTCTGAGCTGCCGGAACTGCATCCGCGCAAACCAGCGCTGCCGGATCAGCGGATAGCTGCACCCGAATGCCGGCGCAATCAGGGCATGGGTGAGCGCAGATGGGATCACCATTGCGCTTTCTGCAAGCGCACAGCGGCAGATACTGCCCTCCTGTGCGAGCATTTCCAGCAGAATCTGCCCGCCGAGGGACAGTCCGCCGATGAAATGCACCGTGCCGCCGAGATTTGTTCGGATAAATGCGATGATCTCCGCCGCATTGTCTTCGATTGCGGTAAACGGCCTGTCGCTGCCCGCATGGCCGTCCAGAACCGGCACAATAACCCGGTAATCCCGCATGAGCAGCGCCGCCGTCTCCCGGTAATTCCACCACGACAGCCCGCCGCCGTGCAGCAGCAGAACTGTCCGCGCATTGTCTGCGCCGAATTCACGGTACTGCATCGTCAGCGCACATCATAATAGTAACGGTTTGCGGCTTCCTTGTCTTTGCCGGTGAAGATTGCCTTGGTCATTTTGCGGTTT
Source organism: Ruminococcus sp. UBA4275 (assembly GCA_002395085.1). Classification (GTDB taxonomy): domain Bacteria; phylum Bacillota; class Clostridia; order Oscillospirales; family Ruminococcaceae; genus Firm-04. The sequence goes on along the minus strand of DGVV01000053.1, from coordinate 16,085 downwards.
TTCAGCAGATACCAGTCCCCGAACTGATCGAATTTCCGCGCCGAGGTAATCAGCCAGCCTTTCAGTGTGCCGTATTTCTTCCCGCTGCGTTTGCCGTAATCACGCAGACGCCGTGCGAAATCCAGATCCTCCAGACTGACCAGCGACTCATCAAAGCCGCCCACCGCATCAAAATCTGCTTTCCTGCACCAGAACATCGCGCCGGAGAGCATCCCGCCGCTGCGCAGCATCACAGGGACAAGATGCACCGCGATGTAGATCGTCGTGAAGAAAATGCCCGGTGAGGCGCGTTCAAACCGCGGGTTTGCACCGCCCCCGATGAACTTTCCGCTTTCGAGTTTTTCCCGCACCTGCTTCAGTGCATCCTCCGCCATATAGCTGTCAGCATCCACCGTGACGAGATACGCCCCGCGTGCCGCCTTTGCGCCGGTATTGCGCACCGCCGCGATGCAGCGCGAGCCGTCCTCGACGACCTCCGCGCCGTACTGCTTTGCGATCTCCGCCGTGCGGTCTGTACAGCGGTTTGCCGCAACGATGATCTGGATGCCGCAGTCCGGCACCTGCTTTGCCGCCGTCCGGATCGCCTCCAGACATTTGCCGATGTACTGTTCTTCATTGTGAGCGGGGATCACGATTGAGAATGTCGGTTTCTCCATAGATACGTTCCTTTCGTTATGCTGTTTCCATTGCAAGGACTGTTCGGAATTTCCCGTCTGCCGTGCCGGCTGCAATCTGAATATGCGTAAAGCACTCCGAATACAGATTGTCCGTTGCAGCGCCGTATCCCATAATCTCGGCAAATTCCTCCGGCGGCACAGTGCATTCCAGTTCCAAGCGGATGCGCCTTGCCGGTTCCCGCTTTGCGTATTTCTGCTTCATCAGGGGCTCATAATCTGCCGGCACATCCGTCCCGCAGACCGCGCCGTCATATCCGTGAAAACGGCTGTCAAAGAGGACGGTCTCCGTGCCGCATTCCGCACAGCGCACGCAGAACCGCTTCAGCGATGCAAATACCGGCTCCGGCGGCAGCGTGATCTCCTCCGCCGGATGCAGAAACCGCTTCTTCTGCCAGTGTACATTGCCCGCCGCATCCGAATAAATCCGCAGCCGCCCGCCCTGCATCAGCGGACGCATCTGCGCCTCATATTCCGCGAGGACAGCACGTTCCTCCGCAGTACAGGTATTCTCCCACAGCGTGAATTTCTCACAGCCGCACTTGCAGCGCAGCAGCAGCGTGAGGGTATCCTTTGTACTCTTGATGATCTCCGCGGTCTCCCGCAGATGATAGGGTATGGGCAGGCTCATATTTCCCGCTTCCTTTCCGCGAGAAGCTGCTCTGCGATTTCCGCTGCCGCCTGTGAACAATCAAATTCCGCAGCATAATATGCCGCCGCCTGTTCCGTATGTGTCATAATTCATCCTTTTAATTGTATGTGCTGCCGTGTGCATCAGCTGTTGCATACCTGACAGCCCAGATAGGTCAGGTAAATACCATGCTTTTCGCAGCGCGGGAAACCGCATTGCGCCGGATCATCCTCCTCCTGCCCCTCCAACCACTCCGGCAGAATCGCCGGACGGATATCCGATGCCTTCAGGCGCAGAAATCCGCGCTTGAACCACCGCAGCCACACTGTCACATAGTCCTCATTCGGGGAATAACAGAGCAGCTCCCAGCCGGTTTTCAGAGAGGCGGTGTCAATCACATCCACCATAAAGCGGCGGTCACTTTCAAAGGTCTCCGGATCCCACGGCATCGCATCGAGATCAAATCCCACAATGCCGCGCCCGATTGTCTGATCGTGTTCCGCAATCCACACCGCAAGACGCTTCTCGCTTTCGGTTTTCGCACGCGCCGCGCAGGCAAGCGTCAGCACATTGATGAGAACATCCGTGCCGCCGTTCGTGATGCTGATACAATCGCCACCGGTGCTGCCGCGCCGGATGCCAAACTGATTTGCCATTGCATTTGCTCCTTTCAGTGATCAGATTCCGCCTGCTTTTCCAGCACGGCAAATGCCTCTTTCAGGTTTGAGACGCCAGCCAGCCGGATCGTGAACCGTTCGGTTTGCAGCGTGCGGAGCGTCTGTTTCGGGAGAATGCAGAGTGTGAAGCCAAGCCGCTGCGCCTCCTGAATGCGCTGTGCGGCATTCGAGACAGAGCGCAGCTCCCCGCCCAGGCCAATCTCCCCGAAGGCGATTACAGTCTCCCCGATGGGCTTATCCATGAGCGCGGAATACAGCGCCAGCGCCACAGCAAGATCGCCGGCGGGTTCATCGAGCCGGAAGCCGCCCACGATATTCAGGTAGACATCAAGCGCACCGAAAAACAGCCCCAGCCGTTTCTCCAGCACAGCCAGTAAAATGTAAACGCGGTTGTAATCGAAGCCGGTTGCGGTACGGCGCGGCGCAGAAAGCGTACTCTTTGCACAGAGCGCCTGAATCTCTGCAAGAATCGGGCGGCTGCCCTCCATCATGCAGCAGACGCAAGTGCCGGAAACGCCCAGCGGTCTGCCGTCAAGCAGCATCGCAGAGGGATTTTCCACCTCACTGAGTCCGGTATCGCGCATCTCGAAAACACCGATTTCATTGGTCGAGCCAAAGCGGTTCTTGACCGCCCGCAGCACGCGCACGCTCTGATAGCGGTCACCCTCAAAGATCAGCACCGCATCCACGATATGCTCCATGACCTTCGGTCCGGCGATTGTGCCGTCCTTCGTGACATGGCCGACCAGAAAAATCGGAATCTCCTTCGCCTTTGCAGTCCGCATAAAGAGATTGGTACACTCGCGCACCTGCGGCACAGAGCCGCTGCCGGAGGTCAGCCCGTCGAGGTGCATGGTCTGGATAGAGTCGATGATGACGACATCCGGCTCGCTCTCCATGATGGTCTCGCAGACCGATTCCGCATCGCTGACGGTGAGCAGATAGAGGCTCTCGGAATCGACGCCGAGACGCTGTGCGCGCAGTTTGATCTGCCGTGCAGACTCCTCGCCGGAGACATACAGAATCGAATGCTCTCTGCCGAGATACTGACAGATTTGCAGCAGCAGCGTACTTTTTCCGATACCGGGTTCACCGCCGAGCAGCACCACAGATCCCTTGACGAGTCCGCCGCCGAGTACGCGGTTCAGCTCTGAGATGCCGGTGTCATAGCGGATGTCGTCATTCGTGCCGATCTCGGAAAGCTCGCGGATCTGTGCCGATGCACTGACGGCACGTCCGCTGCCCCCCGCCGGACCGCCTCCGCGGCTGACCGGCGTTTTGATCTCCGGCAGCGCTTCCTCTACCGTATTCCACGCGCCGCAGCTATCGCAGCGCCCCTGCCATTTCGGATACACCGCGCCGCAGGCAGTACATTCATAGCGTGTTTTTGCTTTCGCCAAGTTTCGTCCTCCTATGCAAACTGCCGAACAGCGGACTGTCCGGCAGCATCCTTTGATTTACCGCAGAAACGGCATCAATGCAACACCCAGAAACATAATCGCCATCACCGCGATAATCGCGATGCGCAGCCAGGCAGGCTTGGAAGAAGTCTGCTGACGGGGCGTCTGCGTCTCCTGCCGCCGCTGACGGCTGCCGCCGGAATTCTGCTTCTTGCCGGATCTTTTTTTGGATTTCTTGCTCTTTGCCATATTTTAACGCATCCTTTCCCTGTACGCAGGATTTTTCCTTATTATACCATATTATACCGAAAAGTGCAATGGGAGAAGGAAAAACATTTTTGACCTTTCGCTTCCTGAGAATAAAAACGGAGCCGCGCACTGCGCGGTTATACCATATAATAGCAGAAAATTCAATGGGTGCAGAGAGAAAAAACACGCAATTCACCGCTTGTACTCTCAACGCAGTATTTATCCCGTGCGATTGTACTTACAATTTGTTCAAACTTTGCGATTTTGCCCGTCATTTTTCTTAAATTGTGACAATTTGTCATGTAAAACGTAATTTTGTGCATTGATTTCTGAAAAATTTTATGCTATAATGCAAAGTGGAAAGCCGTCTGAGATGTACGGCTTCAGAAAGGATAGTGGGGAAAATGAAACATTTGAAAAAACTGCTTGCCGCAATGCTGGCGTGCTGTATCACAGGCGCAGCGGTAAGCGCCGTGCCGCTGACAACAGCGGATGCGGCTGCAACAGTCGTCATGCTGTCGCCCGCCGACACGTATGCCATCAACAACGGTGTCTTTGAAGGCTGGGGTACGTCGCTGTGCTGGTGGGCAAACCGCCTCGGTTATTCCGATTCACTGGCGCAGCAGGCAGCCGATACCTTCTTCGGTGAGAACGGTCTGCACCTCAATATCGCCCGCTTCAATATCGGCGGCGGCGATAACCCGACCCATCACCATATCACCCGTACCGATTCCAATATGCCCGGTTACACAAAGCTGGAAAACGGACAGCCCGTCTATGACTGGACTGCCGACTACAATCAGCGCAATGTGCTGCGGCGCTGCATCGCTGCCGCCGGAGACGATGCCATCGTCGAGATGTTCTCCAATTCGCCTCCGTATTATATGTGCCAGTCCGGCTGCTCCACCGGCAATACCAATCCGGGCAAAAATAACCTGAAAGATGATTCCTACACCGCATTTGCAGAGTATCTCGCAGAGGTCTGCAAGCACTATCAGGAGGAGTGGGGCATCAAGGTGCAGTCCGTTGAGGCGATGAACGAGCCGTACACCAATTTCTGGGGTGCGAACAGCGCCAAGCAGGAAGGCTGCCATTTCGATCTTGGCGACTCGGAATCCAAGATCATCGTGGAGCTGCAAAAGGCAATGGCAAAGCGCGGCATGGAGGATGTCATCCTCTGCGGCACGGACGAAACTTCCATTGATACGCAGATCGACGCGGTCAACGCCCTCTCGGCGGAAGCAAAGAATGCCATCTCCCGCATCGACACGCATACTTACGGCGGCAGCAAGCGCACGCAGCTCAAGGATGTCGCCCTCGCAAACGGCAAGAACCTCTGGATGTCTGAGGTGGACGGCAAAGGTGAAGCCGGTCAGAATGCCGGTGCGATGGCACCCGGTCTCTGGCTCTCTGAGCGCATCACCACAGACTGCAACGCCATGAATGCAGTCGCATGGATTCTCTGGCAGGTCATCGACAGCCATGTCTGCGCTGCCGGCTACAACGGCAACAAGGACGGCGGTATGCTCAATATGAACGCCGGCTTCTGGGGGCTTGCCGTCGCAGACCACGATAAGGATACCATCTATCTCTCCAAGAAGTATTACAGCTTCGGTCAGTATACGCGCTATATCCGTCCCGGTATGATCATGCTGAATGCCTCCGGCAATACGATGGCTGCATTCGATAAGAAAAATGATCAGCTCGTCATCGTCAGCTACAATACCAGCGGCGGCGAGAGAGAAATGAGCTATGACCTCTCGCAGTTCGATACCGTCGGCAGTGCCGCAAAGACCATCCGCACAAGCAATACCGAGGACTGGAAGGATGTCGGTGACTCTGCTCTCTCCGGCAGCAAGCTGAATGTCTCCCTCGCCCCGAATTCCGTCACCACCTTCATCGTGGACGGCGTGACCGGCGGCATTGACCTCTCCAACAAAATCACGCCCGTTTCTTACGAGGGCTCGAACCCGTGGAACAATACCGCCTCTGCCGGCTGCGACAAGTGCTTCGACGGCAAAACCAGCACCTATTTCGACGGCGTCGGTGACGGCTGGGTCTCCGCTGATCTCGGTCAGGTCTATGAGCTGAGTGCAATCGGCTACTGCCCGCGTCAGAGCTACGAAGCACGTATGGCGGACGGCTACTTCGAGGTCTCCGAAAACGGAACAGACTGGACAAAGGTTTATACGGTTCAGGGTGCGCCCAGCTACGGAATGCACTACGCCAAGCTCAGCGACCATCCGGCGGCTCGCTATGTGCGCTACAAAGTTCCTTCCGGCAAGCCGGACAACGGCATCAACAAGGACGATGTCTACTGCTGCAACATTGCGGAAATCGAATTCTACGGAACTGTGCAGCCGGTCACCAAGCCGCTCGGTGATATTGATTTCAACGGCTCGGTTGATATGAGAGATGCGCTTCTGCTGGTGAAATATCTCACCACGGAGATCACCGATACCGAAAAATACGATTTCGAGAATGCGGATATGAACGGCGATGAAGCGCTCAGCGGCGTTGATCTCGCGCTGCTGCTCCAGACGGTTCTCGCAGGCTGATTTCCGGATATACAGTTCAGGGGACGCCTCCCGCAGGGCGTCCCCTCAGCTTGTCGATAAAGGTATCGCTGCGCGATGATTATAATGGGG
>DGVV01000053.1:0-9733 GCA_002395085.1 Ruminococcus sp. UBA4275 | reverse complement strand
ACTTTATCTACAGACTGAGCGGAGAGCCGTTTGCACGGTTCTCCGCTTTGTTTGCTGAAAAAGGTATCGCTTCGCGATGATTTGGAATGGACTCCGCCCAAACCCGCCAAAGGGATAGTATCCTTTCAGCAGGGGTATGGGGGCAGCGTCCCCATTTATAATCCGTCGGAGACACCTTATTGGTTGATGATCGCGCCGGTATTGGCACTGGAAACCATTGCGGCATAGCGCTTGAGGTAGCCGGTGATGCCCTCCTTGCGCTTGATCGGCATGGTCTTGCGGCGTTCCGCGAGTTCCTCCTCGGAAACCTCCAGTGTGATCGTGTAATTCGGGATGTCGATAGAGATGATGTCGCCGTCCCTGACATAGGCGATCGTGCCGCCGTTGACGGCTTCCGGCGAGATATGGCCGATTGCAGCACCGCGGGTTGCACCGGAGAATCTGCCGTCTGTGATGAGTGCGACGTCCTTATCGAGACCTGCACCGGCGATTGCAGAGGTCGGGGAGAGCATTTCGCGCATACCCGGACCGCCCGCAGGGCCTTCATAGCGGATGACAACCACATCGCCCGCCTTGATGCCGCCTGCATAGATCACCTTGATTGCTTCCTCCTCGCTGTCAAAGACGCGGGCAGGGCCTTTGTGAACCAGCATTTCCGGCGCGACTGCACTGCGCTTGACCACGCAGGAATCCGGAGCGAGATTGCCGCGCAGCACAGCAATGCCGCCGGTTTCGCTGTAGGGATTGTCAATCGGGCGGATCGTCTCCGGATCGCGGTTGACGCATCCTGCGATGTTCTCTCCGACGGTCTTGCCGGTGACGGTCATGCAGTCGAGGTTGATGAGATCGCGCTTTGCCAGCTCATTCAGCACGGCATAGACGCCGCCTGCCTCATTGAGATCCTCCATATAGGTGTGGCCTGCCGGCGCAAGGTGACATAGATTCGGCGTATGTGCGCTGATTTCGTTTGCAATATCGAGATTGATCTCCACACCGCACTCATGCGCGATAGCGGGCAGATGCAGCATGGAATTGGTCGAGCAGCCCAGTGCCATATCGGCGGTGAGGGCATTGCGGAATGCCTTTTCGGTCATGATGTCCAGCGGGCGGATGTTTCTGCGCCACAGCTCCATGACCTGCATACCGGCGTGCTTAGCAAGCTGAAGCCGCTGCGAATAAACCGCCGGAATCGTGCCGTTGCCCTTGAGACCCATACCCAGCACTTCCGTAAGGCAGTTCATGGAATTTGCGGTGTACATACCGGAGCAGGAACCGCAGGTCGGGCAGGCATTGCACTCAAATTCCTCGACATCCTCCGCGGACATTTTGCCGGCGGTATACGCGCCGACTGCCTCAAACATACTCGAAAGCGAGGTCTTCTTGCCCTTGACATGGCCGGCGAGCATCGGGCCGCCGCTGACGAACACGGTCGGGACATTGATGCGTGCGGCTGCCATCAGCAGGCCGGGGACATTCTTGTCACAGTTCGGGATCATGACAAGCGCATCGAAATGGTGTGCCAGCGCCATGCATTCGGTGGAATCCGCGATGAGGTCTCGCGTGACCAGCGAATACTTCATGCCCTTGTGTCCCATAGCAATGCCGTCGCAGACCGCGATTGCGGGGAACACGGCGGGTGTGCCGCCTGCCATTGCAACGCCGAGCTTGACCGCTTCCACGATCTTGTCGATGTTCATGTGGCCGGGGACGATTTCGTTGTACGAGGAGACGATGCCGACCAGCGGACGGTGCATTTCCTCTTGCGTATGACCGAGCGCATTGAACAGCGAGCGCTGTGCCGCCTTGTCAACGCCCTCGCAGAAATAATTTCCGTTCATGACAGTTACCTCTGAAATGGATGCAGACAATACGCGCCGCTGCCCGTTCAGACAGCAGCGCGTTTCGTTGCGTATGGTTGGGGGAAAATCAGTTGTTGATGAGCTTGTCCTCATCGCTCCAACTGTAGAGCTTGCGGATCTCAGCGCCGACCTTCTCAGACGGATGCTCCGCAGCGAGCTTGCGCATTGCCTTGAAGTGAACCTGACCGCCTGCATCGGACATATCGAGGAGGAAGTCCTTTGCGAAAGAGCCGTCCTGAATGTTCTTCAGAACCTGCTTCATTGCCTTCTTGGTATCCTCGGTGATGATCTTCGGACCGGTGGTGTAGTCGCCGTACTCAGCGGTATTGGAGATGGAGTATCTCATGCCGGCGAAGCCGCTCTGGTAGATGAGGTCAACGATAAGCTTCATCTCGTGGATGCACTCGAAGTAAGCATTTCTGGGATCGTAGCCAGCCTCCACGAGGGTCTCGAAGCCAGCCTGCATCAGAGCGCAGACACCGCCGCAGAGGACAGCCTGCTCACCGAAGAGGTCGGTCTCAGTCTCGGTGCGGAAGGTGGTCTCCAGAACGCCTGCGCGCGCACCGCCGATTGCAAGGCCGTAAGCCAGAGCGAGATCCTTTGCCTTGCCGGTTGCATCCTGCTGGACAGCGACGAGGCACGGAACGCCCTTGCCTGCCTGATACTCCGAACGGACGGTGTGACCCGGACCCTTCGGTGCGATCATGGTGACATCGACATCTGCCGGCGGCACGATGCAGCCGAAGTGAATGTTGAAGCCGTGTGCGAACATCAGCATATTGCCCGGCTCAAGGTTCGGCTCGATGTCTTCCTTGTAGAGCTTAGCCTGCTTCTCATCGTTGATGAGGATCATGATGATGTCAGCCTGCTTTGCAGCCTCCGCAGCGGTGAACACCTCAAAGCCCTGCTTGACAGCCTTATCCCAGCTTCTGGAGCCTTCGTAAAGACCGATGATGACTCTGCCCTTATCACCGAGGGACTCCTTGGCATTCAGGGCGTGTGCGTGGCCCTGCGAGCCATAGCCGATGACAGCGATTGTCTTGCCGTACAGCAGAGAGAGGTCGCAGTCAGATTCATAGAAAACTTTTGCAGTCTGTTCCATTTCAAATACACTCCTTCAATAATGGTGGTTTATTGTAATTGCCGTTTTCAGGCAACTATGAACGTTTTTTCGCGGGGGATGCCGGTCAGCCTTCGAGGCCGGTCTTGAGGCAGTTGTCGCCGCGCTCCAGCGCCACGATGCCCGTGCGGCACATCTCCATGATGCCGTAGTCCTTCATCAGGGTGATGAAGGCGTCGATCTTGGAAGATTCGCCCGTCAGCTCAATGACCAGTGCCGTCGCGGTGTAATCGACGATTTTCGAGCGGAAGATTTCAACCGCCGCCATGATGTCCTGCCGCGTGCCGGCGGTATTGTGAACTTTCAGCAGCAGCAGCTCACGGATGACGGTGTCGTGTTTATCCAGCACTTCAACCTCTCTGACGTCGTGGAGCTTCTGAAGCTGTGTCACGATGCGGTCTTTGATGTCGTCGTCGCCGTGGAAGGAAACCGTGATGCGGGAGATGCCCGCTGTCTCCGTCTCACCGACGGTCAGGCTGTCGATATTGAATCCGCGCCGTGTGAACATTCCCGAAACACGCGAGAGGACACCCGCGATATTCGAGACCAGCACACCGATCACATACAGATTATCCATAGTATTCACCTCGCTCAGATTTCGGTGATGATGTCGTCAATCGAGCCGCCCGGCGGGAGCATCGGCAGCACGAATTCATCGCAGTCGATCACGCAGTCGATGAGGAACGTGCCGTGCTGCGCGAAGGCGGCATCGAGTGCCTGTGCAAGCTCTGCGGCAGTGGATGCGCGCATTCCCTTCGCCCCGAAAGCCTCCGCGACCTTGACAAAATCTGTCTTGCGGGAGAGGGTCGTATTGGAATAGTGCCTGTCGAAGAACAGCGTCTGCCACTGACGCACCATACCCAGCACGCCGTTATTGAGGATCACGATGATGAGATCACTGTTTTCCGTGACAGCCGTAGCGAGTTCCGTGAGGTTCATGCCGAAGCTGCCGTCGCCGGTAAAGAGGATTGTGCGTTTGCCGGTTGCGGTATTTGCACCGATTGCGGCACCCATGCCGAAGCCCATTGTGCCGAGGCCGCCGCTTGTGAGGAAGGTGCGGGGTGCTTTCAGCGGATAGCGCTGTGCTGCCCACATCTGATGCTGTCCGACGTCCGTGACGATGATGGCATCCTGTTCTGCGTGTTCGCTGACGGCATCAATGATCTGATAGGGTGTCAGGCGGTCGGCAGCAGGCAAGCCGGTCTTATCGCACGGCACAGGACATGAACCGCAGGATTTTTCGTAGGCTTTTTCGAGTGCCTTAGCGGTTCGGGTCTGTTCCTCAGCCCGCAGCGCCGCAATGCGCTCTGCCCATGCCGGATGCTGCATCGGCTGCACCATTTCGGTCAGGCGCGCTGCCGCATCGCGGAGGTCACCGCGCACGGTGAGGGCAGCGGGAATATTCTTATTCAGTTCTGCCCCGTCAATGTCGATGTGAATGATCGAGAAATTTTTGGAGAAGCGGTCTTTCTGACCGGTTGCGCGGTCAGAGAAACGAGCGCCGAGTGCAATCACGAGGTCAGCCTCATCTTCTGCAATCGAGGAGGCGTAATGGCCGTGCATACCCTGCATTCCGAGAAACAGCGGGTGATCAGCCGGCACAGCGGAGAGTCCCATGAGGGAACATCCCATCGGTGCGCCGATTTTCTCTGCCAGTGCGATGACTTCTTTCGATGCACCTCCGGAAATGACGCCGCCGCCGAAGTAGATGTAAGGTCTTTCAGCGTTTGCAATCATCTCTGCGGCGCGCTTCAGACGCTGTTCGGAAGCAGTCTGCACCGGTTCAGCGGAAACCGGTGCGCCGGCAGGCTCATATTCGCAGAGACCTGTCTGCACATCCTTGGGAATATCGACCAGAACAGGGCCGGGGCGGCCGGATTTTGCAATGCGGAATGCTTCGCGGAGGGTATCCGCCAGTTCCGCGATGTTTTTGACGATGAAATTATGCTTGGTCACAGGCATACTCACACCGACAATATCGACCTCCTGAAAGCTGTCGCGCCCGATGAGGCTGCACGGGACATTGCCTGTGACGGCGACAAGCGGAACGGAATCGAGATATGCAGTCGCGATGCCGGTAATGAGGTTGGTCGCGCCGGGTCCGGATGTCGCGAGGACGACACCGACCTTGCCGGTCGCTCTGGCATAGCCGTCCGCAGCGTGTGCAGCGCCCTGCTCATGCGCGGTCAGCACATGGCGGATGCGGTCACGGCACTGGAACAGCTCATCGAACAGGTTGATGACCTGTCCGCCGGGGTAGCCGAAAACGGTGTCGCAGCCCTGCTCAATCAGGGTCTCGACAACGATTCTTGCACCTGAGATTTTCATAGTGACAGCCCTCATTTCGCTGATGATGTCCATAGGAGAAGCGGGCAAATAAAAAACGCCTCTCCCATACTTTTCGGTAAAGCTGGGAAGAGACGAAGCATCCTGATACTCCGCGGTACCACTCTTCTTGGCGCATATTCAGATGCGCCCGCTCGCAGCATCCCGCCCTGCGGAATGCGTATCCCTGTAACGGGAGAGACCCGTTCAGCCTTAATGCTGTGCGGACAGCGCCGTACAGGTTCAGCCTGACTGCTCCGGGAGGACTATCGCCTGCGGCGGCTGCTGCCTCACAGCATCCGGCAGCTCTCTGAAAACCGTATCGCGGGCCTTCTTTCCCTTCATCGCATTTATAAATTCTATTATACCCTCTTTTGCAGGGTTTGTCAAGAGGGAAACGCGAAAAAGCCGCCGCCTCTGCCGTATAAACCGGCGCGCACCTGCGTATGCTAGATGCAGGAGGTGTACGCTATGCATAATTCCCCGAAACTCTGGAAGAAAGCTGTATTCTGGATCTTGTTCAGTCTTGCCGCGGGCGGCGCGGCAAGCTGGCTCACGCGGGAAGGACTCCGCGCCTTTGATGCACTCCGCAAACCGCCGCTGACGCCCCCGCGCATTGTCTTCCCGATTGCGTGGTCAGCGCTGCTGATTCTCATTGGGCTTGGCTTTGCAATCGTGCGCAGCAAGGTGCAGAATACCCGCCGTGCAGATGACGCCGCCATTGCATACGCAGTGCAGATGACTTTCTTTTTCTGCTGGATGATCTGGTTTTTCGGGCTTGGCTGGTACGGCTTTTCCGCGCTGTGGCTCGGCGGACTGATCATTTCCATTCTCGCGATGATTGCGGTTTACCGCCGCATCTCAAAGGCAGCCGCATGGATGCAGATTCCGTATCTGCTCTGGTGTTGTTTCGCGCTCTATCTCAATATCGGTGTCTGGGTGCTGAATGCGAAATAATCCCGCAGAAAAACGCAATGTCCCGATGCGGTTTGCAGATCACTTCGGGACATTGGGTTCTGTCCGTCAGGCGAAGTGTCCTGCAAGATTGGCTTGACAAAGTGCCGATTTTATGGTATACTATTTCCGGTACGCCGGCGTGATGGAATTGGCAGACGTGACGGACTCAAAATCCTTTGACCCATTTTTGAGGTTTTGAGTTTCGGCTGTTTTTGGGTATCGCTCAAACGGCGTAACTACGGGATAATTTGGTGAACGTGGTAGAAAGAACTTTTCAGTTGCCTTGTTTTTTCTACCATTTGTCTACCGATTTTTCAGATTTTTTTATTCTGTATTTCTCGGCAGAGAAGAAAACTTAATATGTGCCGATGTGGTGGAATAGGCAGACACAGTAGACTCAAAATCTACCGCAGCGATGTGTGCGGGTTCAAGTCCCGCCATCGGCACCATGATTTTTAGCTAAGAATCGGGCTTTTTAATGGCTCGGTTCTTTTTATTTTTTGCTGTCAGTTTGACCGGGCGAAGTATCAGCTTTTGCTTTGTTTGAAACAGATCCTGTTCCGAGTGCATTAGCTATCGCATTAGCTGAGTTCACCTTTGAATTGTACTCCAAGTGACTGTAAAAATCAGCCGTGACCTGGAATGTGGAGTGTCCTAACCATTCCTGTATCTCTTTCATAGGAACACCGTTCGCAAGCAAGAGACTTGCACAGGAGTGTCTGAGATCGTGAAAACGTATCTTCTTGAGCCTGTGCTTCCTAATCATATTTGCGAAGTGGTCGGTCACATAAACAGGTGTTATCAGCTTACCAAAGTGATCTGTGCAGATATAATCGTCATAATCGTGACAATAATCATGTTTCAGAAGTTTGGCAAGATACTCGTCCTGAGCCTTCTTATCTTTCAGGAGTTCGCCAATAAAAGGAATAAGAGGAAGTGTTCTATGGCTTGCTCTTGTTTTCAGCTGGTTGTGGAACTTTGTGACACGGCTTCCGTCATCCTCACGAACAACATAAGCCTTTTCACGGATCGTGATCGTACCTTTTTCAAAGTCGATAGCGTCCCACCTGAGACCGATGATCTCGCTGCGTCGAAGTCCGTAGTAAGCTGCGATAAGCACCACGATTTCCATGCGGTCTCCTCTGAAAGCGTTGAACAGCATTCCAAGCTCCTGTTCGTTGTAGAACATCGCTTCATACTTTTCCATCTTTGGACGTTCCGTCTTTTCCGACTCGTTAACTGAGATCAGGTTCATTTTCACTGCATATTTGAGTGCCTTATGTATATTTGCGTGATAATGCTTGATCGTGTTAGCCGAGAGACCGCTTGAATACATATCGTTGTAGAAGTGCTGAAGTTCCAATGCAGTCAGATCAGTGAGCTTGATCCCCGGATAAACCTTGTCAAAATAAGTGATAATGCGGTGTGAAGTATGAATATAGCCCTCATAGGTATTCTCAGCAACCGTAGGCTTTATTGCTTCGAGCCACATCTGAAAGAAACCTAAGAACGTGTATCCGTCTTTAGCTGTCTCAGCGGCTCTGGCGGATTCAGCTTCCTTTGCCTTAGTATAAGCCTCGGCTCTTTCGATATTGTTTTCCATGTACTCCTTGTAGAACTCCGACACCAGCTCATCTATCTTTGCTGTCAGGTCTTTCTTCTTACACTTTTCGGGAAGTCCTGTGCCAACCCATTTTCTTTTTCTGTTGCCTTCATCATCTCTGTAATCAAAGATCACATAGTGTTTACCACGCTTAACAGCGGTAATGTACTTAAAGGGCAGACTTGCTTTCATTGTAAATAACCTCCTTGCATTATGAAAGCTGGTAGAAAGTCTGCTTTTTTTCAGTTGGTAACACCATTATAGCGCGAATTAACGGCTTTTTCAAGTGATTCCAAAAGTCTTGTATGCGATTCTACTAACTTGTCATCATAATGCTCATTTGTCGTCCCTTTGTTGTGCGCATTGTAGAACGTAATTTATGACCTCAACCTTAGTTATCATGATTTTCTTACAACAATTAAGAGAATGGAGCTTGCCATCAGCCACTAACTGGTAGGTATTTCTTATGCCTAATCCAAGCATTTTGCTTACGTCCTTAATTGACACAACATCGGGGTATTTGCTAAAGATCTTGTCATAGGCTTCATAGTCAGTCATAAGCCAAGCCTCCTTGATTCTTTCCCGTAGGTTATAGCCTTGATGAATATTCAGTTTTCAAGATACTATGCCGTAAGAACGGCAGTACATCGTCTATCCGTTATTTTTATGCCCAAATAGTGATATACTATTGGCAGACACCCTGCATGACACAGGGTATCTCCCGATAGGACATCGCCTATCAATATGAAAATAGGAGTATAACATGAAGTCTTGATAAAATATCAGTACCACAGACGGCAGACAGCAAATGGGCATAAACTGTCTTGCCGTCCCTGATACCAAATGCAAGGAGTTCGGAGTGCCGTAACCGTGATTTCCTGTCACGGCTCACACCCCTCTACTCTATAACCGAAAAAAACGAAGATTTCCTCATGATTTGAGAGTGTTTTTTCGGCTGAAAAGGAAAAATCGTTGTTATGCACAAAAATCATTCTTCATTTTCGTGCGCTATGATGTACTCCTTGAGCAGTGTCTTAGCTTTGTTGATCCTGTACTCGACTTTCTTCGGTGACACAGCATACTTCTTAGCCAGGTACATCATAGATACCGCCTTTTCAGACAGATAATAGTCCCTGATAAGCTGATACTCAAAAGGATAGTCCATTCTCATCAGTTCCAATGCTACGGGCAGATAGCAGAGCCTTGCTTCTCTGAGCAGATCAGCCGGAGACAGCTCATCGGCAGGATAATCGGGTATCCTGCTAATGTCCTTGTGGTCAAGGTACATAACATCATGTGCAGCGTCCTGTTCTTCAAGGTAATGCTCCCTCCGCCCCATGCGGTTGTATTCTTTCTCCACCTCTCTCGGAACTTCGTCACCGAAGTGTGTATACTGAAACTTACTCATTACCGCCTGCCCTCTTTTTAGAGATAAGCGGTTCTTTGCCCTCAGCCTTAATGGTCTCATTAAGAGCTTTGACCGTGTATTTCTCCATAAATGCACAGTTTGCAAGGAAAAGGCGGATTATATCATATCTTGGATCGCTTTTGCGTACCTTATGGGGAGTTAAGCTGAACAGATATTCCTGCCTAAGAGGGTGAAGCCTGAGTGCGACACAGAGCAATATAAGGTTTTCATAGCCGATTTTCCTCTGGTCTTTGCAGTAGTAATAAAGACATGACCTCGAAATCCCCGTCAGCAGTGAGATCTGTCCCTGAGTGATACCGCTGTCATCTGAAAACCGCTTCAATGCTTTGCCGATCGTGTCCGAATCAGGCTCAGGCCCGTGTATGTAACGTTCATAGTCCTCCGGCTCCTCACGTTCCGTGAAGAGCCTTACATAGAGTCCGTCATTGTTATCGCTCATC
>DGVV01000124.1 GCA_002395085.1 Ruminococcus sp. UBA4275 | reverse complement strand
GATACCTTTTTCGACAGCCTGACTGCCCATAGCGGGCAGCGAGATCAAAGAAAGGAGTGAAGCCGTATGTGCGATATGGAGAGCCTGCTGGATTATATGGAGCATCAGTCTGTCTATGCCGACATCTGGAAACATTATCTGGTGCGACGGAATGACAGCGCACAGGATGCTGATACCGCCGAATTTGAACTCAGCCCGCGCACCCACGGCAATTCACGGTCTGTGCGGATGATTGTTTCCATTCTGCATCCGGAAGGCAGCAAATCTGACCCTGATCCGGAAGTGGAGGCGGAGATTGCATCGTGGCGGCTTTCACAGATGCAGCAGCGCGCCGAAGCAATGTGTGCGCTGCGGGAGGCTGCGGGCATGATGCAGCATCCTGCGGATATGCCCCCGCTGCGCCCGATGCAGGCGGAAATTGCAGGGGAAACAGTCTGGTATCTGGTGACGTTTTCTGAGAATTACGAGCGGCTGCGCGATCTGCCTGTGCGCAAGATCAATCTTTCTGCACTGACACAGGCTGTCTGTGAGGCAGCGCGCGACTGCGCCCGTGCCGGACTCCGGCACGGCAGAATTACTGCGGATAACATTTATTACGACGGCGCATCACGGCGGTATTATCTTGGACGCATCGCGGTGCATGAGGGGCTGAAGGATACTGCCTTTGACCCCGTAACGGATGACATTGAACAAATCGGTTCGCTGCTGCGTGAACTCACCGCTGCAAGGCGTCTGCCGCTCAGTGACCGGCAGCGGAAGGCGTTTGCGCAGATCATCCGGAAGTGCCTGCCGGATGTCAAGCAGCGTTACCGCAGCGTCAGCGAAATTCTGGCAGATCTCCCGCAGCGCCGCAGCAGGATCATTGAATTCTGTGCGGGCGGTGCAGCGCTGCTGCTTGCCGGTACGCTGATTGCGGTGCATCTGCATCACAAAGAGCCGGATGTGCCGGAAACGAGTGTGCCGGAGGTCACTCTGCCGGCAGAGCCGGAACCGGATGAGCCGATGCGTGCGGAATTCGGCGGACACACTTACACCTTTTTCGAGCTTTCCTGCTCATGGGAATACGCCCGCAGATGCTGTGAAGATGCCGGCGGAACGCTCATGTGCATCAATTCGGCAGAGGAGCAGCGTTTTCTGGAGAAGCTGCTGAAGAATGTGCCTGCGGACCGGCTCTGGCTGGGCGGAAGCTATGATCCTGAGGAGCAGACATGGTATTGGGATGACGGCACAGAGATCGGATACACCAACTGGGAGCCGTGGTTTTCGGCGGTATCGGGCAATGACGACAAGCTCATTGTGATAAGCTGCGCGGTGAAGGATGTGGGTGATGATCTGATTCATGCGGGCAAATGGCAGGGTTCGCGGACACGTCTGGCAGAAGACGACAGCGTAGTGTACGGCTTCTTCTGCGAGATGGAGGATGACAGTGCATCCGGTGAATAAAACGGTACAGGAAGGGGGGCGGAAACATGGAACAACAGCAGGGCAGCGGCGTGACGCGCAGTGTGCGGCAGATTCTGCGCAGCGCCCGGAACAGCATCACGGGAGAACCGCTTCTGGCATCGGAGAAACTGCTTCAGGTGGATGCGGGCAGCGGACTTTCCGTGACATTTGTTGTGGACAGAAGCTGCAGCGCGGGTGCGGATGAACGTGCATGGGACAGCATCCGCGAGGCGCTGCGGCGCTATGCGGTCAGCAATTTGCAGGAGCAGTACGAGGAGCTTTCCGTGCTGGAGATCAGCGGTTCGCAGATCCGGATTGCGGGTGATTTTTCGTATCCGCCGGTGTTTCAGTTTGAGGATGCGGCGCGCGGCGATGCAAGCGGACTGAGTCCGGTGCTGTGTGCAGTCTGCACTGCCTGTGAACGCGCTGTGATGCGTGCGAAACCGGAGGGAGACAAGCGGCATCTGGTGATTGTGTTGTCTGATTTCTGCGGCAATGACGCACGGTATGTTGTGCCGGTGGGCAGCAATTACATTGCGCTGGATACCAAAGCGATAGAAGACCGCATCTGGGCATTCGGATGCAGCAGCGTGATGCTGATTCGCGGCAGAATCGGGCATGACCGTGACAACTGCCCCGCGCTGCCCGGTGTCACACTCCCCTTCGGCGGCGATTTGCTGACGGAAGCGGGTGTTGCGGGCGGATTGTACCGTCTGCACCGGTATCTGGCGGTACAGCAGGATCCCGCACTGGCAGATCAGCCTGATGATCCGTTTCTGCTGCCGCAGGAGCAGGTGCATCAGCCGCACCGGATGCAGCTTCAGGATGTCCGCTGCGTTTATACGGCGCACAGTCTCTTTCCGGACGGTATGCCGGAACGTGCGGCATTTTTGCAGCAGAAGCTTCCCGCAGCGGTGTATCCGGTGATGCCGGTTGCCGTGCTGCTGGATGCGAGTATCTCTGCGGCGGAGTTTCTCGCGCCGATGAAGGCAGCCGTGCAGCATCTTGCAGACAGCCTTTACAACCGCAGCGGGCGCGGCAGTGCCGACCTTGCCGTATATGCGATTACGGCTGACGGCATCCGCATTCTGCGCGATTTTTCCGGCAGCTACGATGCCGTGCGAAGCGGTCTGCAAACGGTCATGCCGGAGACGGCGGGAACGGTTTCGCCGCTGCTGACCGCCGCTGCCATGATGCGCCGCAGACTGGCACAGCGAACGGCACAGTGGCAGGAGGCGCGTGCGGATGTTCTGCCGCCGATGATGCTGCTGCTTTCTGATTTCCTGCCCAATGATTTCACCGCCACGGATGCATTTGCCTCTGCGGCGGAGATGCGGGATGTTCTCACGGCACTGGATGCCGCAAGGCAGCAGGAACATCTGAAGATTCTGTGTTTCCGCTGCGGGAATGCATCCCCCGAAATGCAGGATACATGGTGCAGACTGCTGAGCGGTGCATCTGCAAACTGGCTCTCCGCGGCGGAACTTTCCGTGCAGCCGGAACTGCTGACGGATACGGTGCTTTCGGCGCTGGAACAGGAACAGCCGATTCCTGTGCCGAAACCCTCTGTAAAGCCGGTTCAGAAGCCCGCAGCGGCGGCAGAAAAAGTATCTCCTGTGCCGGATGCACCGCCCCCTGCCCCGCAGGAAAAGCCCGCTGCCGAGCCGGAAAACGCATCCGCAGCAGCGGCATCCCCCGCACCCGCCCCGCCGCAGCAGAACGGCG
The DNA here is from genome assembly GCA_002395085.1 of Ruminococcus sp. UBA4275. GTDB lineage: Bacteria > Bacillota > Clostridia > Oscillospirales > Ruminococcaceae > Firm-04. Next base: position 37,120 of record DGVV01000124.1, on the reverse strand, counting down.
GCTATTCACAGGGCGAAGGCGGATGGACCATGAATCAAGCCGGCGGATTTGTCATCCGCGACCGAAATCGCCCTTGACAGGGATGAATGGATATGGTATCATGATACCAAACAGGAGGTGACCGTTATGGGATTGCTGAAAAATCTGCTGGGCGGCAAGCCGGAACTGGAGGCGCTTGCTGACCAGATCAAAGAAACACTGCACAGTGTGCAGCTTAGCCCGCAGGATGCCGGTGTCTTTGCTGAGCGCGAATATCAGCGGCGGCAGCAGACGGCAGAGAATGCCTCGCCCGCTTATGGAACATGGGGCGGCGATACACCGCCTGCCGAGGAAAATTCGTTCACGTATCCGGGCGGTTATCTGCCGTATTTTGATATGGTGTTCCGCACGGAATTTCCCGAATACGATGTGCAGTACACGCCCGGTGCAAACAGCCGCATTACGGTTTTCACATTCCGGCGCGGCGGTGAGACGGCCCTGATTGTGGAGATCATGAACAGCGCCTGCTCTGCGCAGAAGCTGCGGCGGGATTGTGCCAGACAGGGAATCCCGTATCTGCGGTATTATTACGATCACGAGGGCTGGTGGAATACCCGCTCCTATGTCACAGAGCGGACACGCCGCGCACTGGGCGGCTGAGGAGATCTGCCGGAACAAATACGGTAAAAGCGGGGGGAGAACGCTGTGCGCCTGCGGCGGACCCGGCACGGACGCTTTCACGGCTTCGCAGGCAGCCTGTCCGTGTACGGTCTGGTACTTCCCGGAATTATCCGGGCTTTAACGTTTTCTCCCCCTGTTTTTATAAAGACTGCGCTGCGGCAGTCTGCAAAGCAATATCAGAAAACGGATCAGGCGGGCTTAGCTGAACCTGATCCTTCTTTTGCGGCTGTTTGCAGGGATTGTGCCTGTGCAGCGCGATGTTCAGATTGGGGGTGCAGCGTATTGTCCATGCTGGATCAGCTTATGCAGCCGGCGTGCTGGGAGCGCTTCTGCGCTTATAAATCCGCGCTTGCCGTGCCGGATGACTTTGTGCGCAGACTGCGGCAGTTCATCGACGCACGCGCCTATCAGCCGGTTTGCGATGCAATCGCCCGCGGAGACCGCTTCCCGCTGCCGCAGCGGGCGGTCATCAGCAAGCAGGGCAGCACGAAGAAGCGCACGGTGTATACGTATCCCGCGGCAGAGAATACCGTTCTCAAGCTGCTGACCTATCTGCTGCTGCGCAAATATGATGCACAGCTCAGCGGGAATCTGTATTCCTTCCGTCCCGGCAGGTCGGCAAAGGATGCCGTTCTGCGCCTGAGCCGGACGGCGGGCATTCAGCAGATGTACGCCTACAAAGCGGACATCAGCAATTATTTCAATTCTGTGCAGATTCCGCTGCTGCTGCCGAAGCTCAGCGCCGTCATGCAGGATGACCCGCGGCTGTTTGCCTTTCTGCGCAGTCTGCTGGAAGAACCGCAGGTGCGCGACGGCAGCCGCATTCTCTGCGAGGAGAAGGGCATCATGGCGGGAACACCGCTCTCCTCTTTCTATGCAAATCTCTTTCTCAGTGAACTGGACCGCCATTTTGAGGCGGCAAAGATCCCCTATGCGCGCTATTCCGATGACATCATTCTCTTTGCGCCGAGCCGCGCAGAGACGGAGCAGCACGCAGCATATATCCGCAGTTTTCTGGCATCGCACAGCCTGAAGCTGAATCCGGCGAAGGAGCAGTTTACAGCGCCGGAGGAGGGCTGGTGCTTTCTGGGATTTCAGTGCATCGGGCGCAGGGTGGATATTGCACCGGTCTCGGTGAATAAGGTGAAGCAGAAGATGCGCCGCAAGACCCGTGCGCTGCTGCGCTGGAAAAAGCGGAACGGAATGCGCGGCGAACAGGCTGCTGCTGCCTTCATCCGGATTTTCAACCGCAAACTGCTGGAAAATTCCGAGGACAGCGACCTGACATGGAGCTGCTGGTTTTTTGCCGCAATCAATACAACAGACAGCCTGCACGAGATTGACTGCTATGCGCAGGACTGCATACGGGTTCTGCTGACGGGCAAACGGACAAAGGCACGCTTCAATGCCCGCTATGAAGATCTGAAACGGCTGGGCTACCGCAGTCTGGTGCATGAATATTACGCGGGGAAGGCGGAAACGGAGGAAATCGAAAAGCAGCATTGAAATTTTTTGCACAATGTGATATAATAAAACTGCGATATACGCACAGGCACGATGTCCGACGGAAAGCGGACGCATTTTTCTGCACAAATTATCGAAGCATACATCTCACCACAAAACGCACGAAAGGAATCTGTACCTATGATTTTCCTGGCCGTTCTGGACACGGACGACGACAGAAGCGTGTTCGAGCAATGGTATCTGCAATACCGGCAGACCATGTATGCGGTTGCATACGGGATTCTGCATAACCGCGAGGACGCAGAGGATGCTGTGCATCAGGCATTTGTCAATCTCGCGGAACACTATGAAAAAGCAGCAGCCATCCCGCGGGATGAGCTGAAAGCATATATCATCATCGTGACGCGCAATACCGCTATCAGCTTTTACCGCAGCAACCGGCAGGATGCGGAACGGTTCACTGCGCTGGAAGATGACGTCAAGGCAGTTGAGATAGATTTCTTTGAGCAGGCAGATTACGATCAGCTTGTGGATGCAATCTCCGCGCTGCCGACCAAATACAAGGACATTCTATATCTGCGCTATCTGCGGGAATTTTCGCCGCAGGAGGTGGCGGGGATGCTGGGTATCTCAGCAGACAGTGTCCGCAAGCGCACGGAGCGCGCAAAGAAAATGCTTCGTCTGGCACTGGAAAGGAGTGAGATCATTGCCTCATGAACAATTCAAAAAAGCACTGGCTGAGGCGCTGATCCGCGACTGCGAACAGTCTGTGCTGCAAACGCAGCCGCACAGCTTCTCACCCGCATTTGAGAGGAAAATGCAGAAACTCATCCGGCGGCGGGAGAAGTCCTATTACCGCATCATCAATACCGCAGGCAAACGGGTTGCGTGTGCTGCCTGTGCGGTGCTGATGATCTCCGCTGTTTCAGTGATGAAGGTTGATGCGCTGCGCAATGCGTTTCTGCATTTTACGGTCACGCTGCGCGAGGTGTTCTCGACGGTTCGCCCCGCAGAACCGGCACAGTCTGCGGATGCTCTGTCAGCGATTTACAGGATCACCTATCCGCTGGAAGGCTATCGGGAAGAAGTGGTCTTCAGCAGCAGTCAGATTCTGCAAATGCTGTACGTCAAGGATGACACTACGATTTATTTTGATCAGTATACCAAAGAAGCCTTTACGCTCTCTGTCAATACGGAAAATGCAGAGCTGATTCCGCTGACGGTTCACGGAAACGAAGCGGTTTTCTTCTGCGATAATCTCGGCGCGTATCATCTGATCTGGGAAGAAGGAGATACGGTGCTGTATCTTTTGAGTGAAATGGACAAAGAACAGTTTATCGAGATTGCAAATTCTGTAAAAATCGCAGATTGAAAAATTTTTCTGATTTTTTGTCACAAATACACCCTCTGATTCGTTATGCTTATATGAACGGACGAGATGCCGGACCGCAAGCCGCCGGCACGCCGTTCATCCATAACAAGTCAGGGGGTTAGTTTTTTTGAAACACATCAGAATTTCCGTCCTGCTTGCATCTGTACTTGCAGGGATTACCATGATTGGATATACACCGAAGATGAATGCTTCTGCTGCATTCCCCGGTGCAGACGGCTCAGGTGCAGACGTCGCATCCATCGGGACATACAGCGCGTCCTCCAGCCTCATGGCAAACGGCACATCACTAAGCTGCGTCAGCACTGCGCACGGAAGTGCGGCACTGGTCAGACGCATTGAGGTGACACAGGAGCTTCAGCGCCTGAACACCTCCGGAAACTGGAGTGTCGTTGCTTCGTGGCATCAGGTCTTTTATCAGTTTTACTGCGCGATGAGCAATTCCAAATCCGCGCTTGGAAGCGGCACATACCGTCTGAAATCGACATTTACCGTCTACACAGACGGCGAATCTGAGACACTGACGGTTTACAGCAATATTCGTTCCCTTTAATTATCTTTGCATCAAACACATCCTGCCGGCGGAACGTGGTTGATATATTATCATGCAAACATTCAAACAAAGATGACGCTATGGCCGGAGCCAGCCGACCATACAGCAAAACACAGAAAGGATAACTATAACATGAAAAAGATGATTACGAAGATCACTGCTGCTGTTCTGGCAGCATCCTCCCTCCTCGCCGGCATGAACGCACTCACTGCAAATGCCTACACCTCCAAGAGAAGCTGGAACATCCTTGTTGTGCCGGAGACCCCGCAGCTTCCGGGTCAGCACTCCTCCTACAGCACCCATATGCCGGCATACAGCGGCGGCTACATTGCAAAGTGCAATAACATTTCCGGCTCTTACAACCGCAGAGTCAACATCTCCTCGTCGGTTGCAAGCTGGGTCTTCACAACTGCCGGTACCGGCAATACTTACACGAGCAGCAAGGGCGGTGAGATTTACTTCACCGTGGTCGGTATTGGCTCGAAGATCGTCGCAGACGGTTCGATCGGCTACAATATGTAATGTCTCCGGATGGCGGGGCAGGCTGCTGTGATGGGCGGCAGTCTGTCCTTCGTCTCACTCAGCCATTGATTGACACAGAGGCAGCACCGCAGCTTCTGCGGTGCGCCGCTGCGAAGGAGGCACAAATGAATTACGCCAGACTCGGTAGTTTTATTTCCGTTTCCATGATGTGGCTGCTGTTCGCGGGATGCGCCTCTGACGCATCCCCTGCGGGCGGCAGGCAGGAAACCGGAGAACAGGCAGTCAGCCAGCAGGCGGCGGCAGCGGGCGCTGACCGTACATCGCTTGTGTTTGATTCCGGTTTTACCGCCGAACTGCCGGCGGATGATACTTATGAGGTCTTTGAACTGACCGAGAAGCCTGCGCTGAAACCGCAGGCTCTCTATGACCTTTTTGACAAAAATGTCGAGCAATATTTTCCCGGCGAATTTACGGCTGCGGAAAAAGAATCCCTCTATGCCATCAACGGCACGGATGCTGCCGGTGAACCGCTTACCGGCAATTATGCAGAGAACCGGGAGCGCATTCTGCGCGGTGAAGTTCCTGTGCCGTGGCTGTGGTTCACCAGCGAACGCGGACAGATTCAGATGATGTCAAACGGTTCGCTGCTGTCCTTTATCGGCACGGCTGCGTATCAGATTCAGAACGGTACATCCGGCAACATCGGAATGTACTGTGCGGCGGAGGATAATCCGGTCAGCGGATGTGTACACATTCCGCTCTGTTCGCTTCCGCCCGATACGGAATATCCGCTCTCCAACGGCACAGTCTCGATGCGCAAAGCATACGAGATCACCATGCAGACGCTGAATGCGGATATATCGGTGCATAATCCCGAACTCAAGCCCGACATCACAGATGTCTGGGTGATCAAAATGGCAAACGGCGTATGCGGTCTGCATTTCTGGCTGACCTGCCAGTATCAGGGCATTCGGTTTGATACCTACCCGATGCGGCACGGACTCGGTTTTGAAACGCAGAGTCCGGAGATGCGCCCCTATAAGCTGTATCCGGGCTATGCCTTCATGATTGAACCGGATAAGCTGGATTCGATCGTGGCATTCGGTGAACTGCGTGCCTGCGATATTTCTGCACAGCAGGAGAAGCAGATTGCCGTCAGCTATGAAGATGCGCAGGATCTGCTTGCGGAAGCTGTTGCAAATCTCGCAAATATCCGGCTGAAGCGCGCGGAATTCGTCTACCTGCCGGTCAAGGATTCGCAGGATGACGCCGCCCACATGACCGTGGAAGCGGTGTGGAAATTCCTCGCAGAAAATGAAACCGACCATTACGGCTATGTATTCTATGTCAATGCGGATACAGGAGCTGTGGAATATTACAAATACTGACAATGGGGAGGTGCGCAGCATGAAAATCCTGCGGCTGATACGGGTCGATATGCAGAAGGCTCTCTGCGGAGCAGGATTTCATGCCTGTGTGCTGCTGACAGCGCTTCTCTGCCTGACTGCGCAGATTTCCTTTGATCCTGCTGCACAGACAGGCTGTTCTGTCTTGCAGGCGATTCTGCATCTCAGCCCCGCAGAAATGCTGCAAAGCACCGATTACTGCTGGTATCACGCAATAGAGTGCGGCACAGAAGGCTGGCTGCCGTTATTTCTGCCGCTGCTGGCAGCATTTCCCTTTGTGCCGCTTTCCTGCGATGAGCGTGAAAGCCGTGCAATCCGGCTGAGCTGCATCCGCTTAAACCGCAGGGCGTACAGCGCAGGCAGTCTGCTTTCCGCTATGCTGGCAGGCGGTCTTGCGGTGATGACGGGCTTTCTGCTGTTTGCGGCGGCAGCGCTGCTGATTTTCCCGCAGGCATCTGCCTACAGCGCGGAACTCCGGAGCAGCTATGAGTGGTGTTTTCCGACGATTTTCCCGTTCTTTCCGGTGCTGGGCTATCCGTATCTGCTGCTGCTTCGTGCGGTATCGTGTTTTCTGTACGGTGCTGCTGCGGCTGCGCCGGCATTTCTGCTGACAGGCCTGCTGAAGAATCCGTATCTGACGGTGACGATCCCCTTTTTCCTGCGGTATCTGCTGACGGAACTGTACGGCAAGCTGTATCTGAAGGTGTATCAGGATGTGATGCATCCGAATACAGCGCTGGAGACCTTTCTGGATGTGACACATCCGAATGCCCTGCGGGATTTGTTTACGCTGGGCGAATACAAATGGGCAGCGCTGCTGTATGCCGGCATTCTCATGACGGCAGGCGGCATCTGCTGGCTCGTGCTGACAGACCGGAGGGTCGATTATGGAGAATAAACTGCGGCTGCGCGCTGTCTGCAATACGGCGCGCTGTGAATATGTCAAATGGATCACAGATCCGCGCATGACCGTGGTTGGCATTCTGCTGGTATTCATCCGCTCCTTTTGCATAGAGCCGATGCAGCTTCATGCGGAGAAATTCGGTGCGCCGCTCAATGCAGCAGAGCCGTTTCTGGCGGTATGCAATTCGGAGATGCTGGCTTTGCTGATGCCGGCAGTCTATGTCCTGCTGATCTGTGATTTTCCGGTCATGGGCGGCAGCATGATGTTCTTCATTCACCGCACAGGCAAGCTGAACTGGTTTCTGGGGCAGCTTTTGTTCATTGCAGAGAGCATCGTGACATTTCTTGCGCTGATTCTCGGCGGCTGTATGCTGATGAGCGGCGGCATTCTGAGCGGGAACTGGAGCGATACCGTGACCAAATACGATGCACGGTTTCCGGAGGAAGCCGGCGGATTCGTTTCCCGTCTGCTGCCGCCGAATCTCTATAATCAGATGTCTCTGCCCGCAGCCCTCATGCAGACCCTTCTGCTGACGGCGTTGTTTCTGCTGGCGGCTGCGCTGCTGATGTGCTGCATGAAGATGCTGTATCTGCGCACAGCCGGACTTTTCTGCACGGCAGCGGTGATTGCGGCGGGGGCAGCGCTTTGTACGCTGCGTCTGCGGGCAATGTGGCTGTTCCCGACGGCAAATACGATGATCTGGCTGCATTTCCATGAGATTCTGCGCGAACCGGTTACACCGGTCAGCCGGTCTTATTTGTATTTCGGCGCGGTGCTTGCGCTTCTGCTGGCAGCAGATCTCACCGTGCTGCGCAAATTACAGTTTATCAACATCGGACAGGAGGGATCATAACGCATGATTGTCATACAGGATGTGTGCCTCACAATCCGGAAAACGCCCGTGCTGCATCATGTGAATGCGGTGCTGGAACGCGGCAGAATTCACGGTCTGATCGGCAGAAACGGCAGCGGCAAGACCATGCTGATGAAGTGCATCTGCGGATTTGTCCGTCCGACCTCCGGCACGATTACCGTAGACGGCAGGTGCATCGGCAAAGACTGCGATTTCCCGCCGCGCACGGGCATCATCATTGAGACACCGGGGTTCATCCCCTATTATTCGGGCTACCGCAATCTCAAGCTGCTGGCAGACCTGAACCGCCGCATCGGCAAAGAACAGATCCGTGCAGCCATGCAGCAGGTCGGGCTGGATCCTGATGTAAAACGGCACGTCCGGAAGTATTCGCTGGGAATGCGGCAGCGGCTGGGTCTGGCACAGGCAATCATGGAAGATCCGGAGCTGCTGGTTCTCGATGAACCGATGAACGGTCTGGATAAAGACGGCGTGGCGGATATGCGGCGCTATCTGCTGGGGCTGCGGGCGCAGGGGAAGACGATTCTGATTGCCTCGCACGCCGCCGGCGACATTGAAACCCTCTGCGATACGGTTTCCGAAATGGACAAGGGTATCCTGACACCGGTATCCGGCTGGTCGAAACAGGATCTCCCGCCGCAGCAGGAACTGACAGTTTCGTGTATCCCCGCGGGATCATGGGCATAGTCCCGTGTGTGGATCCTCCTCATAAACGCAAGGGCTGACCGCTTCCACCTCCGTCAGTCCTTGCTTTTTCTTGTCCGGCGGATGCCGCATCCGCATGAACGGTGCGTGAAATCTTAGTGATAAAGCTGTGAAACCCATTGCATTTTTCAGAAAATGTGGTATACTGATATTAGCACTCGGAAAGGTAGAGTGCTAATTTTTATCGGCAGAACAGAAAGGTGATTGACTATGGAACAGAAACAGTTTCAGGCAGAATCGAAACGGATGCTGGATCTGATGATCCACTCGATCTATACACATAAGGAGATTTTTCTCCGCGAGCTGATTTCCAATGCCTCTGATGCAATCGACAAGCTCTATTTCCGCTCTCTCACCGACAGCAGCGTCGGGATGAAGCGCGAGGATTTCCGCATTGAGATTCGCGCAGATAAGGATGCCCGCACGCTGACCATCACCGATAACGGCATCGGCATGACCGCGGAGGAGCTGGAACAGAATCTCGGCGTGATTGCGCATTCGGGTTCGCGTGCCTTCAAGACCGAAAATACGCTCGATGAGAATACCGAAATCATCGGACAGTTCGGCGTCGGCTTCTATTCGGCATTCATGGTCGCAAAGCGCGTGACCGTCCGCACGAAGGCATTTGATTCGGATACGGCGTATGAGTGGCAGTCGGAGGGCGTTGAGGGCTACACCATCGACACCTGTGAGAAGGATACCGCCGGCACGGAGATTGTGCTGGAACTGCTGGATGATACCGACGACGAGAAGTATTCGGAGTATCTGGAAGAATTCCGCATCCGCCAGCTTGTGAAGAAGTATTCGGATTACATCCGCTTCCCTGTTCAGATGGAAATTGAGCGCACCCAGAATAAGGAGGGCTCAGAAACGGAGACCGAGACCGTCCGCGAGATGGCAACGCTCAACAGCATGACGCCCATGTGGAAGAAGAATAAAACCGAACTCACCGAGGACGACTATACCAATTTCTATCAGGAAAAGTATTTTGATTATACCGCGCCGCTGCTGCATATCCATAACCGCAGCGAGGGTACGGTTACGTATAATTCGCTGCTGTATGTGCCTGCGCGTGCGCCCTATGATTACTATACCAAGGACTTCGAGAAGGGCCTTACGCTCTATGCAAACGGCGTCATGATCATGGAGAAGTGCGGCGATCTGCTGCCGGATCATTTCAGCTTTGTGCGCGGTCTGGTGGATTCGGAGGATCTCTCGCTGAATATCTCCCGTGAGATGCTTCAGCATGACCGTCAGCTCAAGCTGATTGCAAAATCGCTCGAAAAATCCATCAAGAATGAGCTTGCCAAGCTGCTGAAAACCGACCGCGAAAAGTACAATGCATTCTGGAAGGCATTCGGCATCCAGATCAAATTCGGCGTGTACAACGGCTTCGGCGCAAACAAGGAACTGCTTCAGGATCTGCTGATGTTCCACAGCTCCGGCTGCGATGACGCAGAGGGCTTCACCACGCTTGCAGAGTATGTCTCGCGGATGCGGGAGGAGCAGAAGTATATTTACTATGCAGCCGGTGAGAGCGTGGCACGCTGCGCTGCGCTGCCCGCCGCAGAACTCGTGCGCGACAAGGGCTTCGAGGTGCTGTATCTCACGGAAAATGTCGATGAATTCGCAATCCAGATGCTCGCAAAGTATCAGGATAAGGAGTTCAAGAATGTTTCAGCAGGCGATCTGGGTCTGGAATCCGATGAGGACAAGACCGCACTGGAGGAGAAGAACAATGCAGCCAAGGATCTCTTTGAGGAGATGCAGAAGGCACTGAACGGCAAGGTCAAGGCAGTGCGTCTCTCCGGCAGACTCAAGAACCACGCAGTCTGCCTCTCCAGCGACGGCAATCTCTCGCTGGAAATGGAGAAGGTGCTGAACACCATGCCGACCGGCGAAAAGGTGCAGGCAGAGCGCGTTCTGGAGCTGAATCCGGAGCATCCGGTGTTTGCGAAGCTCCAGCAGCTTTATGCAGATGACAAGGACAAGCTCGCACAGTATGCAGATCTGCTGTATCAGCAGGCATTGCTGATTGAGGGTATGCCGGTGGAAGATCCGGTGGCGCTCAGCAAGATGATCTGCGACCTCATGGTGCAGTAAACCGGAAAAAAGCAAGCCCCGAAGCGGTGATGAGCCGTTTCGGGGCTTTCGTATGCCGGAAATGGGATTTCGGAGTTCTTTCGGGGGTTCTGTGCAGCGGGCTTGTTCATCACAGGGACGCATCCGCCGGAGAAAACTGCGTCATGATTCTGACACAAAAACCGGAAATCTGATACTTTTTGCGGTGCGTATGCGGTATAATACAATCAAGAAATACTGTCCGCTTCCCCTTCATGCGGACATCTGGAGGAATGTACTATGAAAAAGAAGCGTGTCTGTGCGGTTTTGGCGGCATTGGCATTGCTGACGGGCTGCGGCACATCTGCGCCGGAAACTGCGGCTGACACGACCGCAGCACCGCAGGCGGAGACGACCGCCGCATCCGAGACCACAACAGCCCCTGCTGAAACTACGGCAGCGCCGTCTGATACCGCGGCGGATGTACCGGAAATCGCAGGATACAATCTGCTGTGGCACGATGAATTCGACGGCGACAAGCTCGATGAAGCCATCTGGAACAAGGAACTGCGCGAGCCGGGCTGGACGAACGAGGAATTGCAGGAGTATACCGCTGCCGATGACAACATTTTCCTGCGTGACGGCAGCCTCATTCTGAAAGCGGTCAAATCCGAGAAGGACGGCAAGCCCTATTACACATCCGGCAAGGTCAATTCCCAGAATAAGACTGATTTCACCTACGGCAAGGTTGTTGCACGGGCGAAAGTGCCGGAAGGTCAGGGTCTCTGGCCGGCAATCTGGATGATGCCGCAGGATGAAGGACACTACGGTCAGTGGCCGAAGTGCGGCGAAATCGACATCATGGAGGTGCTGGGAAGCGCTCCCGAAACGGCTTACGGCACGGTGCATTACGGTGAACCGCACGCCGAACAGCAGGGTACGGTTGTGCTGGATGACGGCACATTTGCCAGCGATTTCCACGAATACAGCGTGGAATGGGAGCCGGGCGAAATGCGCTGGTATATTGACAATGAGCTTTATCTTACGGTCAATGACTGGTTCACGGCGGTTTCCGGTGAGGATGAGAAGCCCTATCCCGCGCCGTTTGATCAGCCGTTCTTCGTGCAGATGAACCTCGCAGTCGGCGGCACATGGCCGGGCAATCCCGATGAGACTACTGATTTCGACAAGGCAGAGTTCGAGATTGACTATGTGCGCGTCTATCAGAAGCCGGCATACGATACGGACGTCAAGAAGCCGGAGAGCAATTTCCGTGAGGCGACTGCGGACGGCAACTTCATCTACAACGGCGATTTTTCCGAGGCAGAAGACCTGACCGACGACGTGAACTGGAAATTCCTGCTGTTTGAGGGCGGCAAAGGTGCTGCCGAAATCCGTGACAATATGATGGTGATTTCCACCGAGGAAGAAGGTTCGGTTGATTATTCCGTGCAGCTTGTGCAGCCGGAACTCCCGATGATCAAGGGAAAGAAATACCGTGTGTCCTTCGATGCCTATGCGGATGCGGAACGCGACATTATCGTCTGTGTTTCCGCCCCGACCGCCGGCTGGATTCGCTATCTGGCAGATACCACGCTGACTGTCCCGACGGAGAAAAAGACCTTCACCTACGAATTTGAGATGAAGGATAAGAACGATCCGAACGGCAGACTGGAATTCAACCTCGGTCACCGCGGTTCGACTGCCACCGTCTATCTCTCCAATGTCCGCGTTGAGGAGATCGGCTGAATCAACATTGCCTTCCCCATCCCAATGCGAGAGCCTTCCTGTTTTGTGACAGGAAGGCTCTCAGTTTTATGCGAGGAGGGTCTGCTTCATGAGGGTCAGGTCGATGGCATTGATCCTGCCGCTGCCGTCGAAGTCGCCGGCTTTCCAGTCTGCAAGTGTTCCCGCCGTCAGCAGATACTTTTGCAGCGCAACGGCATCCTTGACATCGAATTTCCCGTCCGCGTTGACATCGCCGGAAACATCTTCTGCATCCGCGCTGTATTCGTACACAACCTGCACCTTCGTATACTTCACCGCGATCTCATCCTCGATCTCGGCTTCCTGCTTCTCCGATGCAGACCACCACTGCTGCAATTCGATCTTGCCGTCTGCCACACAGGCTTCGATGTCTTCCTTGTCTTTATTTTGCAGCGTGCCGTCAAATGTGACCGTTGCCGACGAACCGCTGCCCAGACTCATGCTGTAGCCCTTGCTCGTCCAGAATTTCGTGCCGTCGGGCGTAATGGCATTGATGCAGACTGCGCAGCCCGCATTGCCCCACGAAGATCCTGCACTCGAAGTCACATCGCCGGTAATGACGATCTTCTTGAGATGCTCCGGATCGGTAATCGGAATCTCGACATAGCCGTTCTCGTTGATCATGTTCATGGGATCATCATAGACAGCGGCTTTCTCGATCTTCTCCTCCTGCTTTGCGCCCTCGAAGGCATCCGCCTTGTCGGAAATGACGATCATCGCGGCGCAGTAAGCGGGCAGATCAACCTGTACCTTGCTGCCGGTCACATCCACGATGTCCAGCAGCTTGATCTCAGAGGATGCCGCTGTAATCGCATAGACCGCTGCCTTCTGATAGTCCTTCTTTGCGCCGCTGAGCGTCAGCGTGGTGTGTTCTGCCGCCTGCAAATCCTTGTTCGTGATCATGACCGTCACGGTGGAGGCGTCGGCATTTTTCGCTGCATAGGCGCTGGATTTCGAGACATCCTCAGTGGAGGCGGGCATCAGGGTATCCCCGAAGCAGCCGCCCTTGCCGTCGTAGTTCGTATAGAGATTCAGACCGGAGAGAATGTAATCGCTGCCGCCCCAGAGCGATGCGAAATACACATTGGCATCGGCATAGCAGCCCAGTGCCTCTGCCTGCGCGATTGCGCCGGAGGGTTCGTCATCGCCGCCGAAATTATACTCGGTAATCGCAAGCTTCGTGCCGGGATAGTAGGTGTCAATCGACTTCTGCACCGTCGGCAGAATCGGCACATTTTCCATGCACCACTGACCAATCCAGCTATTTTCGGAGAAGCCTTTTTCGTAGAGGGTGCGCACGGATTGCAGCCGGTCAACTGTACCCTTGCGGCAGGATTCGGAGTAATAGTGGATGTCGAGGACATCCAGCAGGCGCGTACCGGCTTTCTCAGATGCCTGCTTCATGGCATCGAGGTAGTAGTCGATGTACCAGTGATAGCCGCCCTCTGCTTTGAGGGTCTCCCATTCGGTGCTGGTATCGTCATCTGCGAGATGATCATAAGCGGTGTAGCCATAGAGTGCCGGTCCGAAGATCTCCGCCTTGGGATCGAGCTTCTTGACGGCTGCTGCCGCCTCTGCGGATTTGTCGCTCAGCTCCTTCATCCCGACCGGCTGCGGGTGGATGCGGCTGTGCGTGCCGCTCCAGAGTGCCGGCTCATTATCGAGCGAATACGCCTGAATGCCGGTTTCCGACTGCGAATCACCGAGCTTGCCGATGATGTAATTGACGTATTCATCCATATAGACCACGCCGTCGGTGAGGTCAGGTTCTTTCGAGAAGGCGCTGCCCTTTGTCATTTTGACCTCGTTCCAGCGCTTGGAGGGAGCGGTCTCTGCTTCCGTGACCGTGCCGTCCTTATCGGCGGCGACGTAACCGGCGAGCTGGAGGGTGGTCATCTTGTAGCCGATGCCGTAGCGCGCAGCCTCTTTGGAGAGCTGCTGTGCGCAGTCTGCGGGGGCATCGGATGTCGAAAGGTTGTTATCGGAGCTGTATTTCCAGTCCGAGCCGGCATTGGAAGCGTTATTTTCCCAGTTATAGCCGGTCATGCGGTTGCCGCCCTGCCGGACGGCGTTCACGCGGACGCTCTTGAGGTCGTCCTGATGGCTGTATTCGTTGATGCCGTAGATATACGGGCTGATGGGCTTGCCAGCACCCGAAAGATCAACTGTGACAGCCATGTCATAGCTTTCTGCCGCCGCAGAAGGCACTGCGGGAACGGCGTTTGCGGAGAGCAGCGTGAGGGCTGCCAGAAATGCGATGGAGCGTTTCACAAATTTCATAATGATCCCCCTGTAGAATACCGGAAAGCCCCGAAACATTGAACTTTCCGCTCAGAAAATGTCGGTATCCCAGTTGGATACCTCCGGAACTTTGTCTGCATTGCCCTGCGTGCGGTCCTGCATAGTGCCGTAGACATAGTAATCGGCTTTGGGATCGCAGAATTGCAGGTAATTGCAGATGGACTGCGCCAGAACGAGGATGCCCGCAACGGCGGGATGATGGGTGTAGCCGTACATGATGATCGGTTCGCTTTCAGAATCGGCTGCCATGCGCCAGACCAGCCCGAAACGGTCGAGCCGGTTCATGACGGTCTGCACCTTTTCCACGGGGATGCTGAGTTTTGCAGCGAGCTTATCCACGAAGAAAAGCTTATTGCGGCTGCATCCCGCGATGTACCGCACAATGCGGATCGCGTCCTCATCTGCGAGGGTTTTGAGCATCCGGCAGATGCGCTCTGTATCCTGCAAATATGCCGCCATGCCGTGTGCGGGCTTTTCGATGTAGAAACAGAAGCGCTGGTCTGGATTGAGCCGTGCAAGCGCGATCTCATAATCGGTGTGGAGCAGTGCGTAAGTCTCCCGCTCAAACTGTCTGTTCAGCTTTTGCGGTGCAGCCTCAGCGGCAGGCAGGTACGCGCAGAAAACTGCGTACCAGAGCCGTTCGACCAGCTCCGGACGCGCCTGCGGCGGGAGACTGTGCAGAGCCCTGCTGACCGCCTGTACGGGGTCGCTGCCTTCCGCATCCGGTGCGGGCAGTCCGAACAGCGCGTCCAGCGAGATGTTGAGTGCGGCAGCGAGTCTGGGGAGCTGTTCGGCATCGGGATAGCTGCTTTTTTCCCATTTGGAGACCGCCTGCGGAGAGACGTTCATTCTCTGGGCGAGCTGTTCCTGTGTAAGCCGGAGCGCCTTTCTGCGCTGCTGGAGAATGGAGTGGAAATCCTGCTTTTGCAGCATGATGAGATTCTGTGCCTGAGCCATGCGCCGATGCTGAAGGGGCATACATCCGCACATATATGAGGGTGCTTGGGCACTTATCCTTTCCTAGATTGATTTTACCATAGTTCGCGGTTGAGTACAAGCGAATGGATTTTGCATTTGCGCAACTTGCGGTTGCACACATCTACTGTAGGTTGAGACCCCTGCGTTTATTATAACACGGTGTGCGGCGGGTGTCAATATCGCGCAGAAATACAGCCCCGGAACGGTCACGGAAGGCGCGTTTCGGGGCTGTGTGATGCGGTTTTTGTTCAGGAAATTTCAATGAACGCTTCGCCGTCGTTTGTCAGGTAGATCTCAGTCGGCTGTTTGGGCGCATATAGTGCGTTATGCAGCGAATAGGCGGCGGATTCCTCCGCTTTTTGCAGGGAATCGACCAGACGGTCAACCTGCGGTTTCTGCGGGATCGAGATGCCTTTTCCGATTTTTTTCGAGGCGGCATCATTGATCTCCTTTTGCAGGATCATCATGCTGCCCAGCATACGCTTTTCACATTTGTCAACGTATTCAGAGACAGAAGATTCGAGGTAAGCCAGATACTGATCGTCATAGTTTTCCGAATAGTATACTTCCAGAATGCTGCTCATGACATAAAGCTGAATGGAGAGCTGCAAGCTGTCAACGATCTGCATGGCTTTTTCCGCCTGAACCTTCAGATCCTTTTCGTGCTGAACCGTTCCAAGAAGATCATAAAGATAGAATTCAATATCTTTCATTGCGACCTTGTTTGCAGCCTGAATGCCTGCGATAGATGCGCTGCGCTGCGCATCGTGCTGCATGATGGAGCTGTAGCACTGCTGTGCGTATTGGATATATGAGATCTCGGAGATCAGCTCCGCCTTTTTATTTCCGTACAGAAAAGCAAGAATCTTGTCGATCTTCTGGCTCATTTTATCGAGGTGATTGTTGATCTGCGTCAGGAAATACTGTCCGGTTGCAACAGACATGACCGAAAAAACGCCCATAACCGCAGCTTGAGCAGCGAGCGGATGCAGGGATGCGTGTCCGACGATGCCGGCATCGCCCATAATCGGTGTGCCGAAGCCGCCTGTTTTGTACTGCATTAACGTATGCGGAACGCCCTGCGGGAATCTGACGCAGTAAGCAGAAGCAAGTGTGTCTGCGGCGATTGCAGGCATGATCTGCTGTGAAAGCAAACTGAGCTGTGCTTTGGTCAGATCCAGTTTTGCGAACCGATCCTTATTGCGGAAATCGGTCGCGGCGGTGTGCGGCTGAATTGAGAAATCAGCAGCTTGTTGCAGATTCTCCAAAGACTGTGCAAGATCCATGGCGGGTACTCCTTTCTGTTATCAAAAACCAGATTTAATGGAAAAGCTGGCAGCCGGACTCGAACCGACGCCGGCAGTGCCGGAGCCGTTGCGCTCTGCCGACAATTTACTATGAAAAAAGCTCCGCCGGATGACGGAGCTTTTTATAAGCTGGTGGTCGGACTCGAACCGACGACCTGCGCATTACGAATGCGCTGCTCTACCAACTGAGCCACACCAGCACCATGAATAAACGTGGCCGGATTTGATTCGCTGACCAGCATATTCTGTGACACCCATTAACTGAGTGCTGTATTATTATAGCACATTTCCCCAAAAATGTCAAGCCCTGAATGCGAAAAAATTTTCAGACGTAAAAAAATACAAAAGGAATTGTTTTTTTGCGGAAAGTATGCTATACTATAATATGACGTGTCATGTACGGCGCGTGCCGTGCTGTACCATGTGATTCCGAACCAGAAAGGAGTGCGGTCCCGCAGCTTCTGCGCGGACTGCAAGATCGACTATGGCAAAAATCCAAAAACAGAAGAAGAAAAAAGTCTCATGCCTGGGCGCCCTGCTCATTTTCTGTATGCTGCTGATTGCAGCTTCGACCTTAACGGTCAATCTCCTCTTCCGCGGCAACCGCGCACCCCGCATCCTCGGCAAACGCTATTGCTACTATACCGCAGAGGATATGGGCGACCGCATCCCCGCAGGTGAGGTCGTCATTGCGGAGGAAACAGACCTGATCCGTACACAGGACATTGTGCTGTACCGCACAGAGGATGAACAGTACCGCATCGCAGTCGCCAGCCTGATCGTGGAGACCAGCTCTACTGTCCCTGAACAGTCCTCGTCCGTTTATTACCTCACCACCGTCACCAATACCACCGCACTCGAAGTTGAGGCGGAGAATATCGTCGGCGTGTGCAAACAGCGCAGCCCGCAGCTTGGGGTTTTAGTCGGATTCCTGACCGGTACGGCAGGCATCATTGTCGGACTTGTCCTCCCCTGCCTGATCCTACTGCTTTATCTCATCGGCCTGCTCATCAGCAACCGTGAAGCAGCGGCAGATATGATGGCTGATGACGAAGAACCCGATCTCGCATTCGTCAAATCCATTCAGAAGAAGCAGCAGGCAATCGCAGAACGCGATGCAGAACGTCTCGCACAGACACAGGATGTGCCTGTTGATGACAGAGCGCAGCGCCGCCTGACGGATGAAGAAGTCGCACGCATGGAGGAGGAGGAAGCGGCACGCCGTGCAGAACGCATCGCAGCCGTCCGCAGCCACATGGAATCCCGCCGCCAGACCGAAACCCCCGACGGTGTTCCGCTTTACACGACTGAGATCATCACGAAAACACATACGCTTTCGATTCCGAAGGTTGGCGATAAGCCGCTGACCACCACGCAGACACCGCTTCAGCCGACACCGACCGGCAGCATCCCGCGCCTGACCGCGACGGGTCACATCCAGATTCCGACGGAGGAACAGCTTGCACAGGAGCAGCAGCAGGATGAGCGGATGCGCAAGGCACAGGAGCTTGCCCGTGCTGCACAGAATGCTGCATTTGCTGCAAAGGAGCAGCAGGAGATGACCGCAGAGCCGGCACCGGCTGCGGCAGAACCGGAAGTGCCGGCACAGGAAGCACCTGTACCGGAAGTTCACGCGGAGGAAACGCCCGCCGCAGAGATTCCGCAGGCAGAAGCTCCCACCCCGATTGCAGAACCGGAAGCACAGCCCGTACCGGAACAGCCCGCAGCACCTGTTGCAGAAGCTGCCCCGGCGCCCGCGCCTGCACCGAAACAGCGCATTGCGTCTGCGAGCTTCAATGATCTGATGGCGTTCCTGAACGATGAGCAGAAGAAGCTGAAGTAAGGGCTGCGCTGATACGGACGTTTTACGCCATAGTATTTCCGAGGCAAGGTCGGAAGTACTATGGCGTTTCTATTGACAGCACAGAGATATTGTTACGAACAGAAATCGGAATTTGCGGAGCTGATACATTATGATGATAGAATACAGGCAAGCTGCAATAGAAGATGCAGAGCGGTTGATAGAAATCTATAATGCTGCCTTTTATGACGATTATCTGCGGTATGGTTCGTGTCCGGGATATGGAAAAACAAAAGAAATGATGGAAGCATCAATTCGCAGATATCCGAAATACATCATACTATGCGATCATGAACTGGTCGGCTGTGTTTCGTACACAAAGCTGCATGAGGGCATCTATGAGATTGGATGCCTGTGCATTGTTCCGGCGTATCAGGGCAAAGGAATCGGGACACAAGCAATCCGTTTTATAAAGACACTGATTGACGACTGGAAGAAACTCACTTTGGTAACCCCCATAAGCAAGAAGCAAAACGTGAAGTTCTACACTGAAAAATGCGGATTTCATATTGTATCAACTGAAAGGGCCGGCAATGCAGAGCTTGCCCGGTTTATATTGGAACGATAATTCCTGATGGATCTTCGCTACGCAATAAAAGACAATGCCCCGAGGCGCTTTGAAACGCTTCGGGGCAAAACTTTTATACGGGTTTCCTGTCTGAAGCAAGCACGCTCGCTTACTGCTCCGGCAGGATGCGGAATTCCTTGGGGAATACCGTGAGATTGTGCGGCGTATCGCCTGAAATCGCGATCATATCCTCAATGCGCACGCCGAATTTTCCGGGCATATAGATGCCGGGTTCATCCGTGATGACAATACCTTCGCGCAGGGGTTCATCGCAGCGCGGCGAGGCGATCGGCATTTCGTGGATTTCCAGCCCCACCGAATGCCCCAGCGCGTGCGTGAAATAATCGCCGTATCCGGCATCTGCGATGACCTTTGCAGCCGCCTTGTGCATATCGCTGCACAGCAGACCCGTTTTTGCCATTTCCTGTGCGGCAGACTGCGCGCGCAGAACGGTCTCATAAACCGTGCGCATCTCATCGGTTGCGTTGCCGAATGCGAATGTGCGCGTCATATCGGAATGGTAGCCGTGATACACCGCGCCGAAATCTGCCAGCACAAAATCGCCGCTGCGCAGTCTGGTTTCGCCGGGGATGCCGTGCGGTTTGCTGGTGTTTTCGCCAAAGAGCAGAATGGTATCGAACGAGGGCTTCTCGCTGCCGCCCAGCGCCATATAGTAATTCAGGCGTGCAGCGGCTTCCTGTTCGGTCATGCCGGTGTGCAGTTCAGGCAGCAGGCGCTCCAGCGCGGCTTCTGCGATGCGCTGTGCCTTGACCATGTACGCAATTTCCGCGTCAGATTTGCAGGCGCGCAGCGCACGGATGCGGCTGCCGATGGGGATGAGATTGCAATTTTGCAGATCGTTGCGCATCTCAGCAAATTCCGCGACGGTCAGCACATCATCCTCATACATCAGCTTGCGGACGCCCGCAGTTTCCAGCAGCGCAGCGGGATAGTCCAGACGGGAGGCGGCAGCCCCCTGATTCAGCAGTTCCAGACCGGCATCTGCGAGGGGCTGCGCGGCTTCGATGTATCTGCCGTCTGTGAGGAAAACCGCTTTGCCGTCAGCATAGACGATGCATTTTCCTTCCAGCCCGACGGTTTCGAGCGCATAAATGAGATTGACCTCGCCGGTGAGCAGCATAGCATCTGCTTCCTCTGCCCGAACGATTTCCGCGAGTGCTTGAATGCGAGACATGAGCCTTACTCCTTTTCTTCGTGTGTGATGCGAACGATGAGCCGCATGATCAGACCGGCGATGATGATGCCGAGGCAAGCGCCGGAGAAGTCGATGCAGACATCGCGCAGCTCACAGCTTCTTCCCGGCACAAATCGCTGATGCAGTTCATCTGAGGCGGCGTATAGCAACGCCAAAAGCGCCGGCAGCCAGAATGCCCATACAATCGGGCGCGTCTGCCGGCTTCTGTGTATGAATTTTTCAATCCGGCGCATCGTCAGGGCAAGCAGCGTTCCCAGCACGGTATACTCTGTAAAATGACCGAGCTTGCGAAAGAGCGTATGGAGCTGCGAGATATAGCGCCAGCGTTCCGGCGCGCTGAGATCCTTCCAGTTCCGAATAAAGAGCTTCAGGATTCTGCGCAGCAGGTTGCCGCTGAGTGTGCCGGAATCGGTCGAATCCTGCGCAGAGAACCAGAAAATCAGAATCATCCAGAGGATAGTGATACCGATTCCGATCCAGATGCGCCGGATGAGACCGCGCTTCGTCATTTTTCCCAATTACTGCGCTCCCGTTTGATTTCCGCGAGCAGGGCATTGAGCTTTTCTTCAGTATTCGTCAGCGAATTCAGGACAAATGCGGAAGTTGCTTCCTTGGTATCCTCGCACTTGGTCTTGGTCTTGGAGAGGATCTCATGCGCTCTGCGCTTTGCCTCCTCTACGATAGCGTGATCGGAGACAAGGTTCTTCGCGCGCTCCTCAGCCTGCCGGATCACATCCTCAGCATTCTGCTGTGCTTCCTTGATGATGCGGTCACAGTCATAGTCAATGGTCTGTGCGCGCTTCATCTCCTTCGGCATTGCGAGGCGGATGTCATTGACAAGCTCGCGGAGGCGGTCACCGTCAATCACAATTCTGTGTGCGGCAAGCGGAAACGCTTTGGCGTTATCCAGCATATCATCCATTTCGTCCAGAACATCAAATACGGTCATTCGGTCTCATCCTTTCCGATTAAATTTACAAAATTCTGTATTGCCGCAGCATCTTCCGATGTGTGGCTGACGGGCTTGCGGCGAAGCCGCTGCTCGATCACAGGCTGAATGGCGGCAGGCACAAAGCTGCTGATGTCTCCGCCAAGGGCAGCAATCTGCTTGACGATACTGGAGCTGAGATACATATTCTCCGCGGCAGTCGTCAGGAAGACGGTTTCTGCTTCGGGGCAGAGTTTGCGGTTGCCGAGTGCCATCTGGAATTCATACTCAAAATCCGTGACGGCGCGCAGACCCTTCACGATTGCATTCGCGCCGACTCTGCGGACGTAATCCGCGAGCAGTTCGTCTTCCAGGATGTCGATGACGATATTGTCGTATTTCGGGATGACCTTCTGAATCATCAGCAGACGCTCTGTGAGGGTGAAGGCGGGGTGCTTTTCGAGATTGGCCGAGACCAGCACGATCACTTTGTCAAAGAGCTTGCTGGCGCGGCTGATAATATCCAGATGCCCGAAGGTCACCGGATCGAAGCTGCCGGGGCATACTGCAACGCGGCGTTTTTTTTCGTTCATGGAAATAGGATTCCTTTCGTTTGTGGAATGAGCGGCGATGCTGTCAATGATTGGCTGCGAGATGCGGCGCGTGCTTTTGCAGATGTGCATTCAGCTCTGCAATGAGCTGCTGCTTCTGCTTTTTCAGCGAGAGAAGATGCCCGCCCTGCGCCTTGTAATACAGCGGATGCTCCATCCAGTAGGTTACGGGTTTTGCGATGCCGCTGCTGCGTTTGCCTTTGCCCTTCCGTGCAGCGGTCAGGCACACATACCGGACACAGTTGATCCGTGCCGGCTGGATATTCACAGAAAACCACATGACATCTGACAGCGGCACAAAGCTGAGGAAATCTCCCCGCGCCATGATGTAGCTGTGCGTCAGGATGATATCCCTGCTGCTGAGCGCCTGCACATTTTCAAGGTCTGTCAGAATGGAGACGATCTTTTCCGGTTTGCCGTACAGCCGGAAGATCTCCGCAGAGGCAGGATCGCGGTAATTCCGGAGATGCGTTCTGAATTCCGGAAAGCAGATGCAGTTGTAAAAGATGCTGTACAGCGCGAGCATTCCCCAAAGCAGCATTTCTCCGATGCTGCGGTGTACTGCGATGAGCATGAACGCCGAAAGGACGGTCACTGCCGCCATCAGGAAAAAGCAGACCGCCATTTTGACAGCCAGACGCAGGCTGCTTTTGCGGATGCTGCGCAGGATGTCATCAGCGGTAATATCAGGAAACGGATGCTCTCCCATGGGGACACCTCATTGATTTGCCCGAAGATGCGGCGCGTACTTTTGCAGATGCGCATCCAGCTCTGCAATGAGCTGCTGCTTCTGCTTCTCCGGTGAGCGGAAGATGCTGCCGCGTTCGATGCGGACAGACTGCTTTCTGCCGTCTCTTGTTGCGGTGAGCAGAAACAGATTCCGCTTGCTGGAAACAGCATACAGCGAAACGATCTCTGCCAGCGGAATGAAGCTTGTGACGTCATTTTTCTGCATGAGATAGCTGCGCGTGAGGATGACCTTTCTGCTGCTGATTGCCTGCACATTCTGCGGATCGGCAAGCATTGCCGCGATGTCTTCCGGCGAGCCGTAGGGCGATGCGGAATCGCCCTGCATCACCTGCATATTCCGGCGGATATTCCGGATGCAGTACCAGCAGAGAACGCCGAACATCGGGAGTGTCAGCAGCACGAAAACGAGCGTCTGCACATTGAAATCGCGCACAAGACCGCAGATCCACACCGCAGGCAGCCCGATGCATACCAGAAGCGCGGGTGCATTCACCAGAATGCGGCTGCGGCTGTGTGACCGGAAGGCTGCAAGGATTTCCTGCACGGTCATATCCGGATAGGGATGGTTCATTTGTTACTCCTCTGCCGCGCGATAGATGCTCACTGTTATTTTACCATACTTTTTCTGCTTTTGCAAGTCAAAATGCAGAATTGTTTGCGGTAAATTGCATTCCGGCTCATGTTCGCAGACGATGATGCCGTTTTTCTGCATTTTTTCCGCGAGCAGCGGGAGGATCTGCTGCAAAATATCCTTGCGGTAGGGCGGATCGAGGAAGGCAATGTCGAATTTTGCGGTGCAGCGCTGGAGATAGCTCACAGCATCTGTGCGCAGGATCTCGGTGCAGTCGGTGAAGCCGCAGTTCTTGATATTCTGCTTGATGCACTCGGCGGCTTTGGGGTCGCTGTCGGTGAGAACAGCGCGGGAAGCCCCTCTGCTGAGTGCTTCAATCGCCATCTGTCCGCTGCCGGCGAACAGATCGAGGACGACTGCGCCGGGGAAATCGAATTGCAGCGAGGAACAGATTGCCTCCTTGACTTTATCGGTTGTGGGGCGGGTATCCAGCCCCTCCGGCGTGATGAGCTTTCTGCCGCGGGCAGAACCGGTAATGACACGCATGATGAAATCTCCTTTCGGGATTGCTTTTTTGATTGACCGCCTGTGCGCGGCGGTTGACGGCATCACTGGCTGCAATATGCAGCAAAATCGGATTCTGAGCCGTTGAAGATATTGAGGTCGATGCACGGTTCGTCGCCGTCATAGCCTTTCAGTCTGCCGCGCGGGTGGTACTGCCAGAAGGTCCATTCCGGTGTGATTTCCTGCGGCGGCGCGGTGATTGTGCTGCGAATCCAGAGTGTATAATCGAGGTCTGTATCCTGCAAATAGTTTTCCCAGCAGGATTTTGTGGTGTAGATGATCGGCTTTTTGCCGTAGAAACTGCGCATCCGATCCAGCAGCACGCGCAGGGATGCGGTGATCTCTGCGGGCGCGGGCATCTCGCCCTCGCGCCGGTAGTATTCGAGGTCGATGACGGGCGGCAGGGCATCCGGCTCTGCCGGCACGACGGCGCAGAAGTTATCTGCCTGTGTCGATGCGGCGCTGTCGAAGCTGAAGAAGTGGTAAGCGCCCGTTTTCACGCCGGCGGCGCGGGCATTCTGCCAGTTCTGTGCGAAGTATTCATCGACGGTGCTGCTGCCTTCCGTTGCCTTGAGAAACGCAAACTGAACGTGCTGCGTGGAGAGCAGTTCCCAGTCGATGCTGCCCTGATAGTGCGAGACATCCACACCCCGCACGGGATAGCGGGTATAAGAAGGCATATTGAACCAGATCAGCCCGCGCTGCCAGAGCAGTGCAAAGACCGCCGCTGACGTCGCGAGGATTGCAAAGACGGCAAGTTTATGCCGGCGCTTGCCTGTATTTTCTGCCAAGAAAGAAGCTCCTCTCTTTTTATACAGTCCCTTTTAAGAATTGTGTGTCCGGAGATAGATGTATCGCTTCGCGATGCTTGAGAATGGGACTCCGCCCCCATTATCAATTCACCGGAGATACCCAAATGCGATGAGAACACTTTTCTGAAAAGGGTGTTTATATCTGTATTTGTGTGATGTGTGTGTTTATTCTGCGGTTGCCTTCAGCCGGATCTGCACCGAGGTCATATCGCCCCAGAGATTGCGGATCAGCAGGCCGCACTGCATCAGATATGCGCCTGTTTTGGTATGTTCCGTGCCGTCGAGCGCAAAGCGGTATGTCATTTCGGGATCCAGCCCTGCCAGTTTGATGCGCCGCGATTTCATATTTGCCTCTGCGGTGATCTGCACATAGGTCAGCAGGGCGTCGGTGCGGTCACGGGAAATATACATCCACGCATCATAATCCGCATTTGCCTGCGCTGCAAATCCGGACGGCGCAAACGGATTCGCAAGGCGATACTGTGCGCCTTCGCGGATCAGGTGCGAGATGCTGTGCCAGCGCGCGATTTGTTCGGGAATCTGTGCCTTTTCGTCGTCGGAGAGGCTGGCAACATTGAGTTCATAGCCGAATGTGCCGTTCATGGCGACATTGGCGCGGGTTGCAAAGGGCGTATTGCGGCCGGTGGCGTGGTTCGGGCAGACGCTGACGTGCGAACCGATTGCAGCGGGCGGCATGAACAGCGATGCGCCGTACTGAATACGCAAGCGTTCTTTTGCATCGGTGTCATCCGAAGCCCAGATCTGCGGGGAATAGTAGAGCATACCCGCATCAAACCGCGCACCGCCGCCGGAACAGTTTTCCAGCAAAATATCGGGATACCCGGTCACGAGGCGCTCCATGAGATCATACACGCCGAGCATATATTTATGCCACAGCTCTGCCCGCGGGACTTCCGTGAGTTGCCGGTTCATATCCCATTTGATATACGAAATCGGCGCAGAATCGAGAATTTTTTTCATCTGTTCCCAGACCGCATCGCGCACCTCGCGCCGTGAATAATCCAGCACATACTGCGCTCTTGACTGTGTGCGCGGGCGTCCTTCGATGCCGATGGCGTAATCTGGATGGGCGCGGAACAGGTCACTGTCCGGCGAGATCATCTCCGGCTCAAACCACAGCCCGAAGCGCATTCCCTTGCCCGTGATGTGATCGGTGAGCGGCTTCAGACCGCCCGGCAGCTTGCGCTGATCGGGTGTCCAGTCTCCGAGGGAACAGTTATCGCTGTCACGCCTGCCGAACCAGCCGTCATCCAGCACGAAAAGTTCAATGCCAAGCCGTGCAGCTTCCTCTGCGATGCCGCAGAGCTTTTCAAGGCTGAAATCAAAATAGGTCGCTTCCCAGTTGTTGATGAGAACAGGACGTTCCGCATAGCGGTATTTCGAGCGGATGAGGTGATCGGTAAACAGCTTGTGGAAGGTGCGCGACATTCCGCCTAGCCCCTCATCGCTGTAAACCAGCACTGCTTCCGGCACATCGAACCGACAGCCGTCCGATTGCAGCAGCCACGCGAAATCCTCCGGCTGAATGCCGATCTGTGCGCGGGTCTGACAAAACTGCGTCAGCTCCGCCTGCGCCGTAAAATTGCCCGAATAGATCAGCGTGAAGCCGTAAGCTTCGCCGGTCTGTTCGGTTGTTTCCGGACGCACCAGCGCGAAAAACGGGCTGTACTGATGTGAGGATTCCCCGCGCATACTGTCGATGCGCTGCTTGCCGTGATGCAGCGGCACACGCTGCATCTGCCGCTCACGCGCCCATGAACCGTACAGCGAGATCATCTCGAAACGGTCGTCGTCGAGATCAACCGATGCCGAAAGCACCCGCCGCAGCGTCACATCCTGCGCGGTTTCATTTTCGATGACAGCACTCCGGATGACCGCATCCAGCCCCTCAAACACGGTGTAGGAGAGCCGCACGGTCAGACCGGACGGGGCATCCTGCATGGTGATTTCGAGGGTTTCGCAGCCGTTGCCCCATGTATGCGGCAGCACCGCGGAATTGTATTTGCCGCTGTAGATGCGGTGGCTGACATAGCGCAGGTCGCAGGTGCGCCCGCCATCGGGCGTCTCCATGACGAATGCCGGTTCGCGGTAATCGCCTGTGCCGGCAGCCGGATATTCAAACGGTGCGCAGTCCATGAAGGATGCGCGTTCGCGCTCATTCTGCGAGGGGACAAACGGGGCTTCGCCCAGCCGCATCAGATCGGTGAGATCCTGCGGGGCAATGCGCTTGCCCCAGTAAACATGACAGAGAAACCCCTCATCCGCGAGGGCAAGCACGTAGCTTGCGCGGGGGGTATCGAGCTGGAATTGTCTGGCTGATTCGAGATATGTGATCATAACGGTAACCTCTTTTTTCTATATCTGATGCGGACGCTGTTACGCGCCGCCGTAGTAGTCCGCGATGACATCGCGGTCAAGAATCTCGCCGGTCTGCGCGTCAATGGTCAGCCCGCAGAGATCTGTTGTGCTGCTGACACTCATGCGCCATGCGAGTTTTCTGCTGCGGTAAATTAGCTCCGGCTCTTCCGCACTTTTTACGCCGTCGGTTTTCTTCGCGGCCTCCTGTGCATCCTCTGCGGAGAGCGCCGGCTGCGCGCTGGCGGTGATATTGCGGGTGTAATCGCAGAAATAACGCACAGCTTCGCCGGTTTCGGTGCGCACAATCAGTGAGATTGCATTGCCGGTGACCGGAATCCCCTCGTGATACTGCCGGAAATTGTAATTGGAGAGGCTGCCGCCGTCGCTGGAATTATCCAGCCGGATCTCGTTCTGGAAATCCGTGATGCCGCAGAGCTGCGCAAGCGATGCCGCTGCGCGGAGCGCGTCCTCCTCTGTGCGGATCGGTTCGCTGTAAAAAGCGCCTTCGACCTTGTACAGATAATCGCCGCGGTATTCGGTTTCGATGCCGGCTTTTTGCAGATCCGCAGCGGTGTACTGCGGGGGCATTTCGGTGATTGTTTCCGCCGTGCCGCTTGTGCAGCCGCAGAGCAGCAGGGCGCAGGCGAAGAAAAGAATCCGGATGCGTTTCATGGTGTGTTCCTCCGTTTCATGTCATATTTATATAGTATGAGGAGGGAATGTGTTTCGTTTTCTCTGTAGCAGGTTTAGCTTTTGGCGCATTCATCGGGCATGGTGCTGAAATCCACGCTGCCGCTGCCGATGATCGCGCCCTGTTCGGCATCTGCGCGCACTTCACCGCTGAAATCGCGGATCACGGTGCAGTAATCTGCGTGCCGCAGTGTTTTTTTGTCCAGATCTGAACGGTAATCCAGCAGTTCTTCGAGCAGCACAACGCAGAGCATTCCGGAATCTGCTGTAAACGAGCCGATTTCCATGCCGCTGTTCGTATCGCAGACCTTGCTGCCCCAGCCGTCGCAGGCATCAATGAACAGGTAATCTGTGAAGCCGAGTGCGGAAAGCTCCGCCCCGAACCGGCACATCTGCCAGTCGGCGGGGTCTGACACGATCTCGGCGGGGTCGATGATGACAATATCACCGCTGAAAGTCATGGTAGAGATCTCCTTTCCTGCGGGCGTTCAGTTTGCCCGCACCAGAATTTTCGCGCCGTATGGCGGCAGCGGAAGCTTATTCTGGTAGATTTTGTCTGTTTCGTAATCCTTCAGTGCAAAGGGCAGCGTGACTGCCTTCTGTTCGCGCGTCCAGTTCATCAGGAACCAGAACGCTGTGCCGTCCTGCGCGGTGCGGCGCTGTGCCGTGACGCCGTGCGGGAATGCGGTATCGAGTGCGGGCTGAATGCCCAGACGTTCTGCAAGCGAGAGCAGGAAATCGGAATAGAAGCGATCCTCTGCAAATGCCGCCGCGTAATACGCCGTGCCGCGCCCGAAGCTGTTGCGGGTCAGGCAGGGCATCTCATCGGGCATACAGGGATTGCCGTGTTCGTAAACGCCCAGCACCTCTGCACCCTCTGCCGTGATGCGTTCGCAGAGCCGTTCCAGACGGTAGCTCTCCGCCAGCGGGAAGGGCGCTTTCGTGATGCGCAGGGTCTCGTATTCGTCGTCGTAGAGCGGGTCAATTTCCAGCACACGGATGCCGGCGAGTTCTGCCAGTCCCTCTGCGGGGGTATCGCCCATATAGCAGAGGTCGTGTTCATCGACAACGCCCGTATGCATTGTCAGGACGACTGTGCCGCCCTGTTTCACGTAATTGCGGATGCGTGCTGCAATGTCATTGCGCAGGAGATACAGCATCGGCACACAGAGCAGATGATAGCCGGAGAAATCCATATCCGGACTGACAAAATCAACCGCATAGCCTGCCGTCCAGAAGGGCAGATACATCCGCAGCATGAGGTCATTGTCTCCGATGCCGTCATTGCGCGGACCTTGCGCGTCATTGACCGCCCAGTGGCTTTCGATGTCATAGAGCATTGCGATTTTCGCATCGGTTTTCGCACCGCAGAGGGCATCCAGACGCTTCAGCGTTTCGCCCAGTCCTCTGACCTCCTGAAAGACGCGGGTATCGGTGCGGTTTGCGTGGGTCATGACAGCGCCGTGGAATTTCTCTGCGCCGCCGCGCCCCTGCCGCCACTGGAAATACTGAATGCTGTCTGCGCCGTGTGCGAGGTGGGAGATTGCAGTCAGCCGGTGGAAGCCCCATGTTTTCGGGCGGCAGATGCCCTGCCAGTTGGTCTGCGAGGGGGTGTTTTCCATCAGCAGATACGGCTTGCCCAGCATCGAACGGCATATATCAGAGTATGCATCCGCCCAGAATGCGTTATACGTTTCGTCGCCGTCCTGCTGCGTATGCCACGCCGGATAGCAGTCCCACGAGACCACATCCAGCAGCTTCGACATTTTCCAGTAGTCGATGCCGTCGTAGAATCCCATGAGATTCATCGTGACTTTGGCATTCGGATTTGCAGCCTTGATCGGCGCGATCTCATTTTCAAAGAAGGTATAGGTCTGATGTGTGCAGAAGCGTTTCCAGTCAAGCGTCAGCCCGTGAATGCTGTTCTCGCCGTTCGGGGCGGGCGATTCAATCTGCGACCAGTCGGTGTAGGTGTGCGACCAGAAGGATGTCCACCACGCGAGATTGAGCGCATCGAGTGTGCCGTAGCGTTCCTTGAGCCATTCGCGGAACGCCGCCTGACACAGTTCACAGTGGCATTCGCCCTGAATCTCATTGCTGATGTGCCAGAGAATCACGCCGGGGTGATTTGCAAAACGCTCTGCCAGCTTTGTATTGATCGCGCGCACTTTCTCGCGGTAAACGGGCGAAGTGTAGCAGTGATTGTGCCGCCCGCCCTGCAAATCGCGGATGCGCGACGCACTGACGCGCCGGATCTCCGGATATTTGTGCGACATCCACACAGGCTTTGCGCCGGAGGGCGTCGCCATGACGGATGTGATGCCGTTTTCCCAGAGGCGGTCAACGATTTCTGCGAGCCAGTCGAGTTCATAGCGTCCTTCTTCCGGTTCGAGTGCCGCCCATGCGAAGATGCCGATTGAGACACTGTTGATATTTGCCTGCTTCATCAGTTCGATGTCCTGTTTCAGAATCTCAGGTGAATGCAGCCATTGCTCCGGATTGTAGTCGCAGCCGTGGATGATATGCGGATAGGGGGTGAGTGACGGCATGGAAATGCGCCTCCTTTTATGCAGAGATTTGTGCGGCTTTGCCGCAGCATATAACTATACATCATCTATTATACCGCAAAACGGCGGCGCTGTCAATGACCGCAGATCACCTGCGGCGGGCTGCGGGAGCGGAAGCTGTCACACTTTGAAGTTTTAAGGTGATGATGTACTATCTGTAATAAAACAGACAACTTTATCCGGATAGCAATACAATTCAAACAAGCAGCGTTTGTGACGCAAATTCGAGATCAAATAGTGGAAATATATTGCGATTTGGAAATATCGCGCAAAACTGCGGGGGCGTTTTTGTAGCAAATGTAAAACTTTCTGTAAATGGAGAATTTTGGACAAAAAACCATTGACATTTTGCAGATTTTGATTATAATAGAATAAACGATTCTATCACGAATTGTACACATTGGTGACAGAATCAAATGTCCGGCTGCTACCGCCCCTCCCGCAAAGGCAGTTGAGCCGGCAAAACAAATCCCGTGCGCGGCTTCGGATGCGCCTGCGCAGGGACTTCGTTTTTCTTGGGTGAATATGCATCCGCTTCCTGTATAACGGGGATTGCGGAGTGCCGCAGCAGTCAGGGCAGCCGCAGCGTGTGCGGCTCTGCGGCGGCAGCAGCTCCGAACCCCAGTTCCCGACAGCATACAGAGTTCTCAACAGAAAGGATGGTAAGAGACATGAGTAACAGGCAACGAAGGAAACGTGTTCTCAGCGGTCTGACGGCGCTTGCTCTGGCTGTTTCCGGCGTGATGCCGAACGGCTGGCAGACCATTGCACCGGTGCTTGTCAGTGCGGAATCTGTTCCGAACCTGACTGACACGCTGCATCAGGACGATGTGACGCTGCTGGTCGGCAGAAACAGCCCGCTTGCAGCCGAAACCGTTGAGGAAACCATCGCAAATGCCGACGAAACCTACCTGCTCGGCATTGCATCGCAGTTCAGTGTGTTCATGGAGAACTGCTTTGTGCCGCATAACTCCGATGCAGAAGGCAGAATGGCAGTCGGCGGTTCGATCATTTCTGCAACCCCGTGGGGTTCGTACGAAGTCGGAAAGGGTCACTATATCTCTGCTGATGCCGGCGTCAATCTGGAGTATCTGCTGCAAAACAGCGGCTATGCCACGGTGATCTGGGGAGGCAATTCCAGCCCGAGGTATCCCGATCCGCAATGCTCCGGCCTTGAGATGACAAAGGGCTACAGCCTGTCCGGCGGATTCGCGAATGTGACAAAGCTGCTGGTTGCGCAGAGTGATGCTGCGGCACAGTACATCAACAATCAGCAAGCCGGTCTCAGGAATGTCACCTATCAGGCAGACCTGATCGACTTCCAGAAACAGTTTGAACAGCTTCGCAAGCGCAGCGCAATCCTCGCCAATAAGCCTACCGAGTTCAGCTCCAGCTATGATCCGGATAATTTCGGAACGCTGACGCTGACATGGAACGGCGCGGCAGATGCGGTTCAGGATGTTGTGTACTGTACGCTGACCACGGAAGAACTGGAACAGTTCCAGAATGCAGCGACGATTAAGTTTGAAAACATCCCGAAGACTTCAAATCCGATTGAAACCTCGATTGCACATGAATCGGGCGGCGGAAAAACGGATCTCACATGGGACTATGCTTATATCATCGTGAATATTCTGGATGAAGGCGAGCCTTATGACAGCACGAACCCGGACCGTACTGAGGAAAAGGGTGGCCTGTGGCTGGGCGATCCCCAGAACGGCGACGATAATGGCTGGCAGGGCGGCGTCGATAAGGGCTATAAGTACACCTTTATCAACGGCAAGTCGGTCTCCAAAGACAGAGCCGATCTCGATAACCCGGACGGTGAGCGCTATAAGAACAACCATCCGGGCGTTGAGTCGATCCTCTTCAATATCCCGAATGCCAAGCAGGTCGTCGTGACAGGTGCCATGCAGGGCACGATCCTTGCGCCGAATGCGCACATCACCGATGTCGCTTACCTCGGCCTGAGTGCAAACGGCTATAACCCGCACGTTTCCGGTGCTGTCATCGCGAAGTGCTTTGAGGGTAATCTGGAGTTTGGCTACCGTCCGTTTACCGGTCCGTTCTGGATTCTCGGTATGGAAAGCGGCTACGACATCGACATCTCGAAGCTCGCGGAAGGCACGGATGAATGGCTCAACGGCGCTGTAATCGGTGCATTTGAAGTCGCAGATGACGGCACTGTTGCCGCTGCCCCGACCTTCACGACGGTCTCCGACGACGATCCGCAGAATCCGCTTGCCAATAAGCTCCCGCTTGGCGAAGGCAAATGGCTCATCAAGGAAACCGATCCGCCGGAAGGCTATGCACTCTCTGATGCAGCATACTATGTTGAGATTCAGGAAGATGACAGCGTTTCGGATTCGATCATCGTGAATTCCGTCTATGCCTATTCCCCGATGCGTTATTCGCAGGCGGACAAAGACGCTGATTCGGACGGCGAATACATTGATGTATCGACTGAACGGGAATGCATCGATCTGACAGCCATTGCATACAGCGATGGCTACGGCGGAAATGTCCGGCTCGTTCCGACAAAGTTTGTCGCGTATTATCTGGACGGAACATCTGCTGATCTGACAATTGACAGCATTGATTTCAGTGACGGCAATACGTTCTGGAATCAGTTCTCCATTGCAAACCTTGACAAGGTCGGAAAGAATCTTGTGCGTCTGGATGTTGTGCTTCCCGCTACGGAAGAACCGATGACCAGAGACCTCGTCATCAAGAATGGTGCAAATCAGGAAATCGTTAATCCGAATGATACCACGGGTAATCCGACGAAATTCCGTATTACCACGACGGCGGAAGAACAGACTGTGACGCTTCTGGAAACGGAAGTTCCGCAGAAGGTTTACGTGAAGATTTATGATGCTTCTGATGCAGCCGCTGATCTCTATGAAGATCCGGTTACGCACTATGCTTCCATTCGCACCATCAAAGACAATAAGCTGAATGTGCAGTATACCCCCAAGACGGTTGCTGCGATTTATGAGGATGCCGGTTATCAGAATGCACAGAAGACCGTGACGCTGTATCCTTCCGATGCAAGCACTGCGGAATTCCTGCTGGATGATAACTACTACGCATTTGACATTGACAAAACCGGTCCGAGTATCACGGCGGTTACCAAGAACGGTGAACCGCTGACGGATACTGAGGAAGCGGAAAAGTTCAAAGTTTATGTTCCGGTTGCTGCCGGAAGAGAAGGCCGGGACGATGTCCTGATCGTGACGTATGACGGCAAGCAGCTCGATCCCGTATTCCACCTCAGCGATGCAGATAAGTTCGGCCGTGTGCTGGAATTTACTGACGCGAAGGCAATCAATCTCAAGAAGGTTGATGAAAACGGTACGGATCTGGAGGGTGCATCCCTCAGCGTCTCGAAGCTGACTGCTCCGGTGACGATCAGATCGAACTTTGGCCGTGCTGCAATCTCGATTGGTGCGGCACAGGAATCTGAGGCGGCACAGTGGGTCTCCGCAAAGCACGGCAAATCGCTCGGATTCACCGGCGAAGGCGGCGTGGAAACGGCTGGCCTCACCGGCGGTACGGTCACAAGAACCGGAACCGGTATGTGGGCAAGCAAGACCTATACCCCTTCTCAGATCGTCATTTATAAGTATACTGAGGCAAATCCGCCGAAGGGCTACTTCGCAGCAACGGAGGATGTGTATTTCTTCCTTTACGAAGGAAAGCTCTATCAGCGTTCTGTGCCGAAGGGTACGATGGCGGCAACTGTTCTGAATTCGGTGAAACTGAACCTGACCGAAACGGCAGATGCGTATTCTCTGAATCTGAACGAAACCGCGCTGACAGATGCCGGGTGGACTTCCGGTTCTGTTACCGGTACGCTCAGCGAGAGAACAATGTCCCTGACCGATGAAACGATGGAACAGTTCAATATCCGCAAGACGGATGTCTCCACCGGCTCGCTGCTGGATGGTGCAAAGCTGCAGCTTATCATGATTACCAATCCGGAAAAGCTCGCAGAAAAGCAGGCGGAAGATCCGACTGCTCCGGTTAAGCTGGACAGCCTGGAAGAATCTGATTACGCTGTCATCGAGACAATCGACGACACAAGCAGGATCAAGAAGCTTGAATCGCTGGAAGTCGGCGTCTACGCAATCGTGGAGACGGAAGCTCCTGCGAATTACCTCGCAAATGCAGTCAATCAGCTCAATGTGTTTACCGTGATGGAAGACGGCGCTGTCAAGGCAGGTGCTGTTTCGGTCATCAGCAGTGAAACCGAAGGCACAGCCGACAGTGCATACGTCACATACACCAATGGTGAACATAAGGTCATTGAGGTGCATCCGGAACAGGTTTCCGGCAAGGCTGTTTCCGTGGACGTTTATTCGACCGTGGGCGGACAGCTTGGCGGCAATGGTTCGTATACGGACGGCGGTATTCAGATTGGTGCGCCGGTTGAACGTGACGGTTTCTTTGTGACGGAGCTGACCTTCGACATCAGCAAGATCAATCTGGAGCATTTCCAGATCCGCGCAGAGAACTGGCAGCAGGACTGGTGCAGCAAGATCGTGATTCACGCGACTGCTGAGGAAACTGTGCAGACAGTCGATTCGGAAGGCTACACGATGGCTTCGCGTGACGGCAATTATGTGTTCACGCTTCCGAATACCAAGAATGCATCCCGCTTCAGCTTCACAAAGGTCGGTGAAGACGGCGCGCTGCTGAAGAATACGGCAGCCGATCTCACCGGCATGAAGATTCAGTTTGCGGGAATCTCCGCATCCGGAGAAGCAGACCTGAAAACAGCCGAATTCACTGAGCTGCCGGGTCTGACCGCAACGGATGAGGATGCAGTCGAAATCGTGGGTATGCTCGATGAAAACGGCCTGAACCCTGTGGTCCGGCGTCCGTTGTTCGGCTATCCGACGGTGCAGTACAACGTCTACCGTGTGCTGGAGGAGCAGGCGCCGAAGGGCTTCAAAACTGCTGAACCGATCTACTTCTATTATGAAGTGACCGCAGAAGGCAGAAATACCGTCACGACGTTCTATGTCCTCGATATGAATCTTGCCGGAAATGCAGGCAAGGATTACACGGTACTCTCCGATTACACCGCATTGCAGCAGAAGACCGCGGAAGGCGGCGAAACCGCTTACTTCGAGCTGAGAGACAGAGTTTATACCTACTGCTTCTCGATGCAGGATGAGGCCACCTTCAGTGATGTCTCCTTTGCAAAAACCGATAACACCCGTTCCAATAATCCGAATGCGGATAACGGTCCGCTGCTCATCGGTAATGTGGACATGATGCTGACGCTTGATAAGCCGTATCAGAACGGTATGACGCTCGCGAATGTCGGTGCGATTGATCCGGCTGCTGCTTATCAGGCAGGTACAGACCAGCTTCCGGAAGATACGGAAATGCTGGACGGAAAATTCACATTCGCAAACGAAGCGAAGACGGCAATCAAGTGGAAAACCGAGGAAGGCAAGGCACTCCGCCTTGTGAATCTCCCTGACGGTGAGTACACGCTGACCGAGCTGACAACGCCGGTCGGTATGCAGGGTCTCCCGAACGGCTATCAGTTCAGTGTGACGAACAATCAGATCACGACGCTGACGCCGGTTCTGGACAGCGTCGGTGCTTCGATGGTGAACGGCAGTTCGCAGATGAAGCGCGAAGTTCTGGACGAAGACGGCAATCCGAAAGATCCGCAGGAGTTTGTGTATATCCCTGCGAAGATCTCTGCGGAAAACCGCTACGTGACATTCAACATCCGTAAAACCAGATACCGCGGCGAAACTGCAAATCCGAGCGATACGCCTGTGCCGGGTGCAAAGCTTACGCTGACCGGTCAGACCGCTTCCGGTGAGCCGATCAACCTCAGCCATGTGAAGGTGAAAAACCCCTTCTATCAGGATCCCTATGCCGGATTCATCAACAATGCCGCACTGATCCGCGAGAACGACAAGAATTACAATGTCTCGGAAGATCCCTTCAAGGTGCAGTGGACAACAGAGGCAAACGGTCTGACCATGTTCGGTCTGCCGGACGGCATCTACACGCTGACAGAAGATTCTCCCGCAGACGGATTTGCGCAGACAACGCCCAAGGTCTTCACTGTGACGAACGGTGCAGTCTCTGAGCTGAATGACGCAGATGCAATCCCGCGCAACAGCATCGGCAGAACGGAATTTACCCTGAACAACGAGCAGATCTTTACATTCAGCAAGAATGAACTCGGCGCGAGGGAAATTCCGGAAGAAAACGGCAAGGCACATTTCGTGCTGATCTCCCTCACCAATACAGCAGCAGCCGGCGGCGCAGAGTATGTTTCGCTCGACGGCGTGCAGGTGAACGGGAAGACCGTGACCGCGAATACGAACGAAGGCGGTCAGCCTTATGTCGAATTCGACGGCAATCTCGCACAGTTCTCCGGTCTCAGAAACGGTATCTACCGTCTCATCGAGACCGCGGCTCCGAACGGCTATGAAGTCGTTTCCGCGTTTGAATTCGAGATCACCGAAGTCCATATTCTTGGCACAGAGGATGGTTTCGAGAGCGACCGCTATGTCCAGACCCTCAAGCTCCTCGAAACGACCTCCGACGGAGAGATTGAATTCGAGAACGGCGGCAAGGTGAAGGCGGATGCCGTGAATACCTACCTGCGCGACGGCGCTGACACGATTGATTCCGAACAGGAAAATACCGTGCTGGCAGACCGCGTGACGATCTCCGATAAGCGCAATGAAATCGAGATCGACAAAGCAACCC
>DGVV01000021.1 GCA_002395085.1 Ruminococcus sp. UBA4275 | reverse complement strand
TGCACTGCGATTTTAATGCAGATCATACTGTTTCTGTTGCAGATGCAGTGTATCTGCTGCGATTGATTCAGAAAGATGATACGATGTATTCTTTCGGAGCAGTTCCAAAACGCGGATCTTGATTCCGACAGGATCCTCACTATTCTGGATGTTCAGGCATTTCTGCGGGAATATCTCGTTCCTTCGACCGGAACAGAGCCGGATGATCCGCCTGCCGTAACAACTGTTTTTACGCAGACAACAGACCCACCTTCGAGGTGAGTCTGATTCTTTGATAGCATATTCTGACGCTTACGTCTGTTCGTGTTGGACGTGGGATGATTTACGATTACTGATAGACACGACTATCATTTGCGCTGTAAAGAAGCACCATACTAAAACAAACGAATCTACGATAAAAACAGCAGCGCCCCGCGGGGCGCTGCTGCTTTCTTTCAACTATGTTTAAGTTGATTCCCCGTGTCCGGCATCCAGTACGATGACAGGGGACTGCGCGGCAGATGCGGTCACGGCATCCGGTGCATTCTGCTGATTCCGCAGATTTGCAAGCTGCATCCCTGCCGCGCTGACGGCGAGGATGCCGAAGAACAATGCACTTCTTGTCACGATCTTTCTGATTTCCGGTTTCATACATATCACCTCTGAAATGTTTTAGTAAAGGTGTATGCGGGAAAATAACAGGATATGACAAAAAAGAAATCGCCGAACACTTGACTGCAGTTCGTGCTTATGCTAAATCAGAGATAGCAGATGAAGATCTCGCTGAAATTGAGGAAAACTCCCAATTGGGAGAATATGGAAAAGTAATACCAAAAACAAAAGAGCAAACATTATCTAATGGATACCCGTTAGCTTATCCTTACTTCATTTCGGGCTTTGCGCCGTCTGTAAGCCTATTATCGAGGAACTTGTAATAGATCTGAATGTGACGAGGTGTGCTTTTATCCTTCGGGCGGTTACGAACTTTCTGTTTCATTAGAGTATTGCGTTTGACAGATTGTTATGAGGAAAATGAAAAAGCTGCGGAGCGGAAAACCGCTCACACAGCTTACAGGAACATATTCTATTTATTCGTCATCGCTCATAAACCTGCGGAACTCAGCTTCAAGCTGTTCTCTGTCAGGCAGATACAACTGATAACGGCTTACGAATAATTGATTGGTGATATTCTGGAGAGCGTACTGCATGACCAGTTTATCCTGATAAGCACCGAGTATCAAGCCTATCGGCTCAGAGTCTCCCTCGGTATTCATTTCCTGCTTGTAGTAGTTGAGATAGAAATTCATCTGCCCAATATCTTCGTGCTGGACCTCACCGATCTTCAAATCGACAAGCACAAAGCATTTCAGGATACGATGATAGAAAACAAGATCGACCTTATATGTTCTGCCTGCAATGACCATCTTCTGCTGTCTGCCGACATAGGTGAAGCCCTTGCCGAGTTCAAGAAAGAACTGGCTCAGGTTATTGACGAGAGCTTCTTCAAGATCGCCCTCCTTATACACGGGAAGATTCGGAAGTCCGGTGAATTCAAGCACATACGGCTCTTTGATTATATCCTCAGGCTTCTCAATGACCTGTCCCTCCCGTGAAAGTCGGAGAACTTCGCTCTTATCTCCACTGAGTGCAAGGCGGTGATAGAGCATACTTTTCATCTGGCGTTTCAACTCACGAACGCCCCAGTTTTCAGCGATACACTCTTTCTCATAGAAGGCTCTTTCAGCAGTATCTTCGATCTTCAAAAGCTCAACGTAATGGCTCCAATTCAATTTTTGCGACAGTGTCGCAAAATTTTCATAGGAGAGATATAGCTGTCGCATACGATAGATATTGCTCCAGCTAAAGCCCTTACCATAGCGGACACTAAGGTCAGCGGCGAGCATCTTCAAGGTGTTTGAACCATATTCCGCATTCTCGTGACCGTGCTGTTCAAATTCAACGATATACTGTCCTATCTGCCAGTATGTTTCAACCATAGCTGAGTTGATAGCGGCAACCGCCTTGCCCTTGCCGGCTTCGATAGCGTTGCCCACATTATCGAGCAGCGCTGTGTATTCGGGATCGTTTCTGTCAATTACATCTATCTCATTCATAGCGTGACCTCATTATCATAATTACGATTATAGGCGATACAGCAAACGCCGCCGTTAACTATGATATTATTATATCACATCAGCATTCAAAATGCAATATCCATAATTTTCACTAGACTGCCGCACTTCCAGCACGATAAATGTGCTGTGCCAGATTAAATATTTCGAGAGTGATGATATAAAGGGTCTCACGCAGGAGCGTGAGCGAGAAAGACCGCCGAAGGTGCGGCGGAGATAATGAAGTCGCTTATGCTCTGAATTTGCTGACGGAACAGAGAAAGTTTGCGTGATACGCAAATCCCACAGGCGAAAATGTGCGCCATAGCCTGGTATAAGCACTCCGCGCCATATTAGGGATATACAGTCAGAACGTAAGTACTTTCCTGATGTTTTGCCGAAATATATGTATCTGACGCCATCGCTTTTGCCCCTTATACGCATGGATACTACAAGGTAGGCGGAAAAGTCGGCGAAGCATTCAAGGATGGCCTGAAGCTCAAAAAATGAGTATATATCCGATCCATTGTCAGATTGATAGACAAGACTATCATTCGCGCTATGAAGATCGATGATATTAAAACAAACGGATCTACGATAAAAACAGCAGCGCCTGCGGGGCGCTGCGTTTATTTTACAACTATGTTTAAGTTGATTCCC
Source organism: Ruminococcus sp. UBA4275 (assembly GCA_002395085.1). Taxonomy (GTDB): domain Bacteria; phylum Bacillota; class Clostridia; order Oscillospirales; family Ruminococcaceae; genus Firm-04. The sequence goes on along the minus strand of DGVV01000021.1, from coordinate 26,247 downwards.
CGTGTCCGGCATCGAGTACGATAACAGGGGACTGCGCGGCAGATGCGGTCACGGCATCCGGTGCAATCTGCACATTGCGCCACGATGCGAGCTGCATCCCTGCCGCGCCGACGGCGAGGATCCCGAAGAACAATGCGCTTTTTGTCACGATCTTTCTGATTTCCGGTTTCATATATATCACCTCTAATTTGATTTTAATAAAGGTGTATGCGGAAGCGCAGCGGAATATGAACGGAAAACGGGACCGCCGGTGGAGGAAATACACGCCTCCGAGATAATTCAGTTTGGCAGGACATTGAGAAAACGATTGATTCTATCTATAATTAACATGACAAATATAAAGCCCTCTCGTCAGAAGCGATATTACTTCTTTTGAGAGGATGCATTTATGATCAGGTGAAGTAAATGTTTCGATTTTTCAAATATGCGATTGAAAAGCAGGGTCGATTGTGATATAATTGTTATTGCAAGAATCTGCGGGTTTTCCCGCAGATTCGAACATACATAGGAGAATTGAGATCATAGTGATGGGAGCAGAATTGTGACCTTGACGGTAAAGGAGGATCATAATGAAGATACAGCAAATACGAAATGCAACAATGAAGATCAATTACGGAGGTATCACGTTTCTGCTTGATCCTTGGCTTCAGGATAAAGGAACAGGGTTTTCCGCAAAGGCTGTTCGTAAAGATATGGCCAACGTGAAAAATCCGATGAATGATCTCCCAATGACACCTGCCGAAATATTAGCAGGGGCAGATCATTGTCTTGTCACGCATATTCACCCCGATCATTTTACAAGTGATTATCTCCCCAATAATATTCATATCATCACACAAAACGCTGCTGACCGGGATACCATTCAAAAAATGGGATTTTCAAACTGCGATACATTTGAAACGGACAAAATACAGATAGGCGGTGTTACAATAACAAGAACGAATGCAGTTCACGGTTCTAACATCGTTGCTTCAAAGGCAATGGGAAAAGGTTCAGGCTATGTTATGCAGGGCGAGCGTAAAACGCTCTATATCGCAGGAGATACTGTATATTGTAAATGTGTTGAAAGTGTCATAGATCAGTATTCTCCTGACATTATGATTCTCAACTGCTGCGAAGCCACAACGCCGGTCGGACGGCTTATCATGGGGCTTGACGATGTGGAAATGGTATGCAGAAAAGCACCTGCTGCAACAATTATTGCAACACATCTTGATTCAGTCAATCATGCACTTGTAACAAGTGATGATGTCAGGGCTTTTTGTAAAACTCATAGTTTGAATCAGGTGCTTGTACCTTGCCGCGGAGAGTATTTGGAATTCTGAATTTCATAGTGCGGTGAACCCCATGTGTATGTGGTTCTGCGCTGAAAAATCCGCGCTGTCACCGATCATCACAAAGGCGCGGCAGCTGCCGCTTGCGGATACGATCGCCGCTGCTGTCATAGCCCTGATTCTTTTCAAAAGTCTGTCCATTTTTCGTAAATACACGTTTATGTGATCATTTCAAGAAAAAAATCATTTTTACATATTGACAATTTCCGAAATGTGTGATATAATATATCTAACATCAGGAAAGAAGGTGTAAAAATGGACATAGACATGATCGAGATAAGCAAGGCGCTTTCCAATGAAACACGGCTGAATATTCTCAAATGGCTCAAAGATCCCGAAGGCAATTTCCCTCCCCAGGGCGGCTGTCTGAGTGAGCCTGTTGACCTCAAAGCCGGTGTCTGCGTGAGCAGCATACAGGCTAAAGCGAATCTCTCGCCGTCCACGGTATCGAATTACCTTGACACCTTGCAGAGAGCCGGACTTCTTCTCTCCGAGCGTCACGGCAAGTGGACGTATTACCGCAGGAATGAGGAGACGCTTGAGTGCCTTGCGGAGTATATCAAAACCGAGCTGTAAGCCCATGCTTGCAGCTCATTTAACGAACATATCAATTCGACAATGCTAGAAATAACAAACAAAATCAGAGCGGTCATTACTGTGTCCGCTCTCTAAAAGCGCTTTTCAAATCGAATATTATAGAATTGTCGGATAAATAAAATAAGGAGTGGCAACCATGAAAAAACTGAAAGTCCCCACAAAAAGAGGCGTGCTGCTTGACGGTGTTTTGTTCGGCGGCGGTTCGGACACCGTGATGATCGCAATAACGGGAATACACGGCAATTTCTACTCAAATCCGTTTTACTACAACATCGGGAATACGCTGAATTCGGGCGGTATCGACTTCATCTATGCCCAGACAAACGATGCCTTCGGGCAGATCGAAACGCTGAATGTCCGCACCAACGAGCCTGAGATCATCGGCTCATGGAACGAGCGCTTTGCGTACACCGATGATGATATTGATGCCTACCTGACATACGCCGAAAAGCTGGGTTACAGGCACATCATTCTTGCAGGACATTCCCTCGGTGCGAACAAAGTCATTTACTATCTGTCCCATAATCACGATGATCGGGTGGAGAAGTTCATTTTCCTCAGTCCTGCGAACCTCACCCACATGATGAGCGGTGTGACCGACCGTGAGAAGGACTATATCCGCAGCGAGGTGGAGAAAGGTCGGGGCGACAGGCTTTTGCCGTTCTATTTCATGGGCTGGGTGCAGTGTGTCGCCTACACCGCCTATGACTGGATCAGCGGAATGCTCAACAATGTTCATGTTGAGCGTGACGGCGATTTCTCGCAGGCGGAGAAGATCACCCACACGGGCGCTCTGCTGATTGGCACGCTTGACCGCTTCACTTACGGCGATCCGTCTGGGTTTCTCCGAAACATCAACGACCATATCCCCACAGCGAAGCAGAACAAGCTGATCTTCATTGAGGGTACTGGTCACACCTATCAGCAGAAGGAGCAGCAGCTTAGCATGATTCTGCTTGAAACGCTGAAAGAATGGGGGTATTGATATGCCGTTTATCTTATCAAAAGTGAGTACGCCAATAAGTACGGAACAGGAAATTGCACTCAAGTCGGGGCTTGGAAAAGCGATCTCGCTTATCCCCGGCAAGAGCAAGGAATACTTGCTCTGTGAGTTTGAGGATAACTGCCGCCTGTGGCTTCGGGGCGAACATGATGAGCCTATCGCATATATCACGGTGAGCATTTTCGGGAATGAGCCGCACATTGGCAATGACCGTTTCTTTTCAGAGGTCACAAGGCTTTACGGTGAGATACTCGGTATCCCTGCGGATAGAGTATATATCAAGTATGATGATATTTCCGTGTGGGGTGTGAACGGTATGGCGATAGACAGACGAGCGTGGAGGTAGCAATGGAAAAGCTGATAATAACAACATTTACCGATCCGATGATGGGGCTGACTTACGAATGTGAGCCGATATATGACAAGCTGAAAGAGCGCTATCCGCAGATAGAATTCCGCTGGGTAATGAGCCTGCTTGTGCTAGATGTTAGCGATTTCATGCTACCCAATGAAACCATAGCGCAGTACAACAAGCGGCTTGCAAGGATATACGAAAGTGAGCAGAGTATCGGCGGTCTGCCGATCAGTATGCCCGATCTGCGACTGTTTGACGAACAGCACCGCAGTTCACTTCCGCTGAATTTAGCGTACAAGGCGGCACAGCTTGCGGACGTAGACAGGGCTGATGAGTTCCTGCTTAATCTGCGTCACGCAACGATCGTTGATGTTCTGCCGACCACACATTTTGATGTGATACTGAAAGTTGTGTGTAATACAGGTATTGACGAGGATAAATTCACACAACATTACAACGACGGCACGGCGCAGACAATGCTTGAACATGACCTGAATATGGTGCGGAAGCTGAACATTCGCACACTTCCTGCCTACATCATACAGTACGGCGAAAGATCGGTCATTATCCGCAATTTGATAAGCTATGAGTCATTCGTTGAGATCATCGAACAATTAAAGGAGGACTGACTATGAAAACCATTTTTGACAAGACCAAGATAAAAAATCTGAAACTGAAAAACCGCCTGTTCCGCTCCGCTACCTGGGAGGCGCTTGCGGACGCAGACGGTCACTTTGACGAGGAAATATATAACATCTATGATGCGCTTGCCGCAGGCGGTGTGGACTGTATCATCAGCGGATTTACCTCTGTTTCCGACGATGACCGCTATTTCGGCGGTATGGCAAGGCTCTCGAATGACGGGCTGATCGCAGAGCATACAAGGCTGACTGACATTGTTCACCGCAATGACATTCCGATCATCGCTCAGCTTGCATTGGGCGAATATCAGAACAAAGAGATAGACGAGCTGACCGAAAATGACATTGACACTATCCGTGAGATGTTCGTTAGTGCCGCCGACAGAGCCGTTCTTGCCGGCTATGACGGAGTGCAGATACACGCTGCACACGGTTTCTTTTTAAGCCGTTATATCAGTCCTGCACACAACCGCAGAGCGAATCCCGAACAGCTTATCATTGACATTGCAAAGGCTGTCCGTGAGCGTCACCCCGAACTGCATATCACCATGAAAATAAACAGCAGCGACTTCATGTACGGAGGTCTTGATGAGAACGGAAGTATGCGTATCTGTCTTGCCTGTGCGCCTTATCTTGACAGCATCGAGGTCAGCGGAAACGGCACATCGGTCGGCGGTATCAAGGCAGGCGTGAACGAAGCGTATTTCAAGTGTTTCGCACTCGCCCTTGCGGAAAAGGTCGATATTCCCGTGATACTTGTGGGTGGTCATCGGAGTATCGACAACATGAACAATGTTCTGAATGAGGGAAAGATCGAATATCTGTCGCTGTCCCGTCCGCTGATCCGTGAGCCTGATCTGATAAACCGCTGGCTGAGGGGAAAATGTTCTCCTGCAAAGTGTGTGAGCTGCAATATGTGCTATCGCACACCTGCCCACAAGTGCATTTTCAAACTGAGGGGGATAGAATGAGCGAGGCAAGAAAAGTCCGTGTCGCTGTCAGAAGTCTGTTAGATGGCACGGAGATAGAGCGTGAATATGAGAAGGCGTGCATGGCGGAACTGAAAGAGAAATAACAGAGGCTGAGTAATGATTTCAAAGTGTATTACTGAGGAATGGAAACGCATTTTCAGAAAGGGAACCCCGAAAATGAGTATATCCGGTGCCTTTGCAGATTGATAGACAAGACTGTCATTTGTGCTGTGAAAAGAGACGATGTCAAAAGACACGAATCTACGATAAAAACAGCAGCGCCCCGCGGGGCGCCGCGTGCATTTTGCAACTATGTTTCAGTTGATGCCATGTTCAGCATCCAGTACGATGACAGGGGACTGGTCAGCAGATGCGGTTACTGCATCCGGTGCGTTCTGTTCATTGCGCCATGCTGCGAGCTGCATTCCTGCCGCACTGACGGCGAGGATCCCGAAGAATAATGCGCTTTTTGTCACGATCTTTTTGATTTCCGGTTTCATACATATCACCTCTGAATTGGTTTTAGTAAAGGTGTATGCGGAAGCGCAGCGGAATATGAACGGGAAAGGGATCGTCTTTACTATTATTATAGCCCTGTTTTTTTTAGGTGTCTATTCAGTTTTGTCTGCAAGGTGTTTTTGAGAGGTCCTGACTTGACATACTCTTTTTGCAGATGTATAATGAAAATACAACTCGACAGGAGGTATCGCAATGTCCCATATTCTCGTCCTGAATGGCTCTGCCAGACCAAATGCTTTCACGGCTGCGATGATAAGAGCGTTCCGCAACGGCGCAGAGTAGGTCGGTCACAGTCATTGACTTGTGTAAGCTGAATATCCATAGTTGTATCGGCTGTCTGAACGGCGGCAAGGACAAGGTACACCCCTGCGTACAGCGTGACGATATGGATGCTGTTTACGCAGAGTTCCGCAGGGCAGATCTGACCGTGTTTGCAAAGCCGCTGTTCTTCTGGTCGTATAGCGGTCTGCTCAAAAATGTGATCGACAGGCTGTGGGCGTTGGCAGAGTATGACCGAAGTGAGCTGATCGGCAGGGGCAGAAGCGGTGCATTGTTGGTCGCAGCAGGAGGAAGTCACCCCGAACTGCTAGGCGGAGTTGCTGTGCTTGCATAATTGCGAGGGATCAGGTTCTCCTTGAATGCCATAGCAAGCATAGAATGTATAAACAGGTGGTACTGATAGACCGTCGCCTTGAACACGCCTGTACCGAGCATATCGGAATACGCCTTGTTGATCGCCGCAGGGGTAAGCTGTTTGAGCTGAATATGCCCGATGAAGGGCGCAACACGCTGACGATAGCCGTTGTATGTGTAAACAGTCGATGGTGAAAGCCCAGCTTTCTCCTTGATACTGATCGCATAGTCACAGTAGTTATCAAAGGTGATATGGGAGTCACTTGCGGTCTGTTCCTCGACCTGCTTCTCAAAGATTATACCTTGCTTCTCAGCGTTCTTCCTGTTCCATGCTTCGCTCTTGTCGTGATCGTACTTGACGGACAGTGTTCTGAAAAACTGTCTGCCGGTCTGTGTATCACGATGATCAAACACCCTGATGCGGTAGGAAGTGATCTTCCCGTCTTTGTTTCTTCGTTCCTGAATATTCATATGACCGCCACCTTTCTGATTGTGACGGTGTTCACTGTCTTAAACATAAAACCTCCATTCCGACAGCGAATAGATCGTACTTTAATTATACCATGATTCGCTTTTGTTGTCACTACTCTATTAGTGTTTCTTTTTGTAATTCTACATTTCAATAGGTATGCTCTGGCAAAGGTTATCTATTTCGTGTGCAATGCAAAAGCATACCGATTTTCTTTCTCAGGCTGCACCGTTCAGATAGTCAAGCAGGGACTTCTTGCTGATCAGTATTTTTCCGCACTTGCCTTCACCCGTGCGGATAAAATGCACCTTCCCCTGCGTTACCAGTTTACGGACGGTATGCTCAGACAGTCCCTTTACAGCCTCGGTACACTCCTTAATGGTGAGCATTTCCATAGGCTGAACTTTCTCCTGTTTCTCGGCAGGCTCATCCTCCACCAGTTCAGTCAGCAGGTCAAGGATCTGGTCGATGATTTCCTGTTTGTTTCTTTTCATAGCTTGTTACTCCTTTAGCTTCTCTATCTCTATGCTTTAGAGCGAGGGGATCGCTTTCTCTATCTGCCCCTCTTTATGTTAAGTGTGTAGGAACGGCTGGAGCCGTCCCGTTTACAGCTAATGAAACGTCATATTTTCTGCGATATTTTCAGCGTGGATACTTAACGTTATGGCTCCAAATATGGTATTGATATATGAGAAGATATTTTCACCAGACTGCCGCCGAAGTTGCGCTGAAACTGCGCCGATGAAGATTACAATATGAAATATGCAGTCGCACAGCTCCAATTTCTCACAGGAGTGAGAAAAATCCGAGAGCCGCAGGCTCGTCTATTCGTATTAGCTGTTTTCTGTTATCCTGCTCGCTTTGATGCTCTTTTTATGTGAACAGGCTCCAGCTGATAAAAAAGCCCTTGCCGGACAATCAACCCGGCAAGGGCTTTTCATTCAAGCGACGGAAGACTGACTTTACACCAGATTGAATCACTGTCCCTTTAAGAGTATTTGTTTCAGGAGTGTGAGATCAATTCCGTTGATTTTTCCGTCTTTGTTCATATCGGCGATTGCGCCCTGCTCCGGAGTCAGTGTGCCGATCGTCAGCAGGTAATCCCGCATCATGACAAGGTCAGTTTTATTGCACACGCCGTCTGCGTTGATGTCACCGATCACAAGAGCAGATTGCTGTGCGGTGACTGCAACTGCATAGTTGACGCAGCTTGACTGATTGACTTCGCCGAGTCTGACAGTTTCCCCTGCTGCAAAGTCCTTTTTGTAAAGCTGGTAGGTTACCTGCGGATCGCCGTCATCGGTGAGCGTCTCGTCGGTCTTTTCCCATGTACCGAGCCACGACGGAACCGTGATTCTGGTATCCAGCGCGATAAATGCTGAAATATCCGCGCCTGCCTTGAATGCTGCTTCCTCGCCTGCAAACTTTTTGGAATCACAAGCCGTCTGGATCCACTCTGCGCCGTCCAGTGTCTTCGGAACACTTGTAAACTTGAATGCTCTGTCGCCGAAGACTTCACTGCCGGTCTGCTTGGATTCCGTCACAACAGACCAGTTTGCTGCATTGGCTGTATCGCTGACGGTCAGCTCTGTGATATACTTGCCGTCAGTATACTTGATCGGTTCAGGCGGTGCAGGCGCTTCACCGTTGATGACGACCTTCGGGCGTTCGGGCAGGGGAGCGTCAGAACCGAGATAATAGCTCGTATGCGGCGGCTGATTGTAGGATGCCTGCTGACAGCAGTTCTGTGCGCGGTACTGCATATCGTGCATCAGTGTTGTCAGGCGGACATTGGTCGGCGCTGTGCTGCACCATACGCGGATGTGCTTATTATCATTTGTGCGCATGATGAGTTCTTCGCGCCAGTCGCCGAAGAGGTCAACGGTCATGCACGGAACGGATTTTGTGCTGTTGTTGGAGCCGCAGCCGTCCGCAGTGAAGATCGTGGTGATCTGATTCTGCCCCGTCATCTTGGTGATCCATGTACCGTCCAGAAGCTCACGCTCCAGATCGCCGTCCCAGTAGATCAGGAAATTCTGTGAAGGCTGCTTATTTCCGATCGTATTTCCTGCACTGTTCATCACAGTGTTCGCCGGTCTGGCTCCCCAGAATTCTGCACCCTTATTTCCAGCCCAGATATTATCTGCGCAGCATCTGCCGGTGTCCTTGTCGCCGTCTTTGTGGAAGATCACCTTTCCGTTTGCCGCATCAAACAGGGTAACGCCGAATTTTCCGCTTTCGTGGCACTCCCAAAGCTCCAGACCGGGGCGGTCGGGAACAAAATCACCGAGATGCTGTGCATCGCCGTGACCTTTGCCGGATGCCCAGAGCAGCTTGCCGTTGTCGTCGATCACGCAGTCGCCCATACTGATTTCCTGCCTGCCGTCGTTGTCCACATCGGCTGCCATGAGATTGTGATTGCCCTGAGAAAATGCTGCGCCGCTGCCGTTGTTGTTGGAATCAAAGATCCAGCGGACAGAGAGTTTTCGATTCACAACGTCAACGGCTGAAATTGTCATTCTCGAATAGTATCCGCGGTTATAGATCGCAGAGGGATGTACGCCGTCGAGATACGCAATGCCGCCGTTGAAGCGGTCAACGCGGTTTCCGTAATTGTCTCCCCAAGCGTTGACATTTCCACGCGGTACCGGGAAATTGATCGTATCCAGTGCCGCGCCGGTCTGACCGTCAAAGAGCGTCATGTATTCGGGTCCGGAGAGCACTCTGCCGACACTGTTCCGGTAATCCTTTGAGCCGTCGCCGATGACCTTGCCCTTGCCGTCTTTGGTGCCGTCTGCGGTCTTGGTGATGAGCTCCGCTTTGCCGTCACAGTCAAAGTCCGCAACGCACATCTGCGTGTAATGCTGTCCTGCACGGATATTGATCCCCAGATCGACACGCCAGAGCTGTTTGCCTGTCAGTGTATAGCAGTCGATATAGACTTTGTCTGTTCTTCCTTCTTTGGAGTTGTCCTGTGAATTATTCGGATCCCACTTGAGAAAGATCTCGTATTGCCCGTCGCCGTCTACATCGCCCACACAGCAGTCGTTCGGCGAATACTGCGAGCCGGGGCTGTTGAGTGCAATATCAAAATAATTGGAGCCGGAATTGAATCTGCATTCCTCAGAGCTGACAACCGCGCCGTTTACTACGGCATCAACGCGGTATTTCGAGCCGGTGCTGCCGCCGTTGTCCTGATAGCTTGTCGCACCGGAACCCGCCTTGCTTGTGTAGATCAGATTTCCGTCACGGTAGAGCAGGAACTCTGCATTATCCGCGTCGTTTGCATTCCAGCGCCAGCTTACAAACATTCCGTTTCCGGATCTGACCGCATAAATGCCGCGGTCAAGGTATTCCATGATCGCGGTACCGTTTCCGCCTGCGCCGTATGCTGCGGAAGCGGACATCGGCGCTGCGGATGCCGCGCAGATCAGAATTGCTGCAGTGAACGCTGCCGTTCGTTTCATTTTTTGAATCATATGGATCCCCCTGTTCTTCCATTTATTATCATTCGGGAGCATGACATTTCTCCCGCTTTCATTATAAACGGTTGATTTTTATATCACAATCACAAATTCTCTCATTCTTATGACATTTTCTGTCTGAATCGGAATACGGTATTCTATGAGAAAGAATCGTGCATGAAAATGAGAGAATCGGTCATTGAAAAGTGAACCATGCTGCGGTATGATAAAAGCAAAGAAGTTCAGATTCGTTGTGTTTCAGTTAGACAGCGGGCGGAGCTTCTTCCTCCCCCTTATTATACCCGTTCGTTTCAGTACGGACGGGTTCTTTTCTTGCTGCTCTATGCGCATGAAAAGCGCCCGCCTGAATGCTCAGACGGGCACAGATTATTGCTTTGACTGCCGGAACTGGAGCGCCGTTATACCGACTTTCAGCTTGAACTGCCGCATGAAATGGGATTCATTGCGGTAGCCGCACTGAAATGCAATCTCCTGTATTCGCATATCAGTAAATTCCAGAAGCTGCTTTGCTTTTGCAAGGCGCTGTTCGATGACATCATCCATCAGATTGACATCAAAAAGCTGTTTATAGAGCCTGTGCAGGTGGCTTTTGCTGATGCACATCCGTGATGCAATATCGGAGATATTCCAATCCTCCTGCGGTTTTTCCTGAATATTCTGCCGAAGCCTGCGAATCTCAGCATTGAGGTCAATGCCGGCTGATTCCGACTGCTCTTTCAATGCAGCAGCGGCCAGCATGACAGTCTGTTCAGATTCACGGAGGGAGAAATCCGAAATGCACACACTGTTTGTCACAAGCTGAATCGTGCCGGACAGCTTGCCGAGCAGTGATTTTACTGAACTGTCAATCCTGTTGCTGAGCCCGACCGCAGTGATGCGATCCTCTGCATACAATATTGCAAGCACAGAATCATCCATTCGCATCGTAAGCATTTTTCCTTCCGCAGTATGGCGCAGCGCGTTAGAAAGCACAAGCATCGGATCAAAAGGCAGCAGTTCTCCGCTCTTTTGCCATGTTATGAGGAGCAGGGCGGGCGTTTGTTCTGTTCTGCGCATTTCTGTCAGCGTATCCGGGAGATGCTCTGCAAAACCGCGGCGGTTATAAAGCCCCGTTTCCGGATCGCGCACGGTCAGCAGCTCCATCTGCGATTTGATGTATTCGCGGTGCATGATGTGCTGCAAATTGTCAAGACCGTTTGCGGCGGCTTCACACCAGCTCAGATAGAAGTCGTCGGCGCAGATCTTCTCCGGTGCATCATATGCTGTTGCAAGAAAGCCGAAGATCTGCCCGTGATTGTGCAGCGAGGTCAGCAGCAGGAGCTTGGGCTCATGCGGCATTTGAAGCGCCGGCAGAATATCAGCAGTCGGAAAAAGATACCGCTCATCCGGATTGACACCATGCCGTTTTGAGAGCGCGTGCAGCATTCGGCGCGAATATCCCTCTGTGCGGAATTGCTCCGGATGCTCCAGATCAAAGCACCAGTCCTCACAGAGACAGATTTCCAGCCATTCCCAGTCCGGCAGCACATGGCCGACCTGATCGGCTGCTTCAATCCATTTATACAGACCGTTCTGATTGCGCATCTTATTGATGAGATCGGAAGCGTAAAACTGCTTGTGCCAGATAGTTTGCCGGATATGGTGCCGGAAATAATGCTCCAGTACATAGGCGTCGATCGTTTGCCTGCCAATCCGCTCCGGCGTGCAGCCGCAGCTGTCCCCAAAGCAGATTTCCTGCTTTAATGCAGATGGTGAAATCTCCCGACCCGTGATGATACCGTACAGCTTCCGGACAGCATCTGCTCCGAGCTGCAAATCGCGCCCGGTCACGGTCGTGAGCTTCAGCTTGTGCATCCACGCATCAGAACAGCCGTCAAAGCCGGTCACAGCGATCTGCTCCGGCACGGAGATGCCGTTTTCTTGCAGCGCTTCGCAGAGTGCCGATGCCATACTGTCGCTTGCGCAGACAATGCCGTCCGGCATCGGCAGGCTTCCCTCTGCGATCTGTCTGCCGATCTGCTGCGGAACCTCACGCCAGAAATGACCGTAGAAAATATCCTGATCGGTAAACGGCAGTCCGGCTTCCAGCATTGCCTGCCGGTAGCCCTCCGTGCGTTCAGCAGAGGGACGGTTGTCCGGGAAGCCGGTGATGCAGTAGATCTTTTTGCAGCCGTGTGCGTCAATCAGATGCCTGGTCATGCGGTACATCGCATCCTGCTGCTTCGGATAGATTGCTTGCAGCGGCGGACGATCCTCACCGAGCACAAGGCACGGAATGCCGCACTGTATGAGCATATCCTGTATTCTATCGTTCAACTCCTGATTGTGAAAGCGGTCTGCGGCAAAAATCACGCCGTCCAGCCGGTGGTGCATCAGCAGCGTGAAGATGTTTTCCAGTCCGTGCGTATAGGCATCCTGCTGGAGCTCCACCTGCGAATTGTAAATGCTGCAATAGACAATCACATCATATCCCAGCGCAGCAGCCTCCGTATGGATGCCGCGCAGCAGCTCATAATCCAGCAAATCCACGATCTCCGGCAGCAGCACGCCGATTTTCCCGATGCTGTCCATATTCCTTTTCCCCCTTGTAAATTGATTTCTATGTTTTTGGTTTTAGTATATCATAGATTACCGGGATTGTCAATCAGACAGAAAAAGTCATTGAAATGAGAGAATATGTGATTGCGAATCTGTTTTCTATCCGTTATAATGAAATCATGAAATAGACCGGTTTGATGCATATGCTGACTGTCTCCCCTTCGACAATCGGCGGCTGCGCGGCACCGGTTTGTGGAAAATCTGATAAATGGGGGAATTGAAATGAAAAAGAAAAAACTGCTTTCATTCCTGCTGGCAGGTGCGCTCGCACTGACGGGTCTGCACGCAAATCTTCCTGCAAGGGAAGCCTCTGCAGCGGCAGGAACGCGCGTCTCCGTGCATGATCCTTCCGTCATAAAGGACGGCAATACCTACTATGTGTTCGGCTCGCATATTGAAGCCGCACGCTCGAACAATCTCCGCGACTGGCAGCGCTTTTCCAACGGCTATGCGCGGACAAACAATGTGGAATTCGGCAATCTTTCGCAGAATCTCGCAAAGGCTTTTGCATGGGCGGGAGAGGATCTGGAAGACTGCGCAGGCGGCTTTGCGGTCTGGGCGCCGGATGTGTTCTGGGATGCGGATTTCGTCAATTCAGACGGCTCAAAAGGCGCATATCTGATGTACTTCTGCACATCTTCGACCTACAAGCGCTCGGTGATTGCATTTGCAGCATCAAAGACGATCACGGGGCCTTATACCTTTGTCGATACGCTGATCTATTCCGGATTCACAAGCAATGATTCCTGGGCGACAAGCAATACCAAGCGCGTCAACCGCAAATACACCTCGACCAATATTCCTGACCTTGAAAAGAGCGGGCAGGTCTCGCATAACAATGCGTGGTTCAGCGGAAACGGCGATTTCAACAATCAGCAGTATCCGAACGCGATTGACCCGACAATCTACACCGATACCGATGGCAGAATGTATATGTGCTACGGCTCATGGTCGGGCGGTATCTTCACACTGGAAATTGACAGAAAGACGGGCAGGTGCATTCACCCGAAATCCGGAAAGACCGCTGATGGCCGAATGGTTGACAGCTACTTCGGCACGAAGATTTCCGGCGGCTGGGGCAAATCCGGCGAAGGCCCGTTTATCGAATATAACAAAGACACAGGCTACTATTATCTCTGGGTGACCTACGGCGGTCTGACCTCCACAGGCGGCTATAATATGCGCGTGGGACGTTCAAAATCCCCGCTCGGACCGTTTGTCGATGCAGCCGGCAGAAATATGGTGCTCGATGCCGGCACAAATCTCGACAGCATCGGTCTCAAGGTCATGGGCAATTACAAATTCAGCACGATCAACCGCGCCTATATGGCGTGCGGACACAACTCCGTGCTGCGCGACGATGACGGCGAGTGGTATCTGCTCTATCACGCAAGATTTGATGACGGCGGCGAGGGACATGAAGTCCGCGTCCACTCGATGAAGTACAATGAAGCGGGCTGGCCGGTCGTCATTCCGTTTGAATACTGCATCAATCCGTGGTCGGAATCCGGCTATGAGACAAACGACATTGTCGGCACATATGAGTACATTAACCACGGCAATGCGACAAACGGCACGATCATCAACTACCAGAATATCACGCTGAATGCAAACGGCACGATCTCCGGTGCAGTCAGCGGCACATGGCAGCAGGCGGCGGATTCCTCTGCGGCAACGCTGAAGATCAACAACACGACCTATCAGGGTTATTTCGCGGCGGAATATGACGAAAGCACCGGCAAGCGCGTCATGGTGTTCACGGCAGTCGGCAATAACAACCAGACGATCTGGGGCGCACAGACAAAGGCGTGGTCCGGCAATGAGCGCTCCGTGCAGCCGATCACCTATGCAGACGGCCAATACATCAAATCCCTGACCGTCAATGACAAAACCAACGCGCGGAACTGGTCAGTTGTGACCTCCGGCAAGCAGGCGGGCAGCACTGTGTTCGGCGACAGAGAATTCAAGTTCACAAGCGTATCGAAGACACTGAACGGTGCTGAGTGGATCCAGACTGCGTGCGATTCCAAGAAATTTGCAGGCGATGAAGCAACATTCACAGCAGGCGCGGATATTTCCGCTTTTGTCGCATTGGATACCAGAATCACCGATGTTCCCGCATGGCTCTCCGGCTGGACAAGAACTGCCGATATGCTCACCGATGACGGCGATCCGCAGGTGACCTATCAGCTCTGGAAAAAGGATTTCACTGCCGGACAGACCGTCACACTCGGAGAGATCAATCAGTCGGGCTGCGTCAATTACACAGTTGCAGTGACAGAGCAGAAGCAGCCGGAGCCGCTTGAGGGCGATATCAATGCGGACGGAACCATTGACAAAGCCGATGCAGTCTTGATGCAGAAATTCCTGCTGACCACCGGTACACTGACTCCGGATCAGGGCAAGATCGCAGACATGAACAGCGACGGAAAAGTCAATGCAATCGACTTTACAATTCTGAAACAACTGCTGCTGAGCGAGCCGGAGCAATCCGGCCCGCCGCAGCCGGTTCAGCTCAGTGTCAGCCGGTATAACAATCCCTTTGCGGGCGGCATCACGGCAGCAAACGGCAAATATAACTACGGCGGCGACCCCGCTGCATTTGTGGACGGCGACACGGTCTATGCCTACACCGGACACGATATCTCGACCAATGCAGAGGTCGATCAGGCGATCTACAATATCCCGGAATATCTCTGCTATTCCACGAAAGACCTGATTCACTGGAACTATGAGGGTGTCGTGATGAATATGCGCGATGTTTCATGGGGCGATGCAAAAAGTGCATGGGCAAGTCAGGTCGTCAAGCACAATAACAAGTATTATCTCTATTTCTGCTCATGGGACAGAACTGCGCAGGGCAAGCAGTCCATCGGCGTTGCGGTCGCAGATTCTCCGAAAGGGCCGTTCCGCGACATCGGGCATCCGGTCGTTGCGGGCACACTGACAAACGATCAGTCAAGCAACTGGGACGACATCGACCCGACCGTCTGGGTGGAGAAAGGCAAGGACGGTCAGGAGCACCGCTATCTTGCATGGGGCAACAGCAGATATTATATCTGCGAGCTGAATGATGATATGGTGAGCGTCCGCGATCTCAACGGTGACGGCAGAATCACCTTCGGCGGCGAGGGCACAAACGGCGATGTCTTCTACCGCGGCAAGGGCATGAATATGTATACCGAAGCACCGTGGCTCTACCGCCGGCAGAATGCTGACGGCACCTATTACGGCGACTATTATCTCATCTACGCCTATCGCTGGCGCGAGCAGATGGCATATTCCACCTGCACCGATCTGCTCAAGGGCGACTGGAAATTCGGGGATGTGATCTTTGAGTGCAACGCGACCTCGAATACCAATCACAGCGGCATTTTTGATTTCAAGGGCAAGACCTACATGATTTACCACAACGGCGCACTGCCCGAGGGCAACGGCTACCGCAGAAGCCCGAATATCTGCGAAGTGCATTTTGACAGCAACGGAAAGATTCTGAAAATGGAGGAGACCACAGCAGGCATCGGCGGCACCGTTTCGACGATCAGCAATCAGAACGGCGCAATGCTCGGCCACGCAGCATTCACCAATTCGATCAATGACAATGCTTACCCGTACACAAATGTCGCGCTCGGCTTCGGGATGCAGAATCTGACTGCGCATGACACCGAATGGGTGATCGTTCCCGGCCTGTGCAATGTGGAGAATCAGACCTATGTTTCGATCGAATCTGAGAACAAGACAGGTCTTTATGTCACTGTCAATGCAAACGGCAGCGGCGCGGTGCTTTCTCAGCAGACCTCGATTCAGCAGAACGATCTGAAGCTGGCGACATTCCGCACTGTGACCGGCCTTTCTGACCGCAAGCAGGTATCCTTTGAAAGCGTATCCAATCCCGGCAGATACCTCACCGCTTCCGCAAACGGCGCATTGACGCTCACTGACGGCAGCGATGCGGCTGTCTGCACCTTCAGTGTCAGCGAGAAATCATAAATACTTTTTCGGCAGCGGTACACAGCCTTTGTGTATCGCTGCTTGTTTTCAGGAAGAAAAAGTCATGCGAATGAGAGAATATGTGATTGTCTTTTCAGGACAAACGTGTTAGAATGCAATCAGGAGCTTTCCATCCGAAAGCCAAATGCAACCGCATATCTGCCGGATCCGGACGGATGCAGCCCCCTTCCTGCTCCGAGCGCATCCTGTAAGATATGCCAAAACAGATTACAGGGGGAAATATGAAAAAACTATGGAAAAAAGCAACGGTGGTACTTTCCGCCGCAGGGCTGATGCTCACTGCGGGAAACCATCTCCCGCAGCAGACAATGACCGCAAATGCCGCATCACAGACGATCACAAATGACTGCTTCTGGAAGGATACTTCCGGCAATTTCATTTATTCACAGGGCGGCGGCATTTTCAAATTCGGCGATACCTATTACTGGTACGGTGTACACTATTCCGGTGCGGAGACCTACGCAAAGAATCCGACCGGTAAAAATGATGACACCGGATTCAAGTCGATTACCTGCTATTCATCGAAGGATCTTGTGAACTGGAAATTTGAAAATGATGTCCTGACACCGAAATCCAAAGGCTTCGGCTTTGCCTACTGGCTCGGCAGAATGGGCGTTGCATACTGCCCGCAGTCGAAAAAATATGTGCTTGTCACGCAGTATAATGACAGCGTTCTGTTTGCACAGTGCGATACGCCGACCGGTAATTTCGAAGTGAAAAATGTGCAGGATCAGATCGAGGGCGTGCAGAAGCAGGGTACCGGCGATCAGACTGTATTTGTCGATGACGACGGGCAGGCATATCTCATCGCATCGAACAAGGGCGGCAGAGCGCATCAGTATGTGTGCCGCCTCAGACCGAACGATTTTCTCGCCGCGGAAAAGGCAGTCGAAGTGAAAAAAGGCAGCGGCAGAGAAGGCAACTGTATGTTCAAATACAAGAACAAGTATTATTTCTGCGCTTCCGATCTGCACGGCTGGAATGCATCGCACAGCTACTACATGGTAGCCGACAATATCAACGGTCCGTATTCCGACTGGAAGGTTATGGACGGCACGGATATGGATTTCTCGCACGTCACGCAGACCGGCTTCTTCTATACGGTCAAGGGCAGCAAGCAGGAGACTGTCATTTTCTGCGGCGACCGCTGGAGCGATTTCGCCGGAAACGGTCTTGGCTATAATCAGTGGGTTCCGCTGACGGTCAACGGCAATGATGTGAAATTCAATTCGCTGAGTGAGTGGAATCTCGATGCACAGACCGGCGAATGGTCAGTCGGCACGGGAAACAACTATGTGCTGAATCCGAGCTTTGACGCAGACCGCGTGTCGCAGTCTACGCTCGCAGGCTGGAAGGCATCCGGCTCCGGCTGCGGCAACGCAAACGGCGCACGCACCGGCAGATGGTGCGGTCAGCTTTACAGCGGCAGCAATTTCAGCGGCAAACAGACACAGGATATTGCCCTCCCGAACGGCACATATACGCTGAAAGCATATTACAAAACAAGCGGCATGAACAGCGGCAGGATCTTCATTTCCGGCTACGGCGGAAGCGAGAAAAATGCCGATGTCAAAGCGAAAACGGATAACTGGAAGGAAATCACAATCTCTGATATTCAGGTGACAAGCGGCAAATGCACAGTCGGATTTGAAGCAGCAGGCAACGGCGGCGCATGGCTCAAGGTCGATGATTTTTCCCTGATCGGGAACGGTCAGCCGCCGGAGCCGATCAGATATGCAGACGGAAAATATATCACCGGTCTCACGGTCAGCGATGCAGCAAATGCCGCAAACTGGTCTGTTGTCACGCAGCCGAAGCAGCAGGGCAGCGAAGTGTTCGGTGACAGAGCATTCAGGTTTACCAGCGTGCCGACAACACTGGACGGCGCTGAGTGGATTCAGACCGCCTGCGATTCCAAGAAATATGCAGGCGATCAGGCATCTTTCAAGGCAGGCGCAGATATTTCTGCTTTTGTCGCGTTGGATACCAGAATCACCGTTCCGGCATGGCTCGGAGATTGGACAAAAACTGCGGATACCCTCACCGACGACGGCGATCCGCAGGTGACCTATCAGCTTTACAAGAAGGATTTTGCAGCAGGTCAGACCGTCACGCTCGGAGAAATTAACCAGTCCTCCTGCGTCAATTACGCAGTTGCGGTCACTGCACAGCAGTCTGCTCCTGTGACCGGCGACATCAACGCAGACGGCATCTGTGACAAGACCGATCTCGTCATGATGCGCGATTATCTGCTGACAACCGGAACACTCACACCGGAGCAGGGCGCGATTGCTGATATAAATGCTGACGGTAAACTGAATGCCGTTGATCTCACGCTGCTGAAACGCATTCTTTTGAAATAAAACAAGAAAGTTTCCTCTCCTTTCTGTAAACCGTCTCTGTAATCTGTGCAGGGACGGTTTCTGGTATCCGGAAAAAGTTTATCATAAAAGCACAGTAGAACTGATCATTTTCATTCAGAATCAGTTGTTTGCAAATTATGCTTTATTTTGTTGCTCAGAGCAATTTAGTGAAATTGGGGGTTATATGATGAAACAGCAACTTTTAAAATGCACAGCCGCGGTCTGTATTATGATGCTCACTGCATTCACACTCTCTGCGGCAATACCGCAACAGAAAGCAGAAGCCGTATCAGATGAACAGGTCAGCGGAAAACTGATTCTTGATCTCACCGTAAATGACTCCACCCGCAACGCCTGGAGTATTGATCCGGATTTGCAGCCCGGTGATCTGATTTTCGGTGATCGGGAAGTAATCTGGCAAAGGCTTCCTTCCGAGGTTATCGGCGGCGAGGCAATTGTGACTGCCTGCGATGCGAAGAATTCCTCTGGTGATGCTATTGCGACGTTTCGTGCCGGTGCGGATATGAATGTATATATCGCGCTGGACAGCCGCGTGACGGCGATTCCTGCATGGATGCAGGATTACACCAAAACTGCACTGAATGCCGCAAACAATAACAATGTGGCATTTGATCTTTACAGCAAATATGTGAAAGCCGGTAAGGCAGTTACACTTGGTGCAAACGGTCAGAGCGCAGGATGCGTCAATTATGCCGTATTTGCTTCGCTTCCGAAGGATATTACAAATGACGGCGCAACTGATGTTCAGGATGTGAAGGCACTGCTGAATTATCTGCTGACCGTTAGTGAACTGCAAAATCCAGCCGCAGCCGATTTCAACAATGACGGCAAGATCAATGCCGTTGACCTGACCATTCTGAAGCAAAAGCTGATGACGCCGCCCGCTGATCCGGAGCAGCCAGAGGTGCAGGAGCCGACGAATCGCTATGAATCTGCTGATTTCAAATTTTCCGGAAGGATCTTTGTTGTCGGTGATTCGACCGTCTGCGAATATGACAGCAATACGCAGACCTCGCTGAACCGATATGGCTGGGGCATGAAGCTTGCACAGAATTTCAGCAATGTGACGGTAACAAATCTGGCACTGTCCGGCAGAAGCTCCCGCAGTTTTCTGAAAGAGAAGAATTATCAGACACTGAAATCGTCAATCGGGAAAGGCGATTATCTGTTCATCCAGTTCGGCCACAATGACGAGAAAACAGATGAGACGAAGAATCCGGGAGTCGGCACATATCCGAATCTTGATTGGAACACATTGGACAGCAGCGGAAAGGATGCACAGGGGCGTTATTCCTACGAGTATATCCTCACTGCATATTATATCAATCTCGCAAAAAATGCAGGCGCGCAGCCTGTTCTGGTGACACCGGTCACCCGGCGCGGCTCCAACGGTACTGCAAATTATAAGGGTCATGTCGATTACCAGAACGGCATGAAAGCACTCGGTCGGAATGATAATGTTCCGGTCATTGACATGACCGCTCTGACCACACAGCTTTACACAAGTCTCTACAATGCAGGCGGCGCAAATGAAACTGCAAAAATGCACTGCTACACCGATTCGTCACATTCGACGATTGACAACACGCATCTGAGCAATGCCGGCGCGCAGAAGATTGCACAAATGATCGCCGAACAGACAAAAGTACTCGGTTTGCAGCTTTCCGACCGGCTCAAATAAAATGCGGAAGAAAAGTGCATAACAATGAGAGAATATGTGATTGCAGAATCCGCTTGGATTGATTTATAATAGAATCACAGAGGCGGCTGATCACTGCTGAACATGAGAAGATGACAGTACACGGCTCCCTTCCCGTGCCTGCTGTCATCTTCTTTCTGTGTCTCCCCTTCGGCACAGGCAAAAGGGCTGCATTTGTATATCAGAGGGATAGAATTGGGGGTTATTATGAAATCTTTTGTTCGCAAGTTTCTTTCAGCATCCGCATCTCTTATGATGCTTGCTTCTGCTTCGGTGAGTTTCCCGAAAACAAACGCATCAGCAGCAAATACCTACTGGAAATTTGATTTCGGCGGCGGCGGAATCGCATCGGGCTATACCGGTGTCAGCGCATCGGACGGTTACAATGCAGGCCGTGGCTACGGCTTTTCATCCGGCACAAATGTCTCGAATGTCAGCGCAGCGGGCAGAGATGCACTCAGCGATGCGGTGCAGTTCAAGAATTCCTCATCAAACGGGAAATACACCTTCTGCGCCGACGTACCGAACGGGCTCTATCAGGTCTCTGTCTGGCTCGGCAATACCGGCAGAACCAGCGTCGCGATTGAGGGAATGTACCAGATCATGAACCTCACCGGCAATAACGCCTATCACACCTTGCAGGTTCCGGTCACGGACGGGCAGCTCAATATCTGCGCCTGCGCGGGTAAAGAAAACAACGCCTATACAATGTCCGCGCTCGAAATCAAGCAGATCTCAACCCAGACGCACACCAATCCGACCATCTGGGTCTGCGGCGATTCCACCGTCTGCAATTATTATCCGCTGGACAGCTCGCAGCAGGCAGGCTGGGCACAGATGCTTGGCAAGTATGTTGACAGCAGTCAGTGGCAGATCATGAATATGGCAACCTCCGGACAGATCGCACGCGGCTTTATGCAGGGCGGTCAGTTCAACGTGATTGAGAAAAACGGTCAGCCCAGAGATATTTATGTGATCTCGATCGGCATCAATGACACCAATTCCAAGAACAACACAACCGAGGCGCAGTATGAGGAAATCATCACCGATATGGCGCAGCGTGCAATGAAAAAAGGAATGCGTGTGATTCTTGTCAAGCAGCAGGGCAGAAACGGCGACTGCCAGCGGAATCCGCTGCTTCAGGGCAGATGGTACGGCGGCGCGCTCGATCGTGTAGGAAAAAAGCTTAATATTGAGGTTGTTGACCTGTTCAATCTCTGGCAGAACGACTGTCTGAAAAAGAGTGCAAATGAGGTCAGCAGCCTGTATATGTCAGACGGTCTTCACCCGAACCGTGCCGGAGCGACACGGCTTGCCGAGCTTATGTATCAGGCAATGCAGCCGCTGACACCGACGCAGGATCCTGTCGTAACTGATCCTGTTATCACCGAACCGGTCATTACAGAACCAACCGGAGATCCACTGATGCAGGGGGACTTGAACGGCGACGGCAGAATCAACGCAATTGACCTGACGCTCGCAAAGCGTGCCGCACTGAACGGTGCCGCATATCAGTATCAGCAGGCTGCCGATCTGGACGGCGACATGAAACTTTCCGTCGCAGATATCATCCTGCTTCGCGATTATCTTGTTGGAAAATACGTTGAATTCGCTGACACAAAATACGCCGCAGCAGAACAGAAAATTATAAACGGCATTCGTGAGGAAAAGAATGCCGGCTTCACATACCGCGACTATCTGAACCTTGACAATTCGACGGAAAGCGCTGTTGCGTTCAAGGTCAATGTTCCATGGAGCGGAAACTATCTTTGCACATTCAACATTGCAAACGGCTCTGCAAATGACCGCAATATGATGATCTCGGTCAACGGCGGAAGCGACAAATGGAAGCAGAATTTCCTGACAACCGGTGCCTGGACGACATGGGAGGAGCGCGGCATCGTGCTCCCGCTGAATGAGGGCATCAACACGATCATGCTGCAATCGAATACCGCAGAAGGCGGCCCGAATTTCGATTATCTGATGCTGAGCTATACGGATGAACCTGTGCCGGATACCTACGACCCGTCACAGGAGCAGACGGTTGTCCAGCAGCCGGTCAGTGACAAGCCGACAGTGTATGTTGCAGCCGATTCTACTGCACAAAGCTATCGGGCAGACAAGGCACCGCAGCAGGGATGGGGCTATTATTTGCAGGATTACTTCTCCGCAAATGTAACGGTATCAAACCACGCAATCGCCGGACGCAGCTCCAAGAGCTTTTATGACAACGGCAGACTGAAGACCATCCTCGATCAGATCAAGCCGGGCGATTACCTGATCGTCGATTTCGGCATCAACGACGGCGATTCCTCCAAATCGGAGCGCTATGCACCGGTAAAGGGCAATGTCGATAACCCTGTCAGTGGCTCATTTGAATACTACATGACATTTTATATCAAAGGAGCGCTGGATAAAGGCGCAACGCCGATCCTCATGAGCCCGACGCTCTCCATTAAGAATCAGACACAGCCCTTCAAGGTCGGCTACCGCAACATTGATTCCGCCTGTCAGGCACTTGCAAGGAAATATAATATTCCGTATTTCGATCTCGGACAGGCGATGGTAAATGATTTCAACAAGCGCGACTACAATACCGTCAGAAGTTATTACATGGGCGGCGCAGTCGGCGGCACCGACTTTACGCATTTCACCGAAGCCGGCGCAAAGGTCACAGCACAGATCATCTGCAACGGCATCAAGAGTTTAGGTATTCCCTTATCGAAAGAAGTGAAATAATTACAAGCCGCAGCCCCGGACGAGCGTCCGGGGCTGCGGTGTGATTCAGGCAGAAAATGTTATGTGATTGAGAGAATAAGTGATTGTCATTTTCTGCGGTTTATGAGATAATAAAAATGGAGAAGATCATTCTCATTCAGAAACAAAGGGGGTTACTATATGAGAATTCAAAATCGTATTCTCGCGTTTTGCAGCGCACTGACACTGTTTGCTTTATCCGGAATCCACACGTTTCCGGCGGGAACAGTACACGCAGCGGAAACAGTCAAACTCACGCCCGGCAGCACCTATCAGATAAACGGAGGCGTGTTTGAAGGCTGGGGCAGTTCATTATGCTGGTGGGCAAACCGTATCGGCTATAATGACACGCTCTCGAAAAAAGCGGCTGAACTGTTTTACGGTGACAGCGGGCTGCGCCTGAATATCGCGCGCTTTAATATCGGCGGCGGAGATAATCCGTCTCATACACATATCACGCGCACAGATTCCAATATGCCAGGGTATTCCGTCTATCATAACGGTAAGATTACATACGACTGGAACGCAGACGCCAATCAGCGGAATGTGCTGAACAAAATCCTTGCGGCGGGCGGCGATGACATGATCGTCGAGATGTTTTCCAATTCTCCGCCCTACTACATGACAAACAGCGGATGCTCGACCGGTGCAACTGATCCGAAAAAGAATAATCTGCGGGATGACCAGTATACGGCGTTTGCAGAATATCTTGCAGAGGTCTGCGCGCATTATCAGAACGAATGGGGCATTGAGATTCAGAGCATTGACCCAATGAATGAGCCTTATACAAACTATTGGGGCGCAAACAGTGCAAAACAGGAGGGCTGTCATTTCGATCAGGGCGATTCAGAGTCGAAAATGCTGACAGAGACGAAAAAGGCACTGGAACGGCATGGGCTCAATAATATTCTGCTCTGCGGTACGGACGAAACCTCAATCGACACGGCGATCTCGTCCTTCAATAAGCTCTCCGCAGATGCAAAGAACGTGATCGGACGAATTGATACGCACAGTTACGGCGGAAGCAAACGCACAGATCTGAAAAATCTTGCATTATCCAATGGAAAGAATCTCTGGATGAGCGAAGTGGACGGCAGCAAAACAGCCGGTACAAATGCCGGTGCGATGGGAAGCGGACTCTGGCTCGCAGAACGCATCACAACTGACTGTAATCAGATGAATGCCTCTGCGTGGATTCTCTGGCAGCTTATCGACAACCATGTATCAAAGAACGGCTACAACGGCAGAAAGGACTCCGGTATGCCGAATCTGAACGGAGGATTCTGGGGCGTTGCCGTTGCAGACCACGATAAAAACGAAATTGTGCTTTCCAAGAAGTATTACAGCTTCGGACAGTATACGCGCTATATCCGTCCGGGCATGACGATGCTCAATTCTTCCAATACAACGATGGCTGCATATGATCCCCAAACGGGCGAGATCGTGATCGTTGCATATAACACCGGCGGCGGAAACCGCGACCTCAGCTTTGACCTCTCCGGATTTCAGTCAGTCGGGACATCAGCACAGGGCATCCGCACCAGTGCTTCAGAGAACTGGAAGGATATCGGAAAAACAAATCTCAGCGGCAAAACACTGAATGTGACACTCCCGGCAAATTCCATTGCTACCTATATCATCGGCGGCACGGGCGAGACAACAGACCGCACGGACAAGATTGAGCTCTCAAAGGCAGTGCTTTCCGGCACAGATTCATGGCACAGTGATAGCAGCACCGATTACACAAAAGCCTTTGACGGCAGCACAGCAACCTATTTTGACGGCGTCGGCAGCGGCTTCGTGCAGGCGGATCTCGGCGCAGTGTATGAATTTACGCAGATCGGTTATTGCCCGCGTACCGGACACGAGGCACGGTGCGTCGATGCATTCATTCAAATATCTGACGATGGGCAGAACTGGAAAACCGTATATACGGTCACCGAACTGCCGGGCGGCGGTATGCACTATGTAAAGCCGGAAAATGCAAGCGGGCGATTTGTGCGATATGCTGTTCCGGAGGGTACGCCGCAGAATCCGTATAACAAGGACGATGTGTATTGCTGCAATATCGCCGAGATCGAACTTTACGGCAGCAAAGCTGGCAAATATATCCGCAGCCTGAATGTTTATGATACAGCAAACGCCGCTGCGTGGTCAGTCGTGACTGAGCCAAAGCAAACCGGCAGCGCAGTGTTTGGTGACAGAGCATTCCGATTCACGAGTGTTCCCCAAACGCTCGACGGCGCAGAATGGATCCAGACAGCGTGCGATTCTAAAAAGTATGCAGGCAATGAAGCCGTATTCACAGCAGGTACGGATATTTCGGCTTATGTAGCGCTGGATAACAGAATCACTGATGTCCCTGCATGGCTGTCCGGCTGGACAAAAACCACCGATACGCTCACCGATGACGGTAATCCGCAGGTGACCTATCAGCTCTACAAGAAGGATTTTAACGCAGGAGAAACCGTCACGCTCGGCGAGGTTAATCAGTCCGGCTGTGTCAATTATGCAGTTGCGGTCACTGCGAAGCAGGCTGCGCCTGTGATCGGTGACATCAACGCAGACGGGGTGTGCGATAAAACAGACCTAGTCATGCTGCGCGATTATCTGCTGACAGTCGGAACACTCACACCGGAGCAGGGCGTGATCGCTGACTTGAACGCCGATGGCAAACTGAATGCCGTTGATCTTACACTCTTGAAGCGCATCCTGATAAAAGCATAATACAGGAGCGAGGAATCAAAGGATTCCTCGCTTCTGTCTGTAGATAAAGTGTCTCCGACGGATT
>DGVV01000016.1 GCA_002395085.1 Ruminococcus sp. UBA4275 | reverse complement strand
TGGGGGCAGCGCCCCCATTCTCAATCCGTCGGAGACACTTTATACCGGAATCCTTCCTGCCCTCCGGCGGGGAGGATCTGTTTTTCGGAAACCGGCTGCATCTGCGAAAAAAATCCGCCAAAACCCTTGACAAATGCGCGGAAACCTGTTATAATAGGAGAGCTGGTGTAAAGGTTCAGACCATGACAGCGGAAAGGCGGCGCGATATGGCAAAAAATCTCGAATTCGTGCTGCTGCTTGATTGTTACGGCAGCCTGCTTACAGAACGCCAGCGCGCTCTGCTCGAAGGCTACTACGATGAGGATTTATCCCTCGCGGAGCTTGCCGAGCCGCTCGGAATTTCCAGACAGGCGGTGCATGACAGCATCCGCCGCGGCGAACGGCAGCTTGAAGCATACGAACAGCAAATGGGCATCGCCGCCAGACTGCGTGCGTGCCGGTCGCTGTTTGCGGAAATCGGGGAGCGCAGTCAGCAGATTACAGAAGCAGAGGGTGCAAAGATTGCCGCACTTGCGCAGGAAGGCATCGCGCTGCTCGGTACATAAAGGAGGGGAACCGTATGGCATTTGAAGGTTTGCAGGATAAACTCGGACAGGTGTTCAAAAAGCTCAAGGCGCGCGGAAAGCTCACCGAATCCGATGTCAAGGAAGCCATGCGGGAGGTGCGTCTCGCCCTTCTCGAAGCGGATGTCAGCTACAAGGTCGTCAAGGATTTCGTCAGCAAGGTTTCGGAGCGTGCAGTCGGTGAGGAGGTTCTCGCCAGCCTGACGCCTGCACAGCAGGTCGTCAAAATCGTCAATGAGGAGCTGATTGCTCTCATGGGCGACGGCAATTCGCGCCTCAACTTCGCTTCCAAGCCCCCGACAGTCATTATGCTCTGCGGCTTACAGGGCTCCGGTAAAACGACCCACGCTGCAAAACTTGCAAAGCTCCTCAAGAAAGAGGGACACCATCCGCTGCTTGTTGCCTGTGACATCTACCGCCCTGCTGCAATTGACCAGCTTGTGGTCGTCGGCGGCAAAGCAGATGTCAAGGTCTTTGAGCTGGGACAGATCGACCCCGTGGAAATCGCGGTGCAGGGTCTGCGATACGCAAAAGATCATAATCACGATGTCGTCATCCTCGATACCGCAGGACGTCTGCACATCGACGAAAAGCTCATGGATGAGCTGAAAAATATCAAGGCGGAGACCAGTCCGGATGAGATCATGCTCGTGGTCGATGCCATGACCGGTCAGGATGCGGTCAACGTCGCAAAGGCGTTCGACGACGCACTCGGCATCACCAGCGTGCTGATGTCGAAGCTCGATTCCGATACCAGAGGCGGTGCGGCACTCTCCGTGCTGTCTGTCACCGGTAAGCCGATCAAGTTTGTTGGTATGGGCGAAAAGCTCGATGAATTTGAGCAGTTCCACCCCGACCGTATGGCGTCGCGTATCCTCGGCATGGGCGATGTGCTTTCGCTGATCGAGAAGGCAGAAGATGTCTACTCGCGGCAGGAGGCAGAACGCCTGACCCAGAAGCTCACCAAATCGCAGTTTGATATGGAGGATCTGCTGGAACAGCTCCGCCAGATTCAGAAGATGGGCGATCTCAGAAAGCTTGTCGCAATGGTTCCGGGCGTCGGCAATAAGGCGGATGATCTCGACATTGACGACAAAGCAATCGTGCGCGTGGAGGCAATGATTACTTCCATGACCCCCGCAGAACGCGCAAAGCCTTCGATCATCAATCCCTCGCGCAAGCGCCGCATCGCCGCCGGCAGCGGTATGCAGGTGCAGGATGTCAACCGTCTGCTGAAGCAGTTTGAGCAGATGCAGCAGATGATGAAGAAAGTCGGAAAACTCGGCAAGGGCGGCGGCAAAGGCCTCTTTGGCAGACGCAAAATGCCCAAGCTCGATCCTTCCATGCTGGAGGGCATGAACGGTTTCCCGAAGAACAACTGAGGTGACAGATTATGTTCGGAACAGGTGTCATGAATCTTTTACTCGGCATTCTGCTGGTTTACAGCGCCATCACAAAATGGAAGTGGATGGGCAGCATGGCTGACCGCTTCCCGATGGTTGAGAGTGATATTTACCGCATCATCGTCGGCATAGCAGGCGTGCTGGTTGCAATTCTCGGTCTGTTCATGATGTTCAATGCCTGATCCGCAGACCGCATTTTCCTTTTCGCTTTCACCGCAAATCAATTTGCGTGGAACAATACAATGAAAATCATTTTGGAGGTGAAATTACAATGGCAGTTAAGATTCGTCTGAGAAGAATGGGTGCTAAGAAGGCTCCGTTCTACCGTATCGTCGTCGCTGACGGCAGATACCCGAGAGACGGCCGCTTCATCGAGGAACTCGGCTACTACGATCCGACCAAGGAGCCGACTGTGATCTCTCTGGACGCTGATAAGGCAAAGAGCTGGCTCCAGAACGGCGCACAGCCGACGGATACCGTCCGTGCAATCCTGAAGAAGCAGGGTGTCCTGTAAGGTCTTATTCGCAATCGTTTTGGGAGAACATCATGAAAGAACTTTTATACGCAATCGTACAGGGTCTCGTCACGGACAAGACCGCAATTCAGATCACCGAGGACGAGGTCAATGAGGAGGGCGTGATTGTCCTGCACCTCAGTGTCGCCGCAGACGACATGGGCAGAGTCATCGGCAAACAGGGCAGAATTGCGAAGGCGATCCGCACGCTGATGCGCGCAGGTGCTGCCCGTGATAACCGGAAGGTTGCTGTGGAGATCGACTGATTTCCACATCGCGCATCCACAAAAAGAATTCGGGGACAACGCCGCGCTGACGGCAATGTCTCCTTTCTTTTTATGCGGATGTGCGGGCGGTCTTGCATTTCTGTGCGCTGTGTGATATAATTTACCTATACCCTGAACTTCAGGTGCGGTTCTGAAAACGATACGGGGAGGATGTTGACATGAAACTGAAAACAAAACTCATCGCAGCCGCGGGCGGCATGGTCTTGCTGCTGACGGGCATCACGGCAGCATACGGCTGGCATCGGAATCAAATGAATACCCTGCGGACAGAATTAACAATGGAATCCGAGAAAGCACAGAAAATGGATGCAGCTATTTCGGAACTCAAGGCAAAGAGAGCCGCTTTGGAAATTGATAATCAAGCGAAGGATGAACAAATCAGGAACCAAGGGAAAAAGATTGAGGCGTTTCAGCAGAATGTTGAGGATTTGAAAAAGCAGATTGATGATTTACTATTCGAGGAAGTAGTTGAGTTCGACGTAGAAGCGTTCACGGAAGAAATTCAGAGTATCAGCGAATTAGCGACAGTTGAATATCGTTATACTAATATTGGATTGATGGATGAATCCAAGAAGTTTTCCTTCATTGATTGGAAGAAACCTTTTTCGGAAAAGCTCTTAATTGTTTCGATGGATGGTATTATTAAAGCGGGTACTGACTTGTCGAAGGTCAAGATAGACTGTGATGAAGATAAAAAAGTCATTACGATCTCACTGCCTGAGCCGACAATTCTCTCAAACGAACTAAACGAAGACAGTTTTGAAGCGCACGAAGAAAAAGACTCCGTTTGGAACCGGCTCACTTTGGATGATAGTGCTGAACTCCGCGTACAGATCAAGGAGAAGGCACAGCAGAATGCAATCGACAACAAGGTGCTGGAGGAAGCGGGCAGCCGTGCGCAGCAGCTCATCCAGAAGCTGATCGAGGCGCTTCCGAATGTCAGGGAGCAGTATCAGATCGAATTCCGCAAGGCGATATAACGAAAGCCGGACAGCGTGAAACTGTCCGGCTTTTTGTCGATAAAGTGTCTCCGACGGATT
>DGVV01000080.1:20720-30319 GCA_002395085.1 Ruminococcus sp. UBA4275 | reverse complement strand
TGATTCCGCACCGACCGGACTGTTCTTCGCAGTGATCATGATGGGCGCGACTGCATTCTTCGCCCGCAAGCGCAAGGATGAGGACGACGAAAAGTGATCGGATGAAACAGATCATCGCCGTATGAATGGCTGAGCAACACCCGAAAGGCAGATACTTCGCGAGAGGTATCTGCCTTTCTCTGTTCTCCGCACGGCGAAAATTTGCAAAATCACTTGCATTGCTGCGCGGGATGTGCTATAATAGAACTATAGTTTGTGCACGCTAACTATAGGAGGGATCATGGTGCATACGAACGAAATAGCTGCACGCGATGCAGTCTTTGCCGCAGACCCGGTGCCGGACTGGGCAAGGATCCGGCATTTGCTGCGGATCGGCTTTGCCGCGGCACTGATCGTGCTGGCGGGGGATATGCTCCTTGGCTGGGGCACGGCAGATCCGTCTCTGAGCGGCATGGAGCAGTATTTTTCACGCTATCAAACGGTTTCGGCGGCGCGTGTCGTGTGGTCGGCGCTGCTGGGGATGATCGGCATTCCGCTGGAGTGCATGAGCTATTTCGGCATCTACAGGCTGATTGCTTCGCGCAGTATTAAGTTAGCTCATGCTTACCGCGCAGGCGTCATCGGGATGCTGATTTTCGGTGCATTTGTTCATGTGATGTGCTGCGCGGTCGTCTTCTTTTATCAGAGCCTTTCTGCGGTCAGTCCGGAAAAGGCGGCGGCGCAGGCGGTGCGGTTTGCGGCGGCATTTCTGCTGCCCGCTTCGGGGATGCTGTTTGTATTTTTTCTCCTGATGGCGGCAGTGCAGATCTGCGCATTTGCAAGGGGCAAGGCGTGTTATCCGCGATGGTGCTGGATTTTCAGCGTATTATTCGGCATAGCGGATGTGCTGCTGATGCGCTGCTGCGGCAACCGTGCATTTGCATACGCCCTCTCGACCGGCTGGATCAGCATTGGCAATCTGTGGATGTTCGGCGGTCTGCTGCTGACGGCTTCCCGCGCACAGGCATCCGCAGCGGACAGTTTTTCGTGACAGCATCAGCGGTGACAATCGGATTGCACACAATACATAAAACAATTTCCGTCTTACTACACGAACAGGAGGTCACATTATGGATTTGAAATTTGGCGATGTTCAGGAAACTGCACTCATTCCGCTGGCAATCAAGGCGAGCGAAACTGCGCGCCCGAATGCACGCATCAAAGATCAGAAGGCGAAGGAGATCATTGAGACGCTGGGCGTCGATGTCAGCAAATACGATCCTTTTCTGTCGCATGAGGGCGTCATTGCGCGTACAATCATGTTCCGCGATCAGATCAAAATGCTGCTGATGAAGTATCCCAATGCGCTCTGCGTGAATCTCGGCTGCGGCTTCGATGACAAATTTCCGCAGGTGGATAACGGCATGGTACAGTGGTACGATGTCGATTTGCCTGATCAGATTGCGGTGCGCCGCAAGGTCTATTCTGACCGTCCGCGCTGCAAAATGCTGCCGGGCAGTGCGCTGGAGGGCGAATGGACAAAGCAGCTCCCGAAAGCCGACATGAACATCATCATCATGGAGGGCGTGGTGGAGTATTTCTCGAAGGAGCAGGTCAAAACCTGCCTGAATATGCTCTGCGACTGCTTCCCGCGCGGCTATCTGGTGGTGGAACTGCACTCGCCGTTTCTGGAGAAGCACGGCAAGCACCACGACGCCGTCAGGCACACGAACGCGACTTTCGGCTGGGGTACGAAATCGGGCAGGGAATATCTGGCGCTCGAACCGCGTCTGAAGTACCTCTCTGAGCATAGCTTCAATGAGGAAATGAAAAAATACACCCTCGGCGGCAAGATTTTCTCGGTCATCGGCAGGAATATCAACAACCGCATCGCGGTTTTCAAGTGGTAAACTGCGGAGTTTTGACGGCTTTTCAGGCAGATTTCACGCTGCATTCACAGTGCAGATGTACAATATGCTCAGAGATCAAGAGAAGGATCTCACCTTTCCTCCCTTTCCTTTGTTCAAGATGCGTTCACCCCGCAAAATGAGCAAAAAAAACAGCGTACCGCATTCACCTTGCGGTACGCTGAATTTTTTATTCCGGAACGTGGCAAAGCACGTAGTTCATCATGATCTGGAGACCGTCCGAATTGAGGTGGATGCCGTCTTCCAGTGCATATTCGGGAGCAAGGCGGCTCTCATTGTTCTTGAGGGCGGTGTTTGTATCCACGAAATAAACATTGTGCTTATTGGCAAGCTCCAGCAGGAGCGAATTGTATTCGTCAACGGTGCTGTTCAGCAGCGGCGGCGATGCCTGTTCGGCGGCTGCCGTGACGGGCGGAATCGAGAGAATGTAGATCTTCGCTTCCGGTGCAACGGCAATCACGGAATTCAGGAACACATCAAACTGGTCAGCCGTCTGGTCGGCGGGCTGTTCGGAAAGACTCTCCGTGCCGAACATCAGGTAGATGGGGCAGCTTGCGCTGTTGATGACACTCAGTATGCGGATGGTCGTACCGTTCAGCATGACATATTCGCGCGTGTAGTTATTGAGGTTCAGCGTTTCGCTGGCGTAGACGTTATTCGGCTGAAGTATGCCGTCCACGCTGAGGTTGTGGATATTGGTCTCACCGAGGAAAGCGCAGCGCGTGAGATAATCCATCGGCTGCATAGCGGTCTCCGGCACCGGATTGACTTTCGTGGGGCCGGAATGCACATTGCCGCTTTCATCTTCTTCGCCTTCGCCCTCACCTTCGCCGTTTTCCGATTCGCCGTTTTCTGCGGTTTCCTCGCCGGTGTTATCTTCCGCTGCGGGATCCGGGACACTTTCTTCGACGGGCGTTTCATCCGGCACAGATTCTTCTTCCGTCGGCAGGGAACTTTCCTCCGGCAGCTCCGGCTCTGCACTCTTGACGAACACATCCTTTTCGGGATGCATATTGCGGTTGTAGATATAGCTGCCGAAGCAGATAATCAGGCTCAGAATCCAGAGCAGCACAAGGCGTCCGAACTTAAACCGCATCAGCGGACCGCGGTGCTTTTTCTGTTGTTTTTTCTTCTTGCGTCTGGCCTTTGTGACCGGCTTGCGCGCCGGTGCTTTTCTTGCGCTGGGCATGAAAACAAGCTCCTTTCCGATGTTCTGACAGACATATATCAATATTATAGCGGATTTCGCCTGATTTTGCAAGACCTTTTTGCGATTTTCCGCCGATTTCAGGATTATTTCATAAAATTGCGCGGAAAGAAGCCGTCAGAGTATACTTCCGCCGAAGCGAGCCTGCATTTCGCGCAGTTTGCCGCAGGAGAGTCTGCCCTCCGGACAAACGCCCGTGACATAGCAGCTGGGGCCGAAGAAATCGTAGATTGAACCGCTGCTGCTGCCGGTCATATAGCGAAGCTGCCGCAGCAGATCGGTGGCGGCTTCGCGGATTTCCCACTGTGCGCGGTTGCAGGTGCGCAGCTTCATGAAGTGCAGCAGTTCTCTGCCGTTCATGCCGCAGGTGACATTGAGCTGATTGCCGGCGAGCGCGAAATACTGCACGGCTTCCGCAGGCAGACCCGCAGCGCACATCCGGCGGAGGACGGCGGCATTTGCAGTGAAGGCATCGGTATAGATTCTGAACGCAGTTTCGTCATTCCGGATGGTTTCCGGCAGCACATAGGTTTGCAGGAGCGCAGCCTGCGTGACCTGCGGTACGAGAACCGTCTGCATCCGGTGGCGTACAAGATGTGTGATTGCGGCGAGCGACAGATGCAGAATCTCGAAATTCGTGTGCAGGAGTTCGAGTTCCCGCGGGCGCTCTCCGTCGATGATTTCGCGGATGGTATCCGGCGCAGAATCGGGCAGAATCATGCCGTTTGCGGCGGCGGCATCCATCATCAGCACATCGGAACACGGCGTGGTGAAGCTGCAATATGCCTCGGCATGGCGCGCACGCGGTTCGGGAATCTCCGGCATCTGCTGCGGGAGGGCATAGCGTCTGCCGGCATCATGCGGCTTTTTCTCGTCGGCTTCAATCAGATGCGGGAAGTATTGCTCGAACTGTGTTCTCAGCGATTCTCCGAGCTTTTTCAGCTCCGGAAAATAGCTGCCGCGTCCCCAGAGCATTGTCTCGGTCATGTGCATCAGCTCACGCGCATTCATCGTGCAGTAGAAATTGCTGCGGAAGCAGTAGGGCAGCAGATAGCGCGCATCCTCCTTCGGGATGCCGCGTTCGAGCAAAGCGGCGTAGGCATCAAAGAGCGACTGCATATTCGCCTGATATTCCGGCAGCAGTTCATCCGGCATCGGCGGTACGTAGAATCCTGCATTCGTAAAATCAACATATCTGCGCGATTTTACCGTATATGATCCCAGCCGGAACTCGATCACGAATTCCTCGGTGCAGACCGATACATTATCGAATGCGACGGTGAAGATCTGGTGTTCCAGCGTGGATGTATGCCCCGATGCAACGACTTTCTCGATGAGCGAGGCGTTGTTTTCCTTTTCGCAGGAGCGTGCGTAGACCTCCAGTGCAGTTCCCTGCGTGGTGGAGATGCGGGCGGCGGATGCGACGACCGTATCACCGGCGGTCGAGGATGCGATGATTTTTGCGGATGCGTGATTCATGGGGATTCTCCTTTCGTGCGCGCTTAATGATTATCCCAGGCAGTCGGGCAGAGAGTTTCGTCGAGCCGGTCAAAGGCATGGCAGAGAATGCAGCCGCGCCTCTGCATCGCACTTTTCAACGCTGCCGTCATTGGGCTTGCCGTTATAATCACAGCATAGGGAGCTTATGGCCGAGGCTGCCGTACCCGTGTGATACTGACCGTATTCTGCTCCTCACAAAGCAGCGGCACTCCGTACAAAAGTGCGGAGTGCCGCTTGGATTCAAAAGCGGATTATTCGACGGGAACGATCCAGCCGAACGGATCCTCCAGCTTGCCCCACTGGATACCGGTCATGGTATCGTAGATCTTCTGGGAGATCGGTCCGATCTTGTTGTCGTTGATCGTCATGATCTTGTCCTCCCACTTGAGGTGACCGACCGGCGAAATGACAGCAGCCGTACCGGTGCCGAAGACCTCATCGAGCTTGCCGTTGTCGTAAGCGTCTGCGACCTCCTGAATGGTGATGCGGCGCTCGGAAACCTTCATGCCCCAGCTCTTCGCCAGCTCCAGAACAGACTTTCTGGTGATACCCGGCAGGATGGAACCCTGAAGCTCCGGCGTAACGATCTCGCCGTCGATGACGAACATGATGTTCATAGCGCCGACTTCCTCGATGTACTTCTGCTCAACGCCGTCGAGCCAGAGAACCTGCGAGTAGCCTTCCTTGTGTGCCTCATCCTGACCGATCAGGGAAGCAGCGTAGTTACCGCCGGTCTTAGTGAAGCCCATACCGCCGCGGACCGCACGGACGTACTTCGGCTCGACATAGATCTTGACCGGATCGAGACCGGAAGCATAGTATGCGCCGGAGGGCGAGAGGATGATGATGAACATATACTCATCGCCGGGCTTGACGCCGAGGAACGGGTCAGTCGCGATGATGAACGGACGGATGTAGAGCGATGCGCCCTCCACAGACGGAACCCAGTCCTTCTCGACCTTGAGCAGCTCCATCAGACCTTCCATTGCCATCTCCTCCGGCAGCTCCGGAATAACCAGACGCTTGTTGGAGCTGTTGAGACGCTTGAAGTTCTCCATCGGACGGAAGAGCTGAATGCCGCCGTCCTCGCGGCGGTAAGCCTTCATGCCCTCGAAGACTTCCTGACCGTAGTGCAGGCACAGGGAAGCCGGAGAGAGGGAGAGGTTGCCGTAAGGAACGATGCGGGCGTCATGCCAGCCCTTGCCGGTCTTGTAGTCCATGATGAACATATAGTCCGTAAAAACGTGACCGAAGCCGAGCTTGGTCTCGTCAGCGGGCTTGTCCTTCAGGACGGCTGCTTTCTCGAAACGAATGTCCATTTCATTTTCCTCTTTTCTTAAATAGGTAGATTGTATGTCATGCTGAGCGCAGAAGGTCAGCAGGCATTCCCTTTCAGGTAACGGGGCGTATATTTGGTACGGTAAAGCTCCGCGGCATAGCTGACGGAAATCAGCGCACTGCACACGATGACGGTCAGAAACAGGATCTGGAGAAATTTCTTCATAGTTGACACGCTCCATTCTGCCATAGCGGCGGGAAATTGGGGGTTGCGCTGAGGCTCTGCTCAGCCACATATACTCATTATACCACAATCTTCCGGATATATCAAGTATTTTTTTGTGACAGTCATGTGGAAAATGAACTTGGCGATTTGCATAAACCGGATGTGCTGCATTTGTGCGTTTTGCTGATTTGCAAAGAAAACTTGGCAAACATCTTGACAAGTAAACTTGGCAGTGTTATAATACAGGCAGAAAGGATGCCAAGTGAACTTGGCATAAAGGAGGCGTTATCATGACAAAAGAGGAAATTCTGGCAAAGAGCCGCAATGAAAACAAAGGCGCAGACCTCGCGGAAATGGATGAGCGCCGCAAAGGCTGGCAGGCTTCGTTTTTTGCGGGGCTGGCGGCAATCATGATCATAATGACAATGCAATATGCAACACATCATGAAAAGGAAGCAGGTGCGCTGATTCCGGTGATAATGGCAATGAACTCCGGTATGTGGGTGCGGAGCGCACTCAAAAAGCGCAAGGCTGACTATATTCTTCTGGCACTGATGTGTGCGGCGGCAACCGTGATTGCGTGCGTACACTATTTCAAGTATCTGATCGGATGAGGAGGGTATTATCATGACAAAAGAGGAAATTCTGGCAAAGAGCCGCGGCGAAAACAAGGGCGCTGATCTCGCGGAAATGGATGAGCGCCGCAAGGGATGGCAGGCTTCGTTTTTTGCAGGGCTGACGGTCATGCTGATTATGATTACCCTGCAATATGTGACGAACCATGAAATGGAAGCAGGTGCGCTGATTACGGTGCTGATGGCGATGGATTTCGGGATGTTTCTGCGCGGCGCAATCAAAAAGCGCGGCATTGGGGATTTTGCCCTGGCTGGGATTTTTCTCGTAATCACAATTCTTTCCGGCATTCGCTATGTAAAATATCTGATCGGATGAGGAGGGTATTATCATGACAAAAGAGGAAATTCTGGCAAAAAGCAGGAACGAAAACAAGGGCGCAGACCTTGCGGAACTGGAAATCGCACGGCGTTCACGTTCCATCGCGGGTGCGGCGGCGCTCCTGCTGGGTACAGTGCTGAATCTGATCGGCACTTTCTATACGGATTACCGGTTTCACGAGCTGTGGGCGATCTTTTTCATGTATGCGGGAACGCAGGGCGCGATCGACTGCATTCACAGCCTGAAGCACGGCAATCAGAAACGTGCGCGGGGCACGGGTCTGTACGGCGTGATTATGCTGATTGCGGCAGCCGCCTCTGTAGTGATGTTCCTTTCGGCACTGAAAGCGGGGGAGATCTGATGAACGAGGAGCTGGTACTGCGGAATCATCTGAAAGCGGCGCGAACCGAGAAGAAGATTTCGCAGGCGGAGCTGGCAAAAATGGTCGGTGTTTCACGGAATACGATCAGCTCGCTGGAGACAGGGCAGTTTCAGCCGACAGCAAAGCTCGCGCTGATTCTCTGCATCGCGCTGGACAAGAAATTTGAGGAGCTGTTTTACTTCGACTGACGGGCTGTATTGTAGTTTCATGATTTACAGTTTTACAACTTTAACGTATGAAATTATTTGTGCAAAATGTATCTTGCAATTTTGCATAAAATGTGGTATAATAAGGTGAACTTGTGAGACAGGAGGGCATTGCTATGCCGTTTATTCAGGTCAAAACCAATCAGAAAATTTCCGCCGCGCAGGCTGAGGACATCAAGTCGCAGCTCGGCAAGGCAATTACCGCAATCCCCGGAAAATCGGAAGACTGGCTCATGGTCGGGCTGGAGGGTGATGCGCAGCTCTGGTTCAGAGGAACAGATGAACCCGCTGCAATGGTCACTGTCAGCATCTACGGCGCTGCTTCCGGCAATGCGCTCAGCACCCTGACATCCCATATCACCGGCATTCTGCTCGATGCACTCGGCATCCCGACAGACCGGATTTACGTCAGCTACAGCGCCACTGAAAACTGGGGCTGGAACGGCACGAATTTCTGAGCGCATCCCCCATTCTTGAAAAAAAGGAGCTGCTTCCGATGTACCGCAAGGCATCCGCGTATGACGCAACCGAATACCGATTTTACGGCTTTATCTATCAGATGGATGAGGTCTCCTTCGGTCTGGCTGAATACGCGGCATATCAGTTCTGAGCGGCACAGGATCATTCCGGCTGCCTGAAATCCGATGTACAGCGCTTGCAGTCTGAACCGGACTGCAAGCGCTTTTTTATAGAAAGGAAGTTATCCCCATGATCGTTGTTCTGAAACAGAATCCGAATCCCGCACAGCTCGACAGCCTTATTGCATGGCTGGAGGAAAAGCATATTGAGGTCAACAAAAGCGTCGGCACGACCCATACCATACTCGGTCTGGTCGGTGATACCGCCGCAATCGACCCCGACCTCATCTCCGCACTCGGCATCGTCGAGGACGTCAAGCGCGTGCAGGAACCCTATAAGCACGCAAACCGCAAATTCCACCCCGAAGCAACCGTTGTACAGGTCGGAGATGCGAAGATTGGCGGCGGCACACTGACGCTGATGGCCGGACCGTGTACCGTTGAGAGTGAGGCACAGATCGTCGAGATTGCAAAGCGCATCAAGGCAAGCGGCGCGTCGATCCTGCGCGGCGGCGCATTCAAGCCGCGTACCTCGCCCTATTCGTATCAGGGCATGGGCGAGGAGGGCATTGCGCTGCTGAAAACCGCCCGCGCCGAGACCGGTCTGCCGATTGCGGCGGAACTCACCGATTCTGCGCAGCTTCCGCTTTTTGCAGATGTCGATCTGATTCAGGTGGGCGCGCGGAATATGCAGAATTTCGCGCTGCTCGGCGTGCTGGGCAGACAGGAAAAGCCGGTCATGCTGATGCGCGGACACTGTGCAACCTATGAGGAATGGCTCATGTCTGCGGAGTACATCATGGCGGGCGGCAATCACAATGTCATTCTGTGCGAGGGCGGCATCCGGAGTCTGGAGCCGAGTACCCGCTATGCACTCGATCTCGCCGCAGTTCCGATTCTGCGCCGGCTGACGCATCTGCCGATTCTGGTTGATCCGAGTCATGCTGCTTCGCGGTCGTGGCTTGTGCCGGAGATTGCACCGGCGGCAGTCGCGGCAGGCGTGGACGGCATCAGCGCGGAGGTTCACAATGATCCCGAACACGCGGTCATGGACGGCCCGCAGTCGCTTGATCCCGATACCTTTGATGCACTCGCAAAGAAGCTCACGGCGCTGCACGACTATCTCGGATAAGGCGGCGAAAATGCTGGAACTGCGTGAAAATTCATTCGATGCGGCAGATTTCTGCACGCTGTGGAATGCGGTCTGGGATGGCTGCCCTTCCCGCGAACAGGTGCAGCTTGCGCTCGATCACAGTATTTACCGTGCGGCAGTTTACGACGGCGAAAAGATTGTCGGTATGGCGCGCATGATCGGGGATTTCGGGCTGTGCTACTATAGGCAACACCGCACAAAGCCCGCC
>DGVV01000080.1:0-20528 GCA_002395085.1 Ruminococcus sp. UBA4275 | reverse complement strand
CACCAGCTCTGTGCGGTGTTGCCTATATAAAGGATGTGATCGTGCATCCGGATTATCAGGGGCGCGGTGTCGGTCGGATGCTGATGGAGGCACTGCTGCGGTTCATCCGCGAAAACGGTGTTTCCGGCACGGAGATTGCCGCCGAACTCTGCGCGATGCCCGATAAAATGCCGTTTTACGCGAAATTCGGTTTCCGCGCAAATGAAGCACAGCGAATGCGGCTGATGTACCGCGCGGAGTGAAGGGATTCCCCTGTCCCCCATACAAACGGACATGGAAAAGGAGACGTTTCTTGATGAATATTGCAATTATCGGTCTGGGACTGATCGGCGGTTCGTATGCGAAATCGACGAAATCACGGACTTCTCATACGGTTTACGGCTATGATCTCGACGAGGAGGTCATGATGTTTGCGCGCATGACCGGCGCAATGGACAAGGCACTCACAGATGAATTGCTCGAAACCTGTGATCTGGTCATTACGGCGCTGCGCCCCGGCGCGGCAATCAACTGGACACGCGCACACGCAAAGCAGCTTGGCAAGGCGAAATGCGTTCTCGTGGACATCTGCGGCGTGAAGCGCGCAGTGGTCGGGGAATTGGCGGAGATTGCCGAGAAAAACGGCTTCCGCTACATCGGCGGTCACCCGATGGCGGGCAAGGAGACCGGCGGCTTTGTCAACGCGACGGATTCTCTCTTTGAGGGCGCGTCGATGATCCTCACGCCGGATTCGCATACCGATCTCCCAACGCTCGAAATGCTCAAAAATTATTTTACGGACATTGGCTTCGGGCAGCTCACATTCTCCACACCCGATGAACATGACCGCATCATCGCGTACACCTCGCAGCTTGCACATATCGTATCGGGCGCGTATGTCAAGTCCCCCACCGCACAGAAGCGGCGCGGATTCTCGGCGGGCAGCTTCCGCGACCTCACCCGCGTGGCGCGTCTCGATGAGAAAATGTGGACGGAGCTGATGCTCGATAACCGCGAATATCTGGCGGATGAACTGCGCATCCTGATCGACAATCTCAAGCCGTATCTCGAAGCGCTCGAAAATAATGACGCGGATGCGCTCTGCGAATGTCTGCGCGAGGGACGCATTGCAAAGGCATCGGCGGGCGGCAACTGATGCGCCTGCGGGATGCCTTGTGTGAAGAACCGCTTGACCCGCATCTGGAAGCTGTCCGCAGCATCCCTGCATTATTGATCTGGGGTGCGGTTTTCGGGGCGGCTGCGGCGGTCGTGACGCTGCTGCTCGGGGGAACACTACGTTTTGCGCTGACCGGAACGGGGATCATCGGCTCGCCTTACCTGCTGATTGCAGGTGCGCAGTATCTCCATGCAATTTGCTGGCTGCGGCGGCGCGAAAGGGCGATGACACGCGGCATTTGCGTGAGAGGTGAAATTCTCGGCGCGGAATATGTCGGCGGAAACAGAAGCGGATTCTGGGTTTCCGGCATCCGTTTGCCGGACGGCAAAGAGTTTTTCTCGCCGCATTACCGGACAAGCACGAAAATATATCAGATCTGCGATGTTTACATCTACCGGCACAGGCGCTATCTGACCAATTTCCGGCGCGGACCGGAAAAGCAGTACAAAGAATCTACCAACGAATCCCGCGCGGATTCATGAGAGGAGCTAGCCATGCACAAGCAAATTTTAACCACGCCGGACGGCGAGACCTACCCCATTCTTACGGGCAGCGGGCTGCTGCACACCTGCGGGCAGGAGATTGCCGCGGTGAAGAAGCCCTGCCGCGTGATGATCGTTTCGGACAGCAACGTCGCGCCGCTGTACCTTGACCGCGTGAAGGCGTCGCTTTCAGCGGCGGGTTTTGCAGTGAATACGCACGTTGTCAGCGCGGGAGAGGAGAGCAAGTCCATCGGTGTGCTGGGCGCGCTGCTGGAGTCGTTTGCAGAGGCAAAACTCACACGCACGGATATTGCAGTCGCGCTGGGCGGCGGCGTCATCGGAGACCTGACCGGATTTGCGGCGGGCTGCTATCTGCGCGGCATCAACTTTGTGCAGCTCCCGACAACGCTGCTCTCTGCGGTGGATGCTTCCGTCGGCGGCAAAACAGCGGTCAATCTGCGGCACGGCAAGAATCTTGCGGGACTGTTCCATCAGCCGATTGGAGTATATTGCGATACGGATTCGCTCCAGACTTTGCATCCGCATGAGTTGGCGGACGGCGCGGCGGAAGCAATCAAGACCGGTATTCTCGGAGATCCGGAGCTGTTTGCGATCTATGAAACGGGCGATCCGGCGGCACAGTATGAGGAAATCATTGCGCGGTCAGTGGCGTACAAGGCAAAAATCGTGACGGAAGATCCGACGGAAAAAGGCGTTCGCAAACTGCTGAATCTCGGACACACGGCGGCACACGCGATTGAGCGGCTCAGTGATTTCGGTATCTCGCACGGCCATGCAGTCGCAATCGGAACGGCGATTGTGGCACGGGCATCCGTGAAGCGTGGCATCATGAAAAATGACGATTCTGCGCGGATTATCAACACGCTGATTCGGAGCGGTCTGCCGGTTGTATGCCCCTATGGCGCAGCGGAAATGGCGAAGATTGCAGCTCTCGACAAAAAAGCGGCAGCGGCAAATATCACGGTGATACTGCCGGAAACAATCGGAAAGTGCCGCATGGAATCCATGCCGATTGCGGCACTGGAAGCGCTGTTTGCAGACGGATTGGAGGGACAGGCGTGAACATCACTTGTTATCCGGGGACACTCGGCGGAACAGTTGCGGCGATACCATCAAAATCAGATGCGCACCGCAAACTGATCTGTGCGGCACTCTCTGCTAACGGCGGAATGCTGCCGCTGCGCGCACCATATTGTGACGATATTGCGGCGACGATCCGGTGCCTGACCGAGCTTGGAGCGGGCTTTTCGCAGTCTGCGGAGGGTCTGACGGTCATCCCGATCAACCGGCAGTCTCACGCGGAACTCGACTGCGGCGAGAGCGGCTCAACGCTGCGTTTCCTGCTGCCCGTCGCAATGGCGGTCTGCGGAGATATTTCCGTGCGCGGCAAGGGACGTCTGCCGGAGCGCCCGATTGACACACTGGTGGAGGCAATGTCCGCACATGGCGTACAGTTTGCGCAGACGAAACTCCCGTTGGCGGCATCCGGCGCACTGACCGGCGGAAGCTACGAAATAGCAGGAAATATCAGCTCGCAATTCCTGAGCGGTCTGCTGATGGCACTCCCGCTTTGCGCGGAGAACAGTGAAATCACGCTGATAACGCCGCTGCAATCCTCAGCTTACGTGGATATGACGCTGGAAACGCTTCGGCTGTTTCATGTCGAAATCAACGTAGATATGGATGAAAACGGCAACCCGCACTATCAGATTCCGGGCGGCCAGATCTACTGGATGCCGGAGCATCTGATCATTGACGGGGACTGGTCGAATGCGGCATTCTGGCTGGCGGCGGGTGCGCTTCAGGATACGCCGGTGTCGGTAACGGGTCTGAATGCAGAATCCGTGCAGGGCGACAAGGCAATTGCAAGAATCCTTGCAGATGCCGGTGCAAATGTTGAAGACTATGGCAATGTGCTGAATGTTTCATGTGGAACAATTGATGAAATCAACGCAGATATGGAGGAAATACCGGATCTGCTGCCGATTCTTGCGGTGCGCGCGTCGCTTGGAACAGGCGAATCTCATTTTACAAATGCGGAACGGCTGCGCCTGAAAGAGTCGGATCGTCTTGCAGCAACGGCAAAGCTGCTGCGGGATCTGGGCGGCAGAGTGGATGAGAATTCGGATGGATTGTCCGTGTACGGCGAACAACTTACCGGCGGAACGGTGGACGGCATGAACGATCACCGGCTGGTCATGGCGGCGGCGATTGCTGCGCTGCGCTGCGAACAGCCCGTCACAATTCTCGGCGCGGAGGCGGTGAATAAGTCGTATCCTGCGTTTTTTGAGGATTACCGAGCGCTGGGCGGCTGGTGTGAGGAAAGTGAAGTTCTGCCGGATGGGAATGTGAAAAATCAAGCAAATACGAAGATAGCGGAACTCAAGGCGGCATCCGATCCCGCAGAACGCAACCGGATTGCACTGGAAATTTCGGATGCGCGCTGCCATGCCGCTGCGCCTGCGCTGGTGGAATTGATCCTGGAAAACCGCAGCACGAACAATATCGGCACGTTGGTTTATGCACTCGAAAACCTCGAATGTGCTGACGAAATCAGCGGATTGCTGCCGCTTGCCTTCCACGGAAACTGGGAGACGCGGCACGAACTCATGACACTGTTTGCGGCTAAATTCCCGCAGATGTCGGCGGATTCTCAGGCACGCTGCCGCGAATTGTTTGCGCGGGAACGGGATCAGGCTGAGGAGACAATCGCACAGCTCGGAAAGTATATGTGACAGAAAAAGAACGTATTATCGTTATAATTGATTTGCAAGGAGACAAAAATGCGGATACTTGTGACAGGCGGAACAGTCTTTGTGAGCCGTGCGGTTGCGGAGTGGTTTGTACAGCGCGGCGACACAGTTTATGTGCTGAACCGCGACACGCGGTCGCAGGCGGAGGGCGTGGAACTGATCCGTGCAGACCGTCATTTGCTTGGTGAAAAACTAAGACAATATTGCTTTGATGCGGTGCTGGATATGACCGCGTATACGGCACAGGATGTTTCAGATTTGCTGGATGCGCTCGGAGATTTCGGGCAATATGTGCTGCTGAGTTCGAGTGCGGTGTATCCGGAAACAAATCCGCAGCCGTTCCGTGAGGATCAAATGCTCGGCGCAAACACCTTCTGGGGCGACTATGGCTCAAATAAAATCGGCGCAGAATCGGCGCTTTTGCGGCGCGTGCCGGCGGCTTATATCCTGAGACCGCCATATCTGTGCGGCGCGGGAAACAATCTGTACCGTGAGGCATTTGTATTTGAATGTGCAGAGCGCGGTCTCCCCTTCTGCGTGCCGGGGGATGGCAGTTTGCCGCTGCAATTTTGTCATATCGGAGACCTCTGCCGGCTGCTCGAAATCATTGTGACGAAGCGTCCGCAGCAGCATATTCTGAACACCGGCGACCCGCAAACGGTCTCTGCGGCGGATTGGGTACGCATCTGTTATGCGGCGGCAGAAATGCCCTGCATACTGCGGTATCTGCCCCGCGAAATTCCAGTACGTGCGTACTTTCCGTTCCGCGATTACGCTTACCGGCTCGATGTTACGGCGCAGACAGCTCTTTTGCCGGAGCTGACGCCGCTGGAAGACTCGATGCGCGAA
Source organism: Ruminococcus sp. UBA4275 (assembly GCA_002395085.1). GTDB lineage: Bacteria > Bacillota > Clostridia > Oscillospirales > Ruminococcaceae > Firm-04. Next base: position 15,267 of record DGVV01000080.1, on the reverse strand, counting down.
GCGTATGCGTGGTGGCAGGTGCATCGGGAGACGGTTGTTCGCAAACCGTATTTGGATTATCTTGCGCAGCTTGATCTGCGCTGAACGGAGGAGAATTAGCATGGCATCGAGCTTCGGAGAACGGCTTCGCGTTTCGGTTTTCGGAGAATCTCACGGCAATGGTATCGGCGCTTTGATTGAGGGCCTGCCTGCCGGTGAGGTGATCGACACGGATGCGCTGATGCGATTTATGGAGCGGCGGCAGGGCGGAAGAAATTCGCTCTCAACAGCACGGAAAGAACCGGATATTCCACAATTTACATCCGGTGTGCTGAATGGCAAAACAAACGGATTTCCGTTGCTTTTGGAGATTGCCAATACCAATGTGCGCTCCGGAGACTACGCAAATCTTATGCAAAAACCGCGGCCTTCTCATGCGGATTATACTGCGTATATGAAGTGGCACGGTGATGCTGATATGCGCGGCGGCGGACATTTTTCCGGACGGCTGACTGCGCCGCTTTGTGCGGCGGGCGGCATTGCAAAGCAGATTCTTGCGCGGCACGGCATCTTTGTCGGAGCGCATTTGTGGTCTGTGGGAAATGTGCAGGATGTCCCCTTCCCGATGCTGCCTGATCCGCAGATTTTTGACGATATTGCGGAGAAAGCGCTGCCCGTTCTGGATGATGCAGCAGGAGCGCGTATGACGCAGGCTGTGCTGGAAGCGCGCGAATCGCTGGACAGCATCGGCGGCAGCATCGAATGCATGGTGACGGGGCTGCCGGTCGGTCTTGGCGACCCGATGTTTGACGGCATCGAGAACCGGCTTGCGCGGGTGCTGTTCGGGATTCCGGCGGTCAAGGGCGTTGAATTCGGGGATGGATTTGCGCTTTCGGAGATGCGCGGCTCGCAGGCGAACGATCCGTTCTGTGTTACGGAAAACGGCGAAATTGCGACGAAAACCAATCACAACGGCGGCATCCTCGGCGGCATTACGAATGGTATGCCGGTGCGTTTCCGTGTCGGAATCAAGCCGACGCCTTCGATTGCGCTGCCGCAGGAGACGGTTGATTTGAGCGGAAATCCGCAGAACGCGACGCTTGAAATCAAGGGCAGGCATGATCCGTGCATTGCGCAGCGTGCAGTGCCGGTTGTGGAGGCGGCCACGGCGCTGGTTGCGCTGGATGTGCTGCTGACAGACGGCAAACTCTGAGACGGGAGGTGCGTGATGAAACATTCCGGAACGCAGACAATTGACACGGAACGCCTGATTCTGCGTCGTTTTACGGCGGATGACGCTGCGGATATGCTTGCAAACTGGGCGGCTGATCCGGCTGTGCAGCATGAATACGGTGAGCCGGTTTATGAGACTGCGGAGGCAGTTGAGGGCTTGCTGCAAAACTATCTCAGCGGTTATGCGCGTGCGGATTTTTACCGCTGGGCAATCGCGGAACGACTGAGCGGACAGAATATCGGGATGATCGCTTTTTGCCGTGTTTACGACGATATTCGTGCTGCTGAGATTGAGTATTGCATCGGCGGGGCATTTCAGGGGAACGGCTATGCGGGTGAGGCACTCAGGGCGGTCATCACCTACAGTTTTTTGCAGACGGAATTTGACAAACTGGAAGCCTATCACCGCGCTGAGAATGTGAAATCAGGGCGTGTACTGGAAAAATCCGCGATGCACCGCACGGAGACGGTGGAACGCTTCCGCCGCGCAGGTGAATCGCCGGAGGGCGAAGTTTGTTACTGCATCACGCGTGAGACGGGAGTATCTGTATGACGGCGACGGAATGGATTCTGGTGATCGTGCTGTTTCTCTGCGCGGTCTTCAGCGGCGCGATTGCGGGCTTGCAGCTTACAGAAAACGGCAAGCCGGTCAACAATCTGTTTGATCCGGAGAAGGACGATCCGAAGCCGTTTTTCCGGCAGTCAGGTATTGTTTTTACGCTGATTGCGGTGCTGTTTGCGGTGACTGGCATTGCAGTTTTGCTGCATGAAAAGCGGATGTTTTACATTGCGGGCGGAATGGCTGCCGCAATTGTGATCTATGTGATTGCATCCACCGCGAAAATGCAAAAATAACGCATCGAAAGCGATAAAGGAGTTTATTAGATATGGAATTACCGGAGGTTCGGGCAAAGCTCGATGACATTGACAAGCAGCTTCTTGAACTGTTTGTGCAGCGCATGGAGATGATTGACACTGTTGCGGACATCAAGCGGCGTGACACATCCCGTCCGCTGTATGACCCCGTTCGGGAGCGTGAGATTCTGCGGAAGGTGCGCGAGAATGCGGGTACAGAGTACGGCGATGCGGCGCATCAGCTTTTCCGCACGATTCTGGAACTTTCCCGCGCACGGCAGGCAGCACAGCTTATCCCTGCAACGACGGTTGCAGCGCGTGTGGCAGCGCTTTGTGCAAATGAAAAGAACGTCTTTCCGCAGTCCGGACGCATTGCCGTTTCGGGCGTGGAGGGATGCCATGCAGGTGCGGCGGCAGAAAAGCTGTTCCCGCGCGGCGATCTGATGTTCCTCAACGGTTTCCGCGCAGTTGTGCAGGCGGTACAGGCAGGGCTTTGTCAGTACGGCGTTCTGCCGATTGAAAACAGTTCAAACGGTTCGGTGCGCAATGTGTACGATCTGCTGCGCGAACCGGATCTGACCATTGTTCGGTCGGCGCGTCTGCTGATCCGGCACGTTCTGCTGACACAGCGCGAGGCGAAACTCAGCGACATCAAGACCATTTATACGCATGAACAGGCAGCGGGTCAGTGCAGCAAATTCATCGCGGCGCTGGGCGGTGTGGATGTTGTCCCCTGCATCAGTACGGCACACGCGGCAATGCGTGCTGCTGAAGCGCATGATCCGACCGTTGCAGCGATTGCAGGCGAAAGCTGCGCAAAGCTTTACGGTCTGATGGTGCTGGAGGATACTATTCAGAATTCCGAGAACAATGACACCCGCTTCCTCTGCGTGACGAAGGGCGCGGAGAGCTATACAGGTGCGGAACGACTCAGCATGATGGTGAGCTGTGCAAATGCGCCCGGCGCACTCTATCAGATGATTGCGAAAATCTCCGCGCTTGGCATCAATATGGTCAAGCTGGAGAGCATACCGATTCCGGGTACGAATTTCTCCTATCGCTTCTTTATGGATCTGGAATGCAATCTGCATCAGGATGGCGTGCTGGGTCTGCTTTGCGAGCTGGAACGTTCCTGCGATTCCTTCACGCTGCTGGGCAATTACACGGAGATTATCGGCTGACGGAAGACTGTTTTTACCGAAACGGAAATTGCGGTGCTGCGGCAGAACCGCAGAAAGGATACAGGTGACAGAATATGGCAGAGATCAACATTCGGGATGCAGCCGCGCAGGATATGCGGCGGATGCGTGAAATTTACGGATGGTATGTCAAACATACGGCGGCAGTATTCGAGGATGATGTGCCGTCTGAGGCGGAATTTGCACAGCGCATGAAGCAGATTGCGCAGCGTTATGCGATCATTGCTGCGGAGGAGGACGGCGTGATTCAGGGCTTTGCGTATGCGCAGCCGCTGAGCCTTGGGCTGTGCTGTGACTGGTCTTGTGAACTTTTTGTCTTTGTTGCGCAGGATCAGCGGCGGCGCGGCATCGGTCTGATGCTGGCGAACAATCTGATGAACATTGAAAAGCTTGCAGGTGTGCAGAATTTCTATGCCAAGATTCCGCTGCCGGCAGGGGTGGATGATGCCCGTTTGACGATTGCGGCAAAGCGCCTTTCGGAGAAGGAGGGCTTTGTGGCAGTCGGGCGCTTCACGAAGTGTGTGTGCAAATTCTCCACATGGTATGATATGCTCTGGGTGGAAAAGCTGGTCGGTGCGCACAAGGGGACAAGTGCGCTGATCCCCCGCTGCGGGATGCATATTGAATACGGTGCGGATGAGGAAGCGCTTGTGCAAAGCGGCGCAGATCATCTGCGTGCGGTGCTGCTGGGCGATGATCTCCAGCAGATTCGCCGTGTGCTGCTTTGCCTTGACGGATACTTCGATCCCTATTACAATAAGCTGCTGCCGGATGAGGCGGCAATCTGCGGTTTGCTGGAGGAACTGCTGGTTCAGACCCGCGTTCCGGACATCGCAGAAACCGTGCTGAATCTGCTGAAGTCAAGCACGGCTGCAAAGGATTATCCGATCCTGCGCCGCGATTTCAATAAGGTCATGCGCTTTATACAGGCGGATGTGAAATATCTGCTGGAAGAATGACGCTGAAACGACTTCAGCGCAGCCATAACGGTTTTCCGTTTATCCATTTCAGGAGGTCTTTATGACAAATTTCAAAACACCTTACGGACTGATCGGCAGAAAGCTGGGACACAGCATCTCGCCGGAGATTCATGCGGCGCTGGGCAATCCGCACTATTCGCTCTATGAACTGGAGCCGGAGGAGCTTGCGGATTTCCTTGCAGATACGCGCTTGCAGGCGCTCAATGTCACGATTCCCTATAAGCTGGACGTGATTCCGCTGTGCGCCTCGCTCGATCCGCTTGCGGAGGCAATCGGCAGCGTGAATACGCTTGTGCGGCAGGCAGACGGATCCTGGAAGGGTTACAATACCGACGCTTACGGTCTGCGCTGCATGATGCGCGCGGGCGGGCTTTCCTTTGCCGGTGCAGATGTGCTGGTGCTGGGCAACGGCGGTGTCTCACAGACGATTCAGGCGATTGCGAAGCTGGACGGCTGTGCAGCGCTGACTGTGCTGGATCTTGCCGGAACGGAATTCACCTATGACGATCTGCCGCGCTTCTATGACAGCACAACGCTGATTGTCAATGCGACGCCGGTGGGAATGTATCCGCACGCGGGCAAATCGCTGGTAGATCTCACAAAATTCCCGCATCTGCGCGGTGTTGCGGATGTGATCTACAATCCGCAGCGGACGGCGCTGCTGCTTCAGGCAAAGGCACTGGGCATTCCGTATGCGGGCGGTTTGACGATGCTGGTGGCACAGGCAAAGCAGGCGGCGGAACATTTCTTCGGCAAGCCGGTTGACGATGCAAAAATCGCGGAGATCGGCGCAAAGATGCAGGCAGATGCAGAGAATATCGTGCTGATCGGAATGCCGGGCAGCGGCAAATCCTGCATTGGCGATGCGCTGGAAGCATTGACCGGCAGACGGCAGATTGATCTGGACGCGGAGATCGTGAAGAAAGCGGGCAAAACCATTCCGGAGATCTTTGCGGAATCCGGCGAGGAAGGTTTCCGCGCTGTTGAATCGGAGGTTGTGCGGGAACAGAGTGCAGCGCGCGGCGTTATTCTCGTGACGGGCGGCGGCGTTGTCACCCGCCCCGAAAACTTTGATCCGCTGCGCAGCAACGGTCACATCTATCAGATCTGCCGGCCAGTGGAGGAACTGAGCCGTGAGGGGCGTCCGCTCTCGATCAGTGCGGATCTGCACGCAATGGAGGCAGTCCGGATGCCGCTGTATCAGGCGCTCGCAGATGTGCAGATCGAAAACAACAAGACGCCGGAGGAGGCTGCGGCGGAAATCTGGAGGGATTATTGTGCATATTCTCGTGCTGAATGGGCCGAATTTGAATCTGCTGGGCGTGCGTGAGCCGGAGCATTACGGTACGCAGACGCTTGCCGATCTGACTGCAATGATTGAGGCGGAAGCGGCAGATATGGGCATTACGGTGGAGTGCCGGCAGACCAATCATGAGGGCGATCTGGTGGACTGGATCCAGTCTGCATACGGGACAGCGGACGGCATCGTCATCAACCCCGCCGCCTATACGCACACCAGCATTGCCATTTTCGATGCGGTAAACGGCGTAAAAGTGCCGACGGTGGAAGTTCACATCACAGATCCCGATACACGCGAACCTTTCCGGCGGGTGTCGTACATCCGCCCCGCCTGCATCGCGACGGTCAAGGGCAAGGGCTTTGCGGGCTATCTGGAGGCAATGCACATTCTCGCAGACCGCATGAAATAAGGAGAATTGATATGACAGAACTGGAATTTTATCAGCAGCTTGATTCGATCGCGGAGGCGCTGAAGAAGCAGCCGGAGATCATGGCAGAGATGCAGCATCCGAAGTATGCGCTGGATTTCCGGCAGGCAGTCCGGAATTCGCTGAAGACGGGCAAGCCCTGTCTGTACATCGAGTGTGTCTGTCCGGATGTGCCGGCAGCACCGCTTGCGAGTGCGGAAATTGCGCTGGATGTTTCTGTGGATGCGCTCACAGAGGATGAAGTGCTGCGCAAGTACACGCCGCTCATGGTGAAGATCATGAAGTCGATGTCCACGCAGCTCGGTCAGGAGCTGGATCAGCTCTGAATCACACAAACCGCCTGCCGTGACACTGGGTCATGGCGGGCGGTTTGTATTATGTCATTTGATAGAGTGCAGTTTGCAACATATAATTAAAAATGATTTTCATCATTGAACCAGTAATCTCCGTTATCATCACGATCCCAGCTTCCAATACTCTTTAGGTGAACTTGTCCGAATTCATCGTGCAGGAGACCATCGCTGTCTATGCTTTCAATTCTTCTGCGTGCCCCGAACTGGTCAACTAAATATTCATCATCATCGTCAATTCTAAAATCTCCGTATAACCGCCCGTGTAATGCTGCATCACCTCTGCGTCTTTCCTCATAATCATATGTTGAATAGCCGCCAGAACTCGATCTGGATGCCCCTGAACTCGAATTGGAATTATTGCCTTTTTTTCGCTTATGGATAGCGGAACTAATCATGATTACCATTCCTAACACAAGCCCTGAATCGCAGAAAGCGCAGAAAGTATACCCGAATATATCCAAATCAGAGTAGTTTGCATGTGAACATACAAAATAAGTTATAATTGCGGGACCAACCATAATTATCAACATTATAATACTCAGTAATGTTTCCATCTTTACCTCCTACACACCCAATATTTGTTATTTCATTAAACCTTGATTGCTAATATGTTTACATAGCAGTACCGCAAAATGCAGTACGCACTACTAAACCCTATAAACAGTATAGCACAAACAAAATCCGCGGTTACATTTTACCGCGAACTGCGGTAAGGCAATTTGCAGTAAAGAACGGTACAGCAATCTGCGGTATGGTATACTGATGCTATCAGTATACGGGGAGGGATTGGCAGTGCTGTATCAGCGGATCCGTGATCTGCGTGAAGATGCAGACCTGAAACAGCGCGATGTTGCAGAATATCTGCACTGTTCACAGCAGGTCTACAGTAATTATGAGCTGGGGCAGCGCGACATCCCGACGGAGATTCTGATCGCACTCGCTGAATTGCACCGCACAAATGTGGACTATCTGCTGGGGCTCACCTCAGTGCGCGATTACTACAAAGACCTTCGGTCACAATCAGAACAGACCTGATGCACGCACAGTACATCAGGTCTGTTTTTGTAGTATTTACGATAGAAACCGGATCTTTGCATCGCCGCTTTGCGGGAGCGTGAACAGGAAATTGCTGCCTGTCTGCGCGGGCACAATGACATACGGGGTATTGTCTGCGGCATCGGGCAGCCCGCCCCACCGGATGACATATCCGGCATCGCAGGCGGGGGAATCGGCGGGGCGCAGGGAAATTACCCGCCCATGCCATTTGATGTCCGTAGTATCGCCGTACCAGTTTACCGTGAGATTCCCTGTGTCAAGCAGCACAGGTTCGGCGGTGCAGAGGGGTGTGCAGCCGCAGATGCGCGGTTCGCTGCGCCAGAGGGCATCGCTGTAAACAGTGACGTGCAGAATGCTGATACCGCGCAGTTCCGCCTGATATGCGGCGGCGTTGTCGGGGGCAGCAAGCAGCAGGTCTGCGGATTCGATGCCGCAGTCTGTGAGCCAGCGCTGCACATACTGTGCATTATTTCTGCCGCCGGAGAGATCGAGAATCAAGTTGCTTCCGTTTGCTGAAATGACAGCAGCAGCGTCTTTTTCGCTGCCAAGCACCGCAATTTGCAGCTTTGAATTTGCAGATGCGGCGAATGCAGCAGCGGTGAATGTGACTGCAATTGCGCAGGCGAGTGCTGTCAGCGTGACCGCCCGCGGAGTCTTTCCCGCTGCAAGCATCAGCAGCAGGACGATTGCCGCCGCAGCGACCGTATACCGGATGAATGGTTCTGTGAGGCGGAAATGCGAAAAAGGCAGCAGAGACAGCGTTTTCGTGAGGAGAATCACGGCGCGGCAGAGGATGCCCGCCGGTACAAACAAAAACGCAGACATTCCGCCGGTTAGCAGTACGATGAATCCGAGACAAAGTGCAGCGGTGCAAAGCGGCAGCACGATGAGATTGCAGACCGGCGAAAGCAGCGAGGATTCCCCGAACAGCAGCACAGATGCCGGCGTGACTGCCGCAGAAACCGTGCATAGTGACAGGAATTCGCGCAGATTCGTGCTTTTGATATTGCGCGTGAGATGCGGTGCAAGTACCCCGATGCCCAGTACACCGGAGACTGACAGCCAGAACGACGCCGACCCGATGATATACGGTGCGGCAGCGGTGCAGAGGAACATCGCGAGCGCCAGTGACCGCAGCGCGTCGGTTTGCCTGCCGAAGAGCGGTGCGGAACGTGCCAGCAGGAGCATCAGCGCTGCACGGTACACCGAAACAGACGCATCTGCAAGCAAAATGAACAGCACAACCGCCGGAATATGCATCAGGAAGATGAACTTTGCGGAGCATCGCATCCGCCGCAGAATCCATGTGACTGCCGTGCAGAAAAACACGAGATGCAGACCGGAAACGGCGGTGATATGCCCGATTCCGGTGCGGTAAAGCGCGTCGGAGGTTTCACCGTCCAGCGCAGATTTATCCCCGAACAGCATCGCGCAAAGCAGACCGCCTTCGTCATCGGGGAGCATTTTCCGGATGCGTTCCGTGATCGCAGTGCGGTATTCATATATGGCATGGGTAATAGAAACTCCGCGTTTCTGCGTGATTTCGACGATCTCCGCTCTGTAAATGCGCAGATACTTCCCATGCCCTGCCTGTGTCTGTGCGGTGTGGAAGCGGTAATCGCTGCTGATGCGGGTCAGTTCCGCCTGCAAGGTGATGCAGTCGCCGTGCCGCAGCAAAGTGCTGTCTGCGGGCGCATACCAGTCCACGGCGGCGCGGTGTCCGCTGAGGGATGTCCGCAGCGTGTAGACGGGTCTGCCGTCTGCGGCGGCGGAGATGCCGGTGACAGTTCCGGTGCAGCGGATGCTTTGCCCGTCCATTGCACAAAGCGGCTGCACAGTCTGCCGCACATACAGATGCCACACGCCGATGCCCAGCACCAATCCCATTGCCGCTGCAAGGATGCCCCGCGGACGCATCCGGCGAAAGAGGCAGATGCCGCAGAGGCAGAGGAGTGCCGCAGCGGCGGCCTCCGCAGACAGAAAAGCCGACAGCAATCCTGCGCACCATGCCAGCAGGAAACAATCCGGGGCATAGAGGCAGACATTGCTGTCGGCTTTTAACTGATGCTGTTTATGCGATGCAGCGCCCGCCTGACCCGTTCCCGGAGACGGCTTCACACGCCGGTTTCGGGCGACCAGCCCATTTTCGTGCCGGCAAGCAGATGGAAATGCAGATGCGGCACGGTCTGACCGGCATCTTCACCGTTATTCGTGATGACACGGAAGCCGCTTTCGATCTTTTCGTCCGCAGCGACCTTTGCAATTGCGGTGAAGATCTTGCCGACGACATCGGCATTCTCCGCATTGACGGCGGCAGCGCCGGAGATATGCTTCTTCGGGATGAACAGATAGTGAACCGGTGCAATCGGGTTGATGTCCTTGAAGGCAAAGACGTTCTCGTCTTCGTAAACCTTTGTGCTGGGGATTTCACCGGCGATGATTTTGCAGAACAGGCAGTCCATTGATGATTCCTCCTTTGATTTGTGCAGTCTGCTGCACTGGTTCTATTATACCATGCAGGCGCAGAAATTGCAAGAGAAAAATGCACAGGAATCTTCAGGCGGGGTGTTGAAACGATCCGCTTAGTTTTTGGCGTTGTATTCCGCGACAACGGTATCCACAACCGACGACCACTGCGAGCGGATCTCCGCCCACGTATCGGGTGTGCCTTCGTACTGTGCCTGATTGAGAATTGCATCGGCGCAGTTATTCATGACACCGCGCGTGGAATAATCATAGGTCTCATTGTACATGAGTGTACCCATGCCGTAGCCGAAATCGAACATCGGCTTGATATTGGCGGGGTCATACCATGTCTGCATGAAGTCATACTGCTCCTCGGTGATATATCCCGTGACCTTGCCCTGCGCATTGACGCTTTGAATGAGCGCCTTTTCCTTTGCTGCCGCCTTGAATTTCGGATCGGTTTCCGCGAGGCGGGCGCATTTGATATACGTCGCAACGGCATCGCCGCGCTTGGAATTTTTGACCAGCATGACCGCGCCGTAATTCATGCAGAGATTATAGTCTTTTGATTCCGGATCTTTCGGGAACGGCACAACGAACAAATCTGCATCGGGATTTTTGGCGTTGGAATCTGCGAGATGCCACGGCGCCATGCCATAGAACAGGATTTTGCCGTCCGTCGGGAAATTGCCGTACCAAGTGGGATCATAGAGACCGAGTTTGCTGATCTCCTCCTGAAGCAGCTCTGCGCGCTCGATATTGGCGCTCATGATGTTATTGGAGAATTTGCTGCCGTCGTATTTGACGATGGTATCGCCGGTAGACTGCGTAATTGCCTGCCCGAACCATCCGCAGATGCCGTAACGGGTTTCGCCGCCGTCCGCAGCATTGACAAACTGCTTCATCATATCCATAAAGGTATTCCAGTTCCATTCGCCCTTCTGATAGAGCGTATAGGGGTCTTTGAGACCTTCCTCGCTGATCATCTCGCGGCTGTAGGTGATTGCGAGCGGATCGGATGTCGCAAACGGCACAACGTAGTAATGGCCGTTATATTTGAAGGTTTCCGCGATGTCGCGTGTTCCGTCCCAGATGGGGTCGCTGAGGTCGATGTAGTCATCCAGCGGATCATACATTCCTTTTGTGACGCCGTTCGGGACAGCATCCCACTCATAGGGGAACATATCGACCTGATCGCCGCTGTTGATGAGATTTGCCAGGTCATCAAATTTGCTGTCTGAGGTTGTGGCGATATATTTGATGTGCGCGCCGTAGACATCTTCGAGCAGGGAGACGGCAACAGAGCGGTCGGCATTGCCGGTGGGGTTGAGGTCGTATGGTGCGAGCCAGCAGATTTCCTGTCCGGTGATGTCGGGATCGCCGGTATTGGAAACGTTGTCGGTGGCGATTGCCACATCGTCTTCGGATTTGGTGCGTCCCTCAGACTGTTCTGTTTCGCCGCAAGCAGTCAGGGAGAAGGCGAGCGTCAGTGCAGAGAGCATTGCGAGCATCCGCTTGATCTGTTTCATGATGGCATCCTCCTTTTTTCACAGTAGAGCAGTCCGCTGCGAAAAGAAACAGCGGTTTTCACAATTTCATTATACAGGATGTGTAGATTGTTTGTCAATCTGCTGTTTTAACGAAACGGGTGCTTTCTTTTTGCTTATTTTGCACATAAAAGTAAAATATTGCAAAATCGTCACCGCTTATGTGCGATTGTATCCCCGCCGCAGGGGCGCGAAAGCAAGGGGGACAACCCAAGGAGACAGGGGAGGTTCGCTGACGCTCACATTCCCCTATCTCCTTAGGTTTTCCCCCTTCCAATCCCCCTTTCCTGATCCTTTGACCCCTTGGCTAAAGGCTGCCGCCGGCGTTATGAAGAATCGCAAACCTGAAATTTCCAAACAAGCCAATTTAGAACTTTAGCAAAATGCCAGCGCGGCAAAGAATGGTATTGAAAAATGCGGCAGAATATGGTATACTTAATCTGTACACCCTCGCGAAAAAACGACAGGAGGAAATCACTATGCTAACAGATATCCAGATCGCACAGTCCGTTCCCATGCGCCCGATCACCGAGATCGCGCAGACCGCCGGCATCCCCGATGAGGCACTGGAGCAGTACGGCAAATACAAGGCGAAAATCGACCTTGCAAAGCTGCCCGCCGCGAAATCCGGCAAGCTCATTCTAGTGACGGCAATCAACCCCACCCCCGCAGGTGAGGGCAAGACCACCACGACCATCGGCCTTGCGGACGGTATGCGCCGCATCGGAAAAAATGTCGTCGTGGCGCTGCGTGAGCCGTCTCTCGGACCGGTTTTCGGCATCAAGGGCGGAGCAGCAGGCGGCGGATATGCACAGGTCGTCCCGATGGAGGACATCAATCTCCATTTCACGGGCGATTTCCACGCAATCGGTGCTGCAAACAACCTGCTTGCCGCAATGCTGGATAACCACATCTATCAGGGCAATGCGCTGAACATCGACCCGCGCCGCATCACATGGAAGCGCTGTGTCGATATGAATGACCGTCAGCTGCGCTTCATCGCGGATGGTCTCGGCGGACGCATCAACGGTGTGCCGCGTGAGGACGGCTATGACATCACGGTTGCCTCGGAGATTATGGCGGTCTTCTGCCTCGCAACCTCGATCACCGATCTGAAGGAGCGTCTCTCGCGCATTGTCGTGGCATATACCTACGATGAGAAGCCGGTCACGGCAGGAGAGCTGAATGCCGTCGGCGCGATGACTGCACTGCTCAAGGATGCCCTCAAGCCGAATCTCGTGCAGACGCTGGAAGGTACGCCGGCACTGGTTCACGGCGGCCCGTTCGCGAATATCGCACACGGCTGCAATTCCGTTCTCGCAACGAAAACCGCACTCGCCCTCGGTGATTACGCCGTCACGGAAGCGGGCTTCGGCGCAGATCTCGGTGCAGAGAAGTTCCTTGACATCAAGTGCCGCATGGCGGGGCTGACGCCTTCTGCGGTCGTCATCGTGGCGACGATCCGTGCGCTGAAGATGCACGGCGGTCTCGCAAAGACCGAGCTTGCAGAGGAGAATCTGACGGCACTGGAAGCAGGTCTGCCGAATCTGCTGCGCCATGTGGACAATATCAAGAATGTGTACGGTCTGCCGTCTGTTGTGGCAATCAACCGTTTCCCCACCGATACCGATGCAGAGGTGCAGTGCGTCATTGAGAAGTGCAAGGCACTGGGCGTGAATGTCGTTCTCTCGGATGTCTGGGCGAAGGGCGGCGAAGGCGGCGAGGATCTCGCCCGCGAGGTCGTGCGGCTGTGTGAGGAGGAGAAGGGCGATTTCCGCTTCTCTTATGAGCTGGACGGCACGATTGCAGAGAAGATTGAGGCGATTGTTAAGCGCGTTTACCGCGGCGACGGCGTGAACATTCTGCCGGCTGCGCAGAAGCAGATCGACCAGCTGACGGCACTGGGCTTTGACAAGCTGCCGGTCTGCATGGCGAAGACGCAGTACAGCTTCACGGATGACAAGAGCGTTCTGGGCGCACCGGAAGGCTTCACCGTAACGATCCGCAATGTGAAGGTTTCCGCGGGCGCAGGCTTCATCGTGGCACTGACCGGCGACATCATGACGATGCCGGGTCTGCCGAAGAAGCCTGCCGCAGAGAATATTGATGTCGATGAAAACGGCGTGATCTCCGGTCTGTTCTGAAGGGACGCAGGGCATTTGTGTTCCGCGAATATACAGATTAACGGAAGCCGGCAGCAGATCGGAAGCATCAGATATAAAAATAAAAACAAGGGAGGTATCCACCAATGGAACATAATATCGCCGGCATCCTCATTACGATCATCGTCTACTTAGGCGGCATGATCGTGATCGGTGCCGTATTCTCGAAGAAAAACAAGGATGTCAGCGACTTCTATCTCGGCGGCAGAAAGCTCGGCCCGCTGGTCTCCGCAATGAGCGCGGAGGCATCGGATATGAGTTCGTGGCTGCTGATGGGTCTGCCGGGACTCGCCTATCTCTGCGGTATGGCGGAGGCTGGGTGGACAGCAATCGGTCTGGCAATCGGTACTTATCTGAACTGGCTGTTCGTGGCGAAGCGGCTGCGCGTTTACTCGCAGAAGACCGGCTCGATCACGATTCCGGATTTCTTCTCTGACCGCTACCGCGACAGTAAACACATTCTTTCGGGCGTGGCGGCAGTCATCATTCTGGTGTTCTTCGTGCCGTACACTGCATCGGGCTTTTCCGCGTGCGGCAAGCTGTTCGGAACGCTGTTCGGCATGGAATATCACATCGCAATGATCCTCGCAGCAATCATCATCATCGCCTACACGAGCATGGGCGGATTCCTCGCGGCGAGCTTTACGGATCTGATCCAGAGCATTGTGATGACGACCGCACTGGTCATCATCGTCTGCTTCGGCGTGAGCAATGCAGGCGGCTGGGATGCGGTCATGGAAAATGCAAAGTCGATTCCGGATTACCTGCACATGACGGTCACCCGTTCGTTTGACAAATCAACAAACACCTTCTCGCAGACCGGCTACGGCTTCCTGCCGATTGTTTCGACGCTGGCATGGGGTCTTGGATATTTCGGTATGCCGCACATCCTGCTGCGCTTCATGGCGATTGAGGATGAGCATAAGATCAAGCTCTCCCGCCGCATTGCGAGCGTGTGGGTCGTCATCGCAATGGGCGTTGCGATCCTGATCGGCTTCATCGGCAATCAGCTCTCCGTGAACAACAGCATTGCGACGCTGTACGGTCAGGATAAGGACAGCTCCGAAACGGTTGTCATGGAGATTGCAAAACTGCTTTCGAGCCACGGCTTCCTCGCGGCAATCGTCGCCGGACTGATCTTCGCAGGCATTCTTGCGTGTACGATGTCCACCTCGGATTCACAGCTTCTCGCGGCATCCTCCTCGATGTCGGAGAATATTCTCAAAGGCGTGTTCGGGATGAAGCTGAATCAGAAACAGTCGATGCTGGTCGCACGCGGCGTGCTGCTGGTGATCGCAGTCTGCGGCGTGGTGCTGGCATGGAATCCGGACAGCTCAGTGTTCCGTGTTGTTTCGTTTGCATGGGCAGGCTTCGGCGCGACGTTCGGCCCTGTCATGCTGACGGCGCTGTTCTGGAAGCGCTCGAATAAGTGGGGCGCAGTTGCAGGACTGATCGCAGGCGGCGTGATGATCTTCGTCTGGAAATTCGCGGTGCGTCCGCTGGGCGGTGTATGGGATATTTACGAGCTGCTGCCCGCATTCCTCTGCGCACTGGTCTCGATTGTGGTTGTATCGCTTGCGACGGCTGCACCGGAAAAGGAAATCACCGATGAATATGATGAAGTCGGCAGGATGCTGAAAAGCTGAGCAAATCTCCTGACAACTGCAAAAACAGCAAGGCAGTCTGTAGATAAAGTGTCTCCGACGGATT
>DGVV01000112.1 GCA_002395085.1 Ruminococcus sp. UBA4275 | reverse complement strand
AATCCGTCGGAGACACTTTATCTACAGACTGAGGGGACGCCCTCCCGCAGGGCGTCCCCTTTGTTTTTGGGGTTAATAACTTTTTGGGGCGGTTTCTGTAACAAAAAGGTGTTTGCATTTGTTAGACCGTCTGCAAGGATCTTTTCGGGTTACAGGCGCGATACTTTTTCCGGCAGCCGCAGCGTTCTGTGAATTACAAAAAATGCATCACAGCCTGCGCATGACCGTAACCGCCAAAATTCAAACCGGCAGCCGCAGAAAGTCAGGCAAAATGCCGAAGATTATGCAATCATATTGACAAACCTCACGAAAAGCCGTAGAATAGCATTGAATGAAAATGATATTCAGTATCAATTTGAGAGGAGGCCCCGGCATGAAAAAGCACAGCGGACTGATCGCAGTTCTGATGACAATTCTGCTCTGCATTTCCATGCTCGGCTCTGTCCTCATCATCGCAGATCATACACACCACGACTGCACCGGCGAAGGCTGTGCGGTCTGCATGGTGCTGAAACAGTGCGATGCGCGCGTGCGTGCGCTCGGAACGGCTGTTTCCGCGGTTCTCATGCTGCTCTGCACGACATTCGCGGCGATCCTGCTGCCGGTATCTGCGGTTCGCACGGTCAGCAGCCATACCCCGATTACATTGAAGGTCAAGCTTCTGGATTAAATACTGGATGCGAAAATGAAAGGGTTTACTCTGCCCGCTGACGGGTGGAGTATGCCCTTTTTCTGTGCATCGGGCGCCGGATGAACGGCAGCCCTGCGCCTAGTGCGCCAATATTTGATTCGGAGGCTATTTTTATGTTCAAAAAAACAATCGCATATACAACCGCAGCAGCCATTCTGCTCGGTCTGACCGCCTGCGCTGAGAACGGCTCTCAGCAGGAAACAGCAGAAAACATCGTGACAGATGCCAAAGCCGACGCCGTCACAGGCGAACAACTCAGCATTGTCTGCACGATCTTTCCGGAGTATGACTGGGTGAAGCAGATTCTCGGAGATCATGCATCCGGCGCGGAGATTACCTATCTGCTCGATTCCGGTACGGATCTGCACAGCTATCAGCCGACTGCAATGGACATGGCGAAGATCGCGGACTGCGACCTCTTTGTGTATGTCGGCGGCGAATCGGACGAGTGGGTTGAGGATGCGCTTGCAGAAGCGGTCAATCCGGATATGCAGGTCATCAACCTGATGGATGTCATGGGTGATGCTGCGAAGGAGGAAGAAATCAAAGAGGGCATGGAACATGACCATGACCACGAGCATGATGAACATGACCACAGCAAAGAGGTCTCGACCTTTGAGGATGACGAGGTGCAGGACAGACCGCTTTCCGACTGGGAGGGCGACTGGCAGTCTGCCTATCCGCTGGTGCTGGACGGCTCTCTGGATGAAGCATGGGAGCATAAGTCTGAGGACGGCGGCATGACTGCGGCAGAATACAAGGACTACTACACAAAGGGCTACAAGTCGG
Organism: Ruminococcus sp. UBA4275; assembly: GCA_002395085.1. Classification (GTDB taxonomy): domain Bacteria; phylum Bacillota; class Clostridia; order Oscillospirales; family Ruminococcaceae; genus Firm-04. Next base: position 4,880 of record DGVV01000112.1, on the reverse strand, counting down.
ATTACAACGCGATCAGCATTCACGATAATCACATCAAATTCACCGACAAGGACGGCAAGGTCACGGAATCGGATTACAAGTATACGGGATATTACATCCAGAACTGGTCTACCGGCACAAAGGCGGCAATGTACCGCTTTGAAGCAGAAGATCATGATGCCGGTGCGCCGATCTATATCGAGTTCAACGATCACATGATCGAGCCGGAAAAGGCAGCGCATTTCCATATCAGAATGAGCAATGAGAGCTTTGACGCGATTGTCGATCCGGAGGGCAACTGGCCGACTTTCTTTGACGCGGCACTCAGCGCCGAAGAAGTTTGCGATGAAGTCATCGGTCACGGTCACAGCGATGAAGATGAGGACGAAGATCATGACCACGACCATGAACACGAAGAAGGCGAAGTCGAATATGATGAGCACGTCTGGCTTTCGCTGAAAAACGCCAAAACGCTCTGCACGGAGATCGCAGACAGACTGAGCATTCTGGACAGTGCAAACAAGGACGATTACAAGGCAAATCTCGATGCCTACACCGCCCAGCTTGACAAGCTCGACGGCGGCTTCAAAACGCTGATCGGCGGCGCAGCGCAGAAAACGCTGGTGTTCGGTGACCGCTTCCCGTTCCGCTATTTTGCCGATGACTACGGTCTGGATTATTTTGCGGCATTCGCCGGCTGCTCGGCGGAAACCGAAGCGAGCTTTGACACCATCGTATTTCTCGCGGAGAAAATGGATGAACTCGGCTGCGGCACGATCTTTACGATTGAAAATTCCGATCACAAGATCGCGCAGACAATCATTGACAACACCAAAGCAAAAAATCAGAACATTGCAGAAATGAACTCGCTGCAATCTGTGACAAAAGATCAGATCAGCAGCGGCGCGACCTATCTTTCTCTGATGCAGGCAAACTACGATACGCTGAAAGGAGCATTGCAGTGAGCATGGATTGGGGAGAGGGCAAAAAGCCCGTGATTCTGATTACCGGTTATCTCGGTTCGGGCAAAACCACGCTGATGCAGCATCTGCTTTCGCAGGAACAGCGGAAAATCGCGCTGATCGTCAATGATATGGGCAGCATCAATATTGATGCTGGGCTGCTCGGCAAAACCGGAAACAAGGTCGCGCAGGTCGAAATGGTGGAGCTGCAAAACGGCTGCATCTGCTGCACACTGCGCGAGGAGTTCATCGCAGAGATCGAGCGTATTTCCAATGAGCCGGATATTGAAGCGGTCTTTGTGGAAGCATCCGGCATCAGCGAGCCTTCCGCGATTGCCGCATCGTTCCTCGATTATGAGGACGAAAAGCCGGAAACAAATGTCTACCTCAGCTCCATTGTTTCGGTTGTGGATGCAGACCGCATCTACCGCGAATTTCTGCACGATCTGCAATCGGAGACGGAAGCAGAGGACGGCGATGTCATCAATCTGATTATCGACCAGATCGAATTCTGCAATCTGATTCTGCTGAACAAGAGCGATCTGCTGACGGAATCGCAGCTTGACGAGGTCAAGACGGCGCTGCGCGATTTCCAGTCTCACGCGGAGATGATTCCCTGTGTGCATGGAAATGTCGATCCGGCGGTCATTCTGGACGGCGAAGCCTTTGACTATGACGAGGTGCTTGCGTCTTCTTCGGTGCAGCGTGCGCTGAACAGCAATGAGCCGGAGGCAAAGGAAGCCTGCATGGATGAATACGGCATCACATCCTTTGTATATGAGGAGCGCCGCCCGTTCAACCGCGAGCGCTTTACCGATCTGGTTGAACACTATCCGAAAGCGCTGATCCGCACAAAGGGCTATGTCTGGTTCTCGGATGATGACAGGCACATTCAGCTCTTTGAGCAGGCGGGAAGAAATGCAAGCATCACCGAGCTTTCCGAATGGATGGCAGCGACGCCGAAGGAAGAACTCGACCTGATCCTGTCGGAGTTTCCGGAGATTCAGGATGACTGGGACAAGACCTACGGTGACCGCATCAATCAGCTTGTGTTTATCGGCAAGGGGTATCAGAAGGCGGAAATTGTCGGACAGCTTACGGGTTGTCTTGATACTTAATTTAATCGGTATCTCCGATGGATTTGAAATGGGGCGCTGCCCCAAACCCCGCCCAAGGGACATTGTCCCTTGGGAATCCCATTTCTGTTCTGCATCTGCCCCAAAAGGTGGGAACAGAGCAGCAGCGGGAGTCCGGAGGGATAGTATCCCTCTGGCAGGAGTTTGAGGGCGGAGCCCTCATGATAAATCCGTCGGAGACACCAAATAAAGGGGAAGATGAAAATGGGCGCAGAGATCGTCTGCGAAAAGGTTTCGCTCGGCTATGAAACAGGTACGGTTGCGGAGGGACTGAATTTCACGGTTCACCGCGGTGATTACCTCTGCATTCTCGGTGAAAACGGTTCGGGCAAAAGCACGCTCGTCAAGGCGCTGCTCGGACTGCATCCGGCGCAGAGCGGCAGCATCACGCGGAATGTGACCGGCATCGGCTATCTGCCGCAGCAGACGGTTGTGCAGAAGGATTTTCCGGCATCGGTGCGCGAAATCGTCCGTTCCGGCTGTCTCGGAAAATGCGGATTCCGCCCGTTTTATACGAAAGCAGAGCGCAGCCGTGCAGAGCAGAATATGGAGCGGCTCGGCATCACAGATCTTGCGCGGCGCTGTTATCGGGAGCTTTCCGGCGGACAGCAGCAGCGCGTATTGCTGGCGCGGGCGCTCTGTGCAGCGGATTCGATGCTGCTGCTCGATGAGCCGGTCACGGGGCTTGACCCGAAAGCGCAGATCGACCTCTACGAACTGATCGCGAAGCTCAACCGCGGCGGCGTCACAATTATCATGGTCTCGCACGATGTTCATGCGGCAGTGCGCTATGCCTCGCATATTCTGCATATCGGCGGACAGACACAGCGCTTTTTCGGCACGGCAGCGGAATACTGTGAAAGCGAAACCGGCAAAGCATTTTTAGCGGCAGGAGGTGCAGAACATGAATGAGCTGCAAACACTGGTTGATTATTTTGTCAAATATCCGTTTGTCCGGTATGCGTTTGCAGTCGGTCTGCTGATTGCGCTCTGCTCCTCGCTGCTCGGCGTGACGCTTGTGCTGAAGCGCTTTTCGTTCATCGGAGACGGGCTTTCTCATGTCGCTTTCGGCGCAATGGCGGTGGCAACAATTACCGGTCTGACGAATAAAATGGTGATCATTCTGCCGGTCACGCTGCTCTCGGCAATTCTGCTGCTGCGCACCGGTCAGAACACGAAAATCAAAGGAGATGCGGCGATTGCGATGATCTCAGTCGGCGCGCTGGCAATTGGCTATATGCTGATGAACCTGTTTCCTTCCTCGGCAAATATCACGGGCGATGTGTGCAGCACGCTGTTCGGCTCTACATCCATTCTCACACTGAAAAAATCGGATGTGACACTCTGCGTCATCATGGCGGTGATTGTGATTGCAGTGTTCCTGCTGTTTTACAACAAAATCTTCGCCGTGACCTTTGATGAGAGCTTCTGCAAGGCATCCGGCGTCAACGCAAATGCATACAATCTCATCATTGCGATGATTACGGCGACCATCATTGTGCTGGCGATGAATCTGGTCGGTTCGCTGCTGATCTCCGCGCTGATTATCTTTCCGGCGCTCTCTGCAATGCGCGTATTCCGGAGCTTCCGCGGCGTAATCCTCTGCTCGGCGGTGATCTCGGTGCTGTGTGCAGCAATCGGGATTATGCTGTCGATTCTGTTTTCCACGCCCGTCGGCTCAACCATTGTCACGGCGGATATTGCGGTATTTCTGATCTTCTGCGGCATCTCCGCAGTTATGGGAGGCGTTCACAGATGAAGCGTATCCTGACAGCAGCGTTTTCTGCGATGCTGCTGTTGACCGGCTGCGGCAATCCGACAGAGGATTCTGTCATGGATCTGACGGCGCTCAATAAAACGATGCAGTACAGTCAGGTGAACCAGATGATCTATGAGCCGGATTCCTACATCGGACAGACCGTGCAGATCTGCGGCGAATACTATAAGGGCAATCATAATGCGATCATTCGTGTTCTGGACGAACAGGCTTGCTGTGCGGCGGAAATCTCGTTCTTTCCGGCGGATGAATCCGCATTTGAAGGCATTGAAAACTTCTCGGAAATAACAGTCAGAGGGGTATTCGGCACATATCAATCCTATGGGGTTGATTTCTGCTGCCTGAATCAGACGGAACGAATCAATGAATCCAAAACGGAGGGGTGATTCCATGAAAAGAATTGTATGTCTGCTGTGCTGCGGACTGCTGCTGACCGGCTGCGGCAATCCCGATACGCAGAAAATTAATGATCTGATTGCGGCGCAGGAACAGACGGAAAACAATGATGTACAGAGCAGCGCTGAAACATCAGATGTACCCAAGCCGACGGTCGCTGTGCCGGATGCTGCAAACGGTGAATATGATGTTGACCTGACAACACTTGACAGCAATATGGTCTATGCACAGGTTTATGACATGGTGTTCGGTGAAACCGACTATAGCGGCAAGCTTGTCCGCGCAAAGGGAACATTTGATTATTATCAGGATCCGCAGACGCAGAAAGAATACTTTGCCGTGCTGATCTCCGATGCGACTGCCTGCTGTGCGCAGGGCATTGAGTTTGTGCTGGAAGGAGATCATACCTATCCGGACGATTATCCGGAGCTGGGTTCTGAGATCGTGGTACACGGTACTTTCAATACCTATGAGGATGAGACCGGCGCTTATGTACAGCTCCGGGATGCGGTGATGGAATAAGCCTGCAATCTCATATTAACAAAAGCTAACAAAAGCGGCCTGCCTTCCTGACAGGTCGCTCAGGCTGTCGAAAAAGGTATCGCTGCGCGATGATTATAATGGGGCGCT
>DGVV01000178.1 GCA_002395085.1 Ruminococcus sp. UBA4275 | reverse complement strand
AAACCGGCAGAGTGGGGACTCTGCCGGTTTTTCATCGCATTATGACATCAGAATCTGTTTCAGCAGCGACAAATCAACTGCGGAGAGCTTTTCATCGCCGTTGAGATCCGCCGGTTCACTCTGTTGTTCGGAAAGCATCCGCGCTGTCAGCAGAAATTGCTGCAAGGTAACGGCATCTGCGCGGTCAACCGTGCCGTCAAGATTGACGTCACCGATCAGGCGAATGCCTGCCGCCGCCAGCACAATGTAGTTCATGCAGTACGACGACTGCCCGTTCGCACCGAGCGTGACGGTTTCGCCGGCGTGCAGCGGTCTGGAATACAGCACAAAGGTCACATCATTGCTCGTTTCTACGGTGCCGGATTCCCGCTCCCAGCCAGCGAGCCACGCAGGAACATTCTCCACGCGGCTGTCAAGTCCCACATACAGTGTGAGATCTTCTGCTGCGGTCACAACCGCCTGTTCCGCCGCAGATTTTTTCGCATCGCAGGGCGTGAGGAGCAATTCCGCACCGGTCAGCTTTGCCGGCAGCGATGTGATTGCCGCCTGTTCCGCCGTCCGGTCTGTGAACACCGCATCTCCTGTCTCTGCTGCGGGATCAATGCGCCAGCCGGAGGCGTACTGCTGATCCAGCACCTCTACCGATGCAATCAGCGCACCGGAAATCGGCTCCGGCGGAACGGGATTCCCGTTGAATGCCACAGGATCACCCGCCAGCTCATTCAGATACAGCTCCAGATTCGTATAATCATCACCCGAAAGCGACACCGCTGCGCCGTCTGCCGCATCATTCGGCTTCAGACCGTGCGCAGATTCCCATGCATCCGGAATGCCGTCGCGGTCTGTATCGGCGGGGGCATCACCGCCCTTGAAGCGGCTGCTGTCCGGATAGCCGCCCGCATCGTTCTGCGAATCAATGATGCCCTTGAGTTTCTGCTTTGAGCCGGTATAAGTATAGGAACCGGTCGTGACCTCTTTAATATAGCGGCTGTCAATGTAATCCCACGCGGGAACAGTCGCGCCTGCACCCGCCGTCACGGATTTGTACGCATTTTCGGCAGTTTCGGTATTGACATACGGTTCAAACCACTGCACATCGCTGCGCACGGTCTGATTGGTCGAATTCTTGCCGCCGGACTTCGCCTTGCCCGATGCCCATTCATCCGCATTTGCCGCAATCAGCACCGAACCGTTCTGTGCCGCCTTCAGATTGCCCGCTGCATAAAGCCGCTGCATATCGCTGAGGCCAAGTTCATTGCCGTCTACAGAAACCAGATGCAGTGAGGTATCCGAGACAGCACCCGCCTTATAATAGTTGCCAACAAACTGCACGAACCGCGCACCGCCGTCCGTGGTGCGGTCACGCCAGTTGTAGACCACATTGTTCCGGATATCGAGTGCGCCGCCGTAGGTCACGCCGTCCTGTTCCAGTGCGCCGGCAAGTGACCAGTTCCGTCCGGTACAGTCGATCAGCAGATTATGATGGAACGACCCGACATATCCGCCGATGGATGCCGCAAACGAATGCGTTTCCGTCCCCGAACCGCGGTCACCCGCATCATAATGAACGGAATCATGCAGCGATTCTCCGATGATATTCCACTGGAATGTGATATTCGATGCACCGCGGGAGGAGAGGCCCTCATCTGTTGCCCACGAAACAGAACAGTGGTCGATGATTGTGTGGTTGCAGGAGGCAATCCCCATGCCGCCCATCGACTGACCGGACACATCTCCGACACGGGTGCGCACATCGCGGATGATGACATCCTCGCTGCCCATTGCGCCGAAGGTATAGTTAATCAGCGTGATGCCGTCGCCGGGGGCAGTTTGTCCCGCAACATACACATCGCCGCCGTCCTCCGGAATGCAGAGAACCGATTTCAGTGCAATCACGCCGCCGACATCAAACACCACGGTCCGCGGTCCTTTGAGCGTTTCCAGACCGTACCGCAGCGAACCTTCTCCGGAATCGTTGAGATTCGTAACATGATACACTGTGCCGCCTCTGCCGCCGCGTGCAAATCTGCCGTAGCCTTCCGCAGTCGGGAAAGCGAGGCGGCTGACCCTGAACGAATACACCGCACCCCGCACCGTACCGGTATCCGTCACGGTGTCCACGCGCCAGTAGTAGGTCGGGATCGAGGAATAGCTGTCATCCAGCGCATAGGATGTGCCGGTCTGATTTCCCCTGAACTCCGGCGAACCCTTCTCCGCGCTGAATACGGCATCATAGCTTGTGCCGATGTACACGTCATGCGAACGCGCATTTCTGCCTGCTGTCCACGAGAGCCCGTCCGCAGCATTCAGGTGATTTTCCTGATCGGCAGGGGACATCCGCGAAACACCGTTTACCGGATCGGAACCGTCCAGTTCAAAGGCATTCAGCCATGCAACGTCCTGTCTGCCGCCGCCCTCCGGCGAGATGAGAATGGTCACGCTGCTGCCCTGCCATGTGACATAGGAAATGCCCGCGTCATTTTCATCCTTGACATTGGTCGGGCATTTCACGCCGGTCAGCACCTTGTTTCCGTTGACTGAAATACTCAGATTGCTGTTCTCATAGCCGTCTGTATTGCAGTGCCACATTTGCAGCGAATGCGCACCGCTGCTGAGGCCGCTGATTTCCAGTTTCAGCACACCGCCGTTATCGCCGTCCTTGATTTTCGCGCCGTCCATTGTCAGGCGCGGATAGTCACCGCTTTGAAGCTGAAGTTTTTTGTTGTTCGCACCGGTAACATTCCCGCCGGCTGACCCGCCGTTGGATAGCTTGAAGGTAATGCCGCCGACGGTATACGATGCGGATACACCCTCTGCCAGCAGCCAGTTTTTCGCATTTTTCGCGTAGGATGCCTTTCTGCCGTCATTCTTGTTGATGTCCACGCGGAGACGGCTGCCGGTATCTGCTGCCGCCGCCGTAAGGGCTGCCGGATGGTCTTCTGATGCCACAGCAGCAGGCATTGCCGCAGACAGCATGGAAAGTGCCGCAAGTGCAGCAAACAATCTTCTGTAAGTTCTGTGCTTTTCCATAATGTTCCCCCCTGATTCATATTCTGCGCATCTGCGCGCCGTTCGTCTTCTGTCAACCTCATTATAGCACGATTTCGTATGGAAGACAATTGCTTTTTATGGCAATCTTATTACTTTTCCGGACATGATTCTCCGGCAGTCCGCCGCTTTTCCGCCTGCGGAACTGCCGGCGTACAGCAGAATAATATTGATTCTTTTGTCGATTCGTGATATAATATCTTTATATTGGTATTTTATAATCTGAGGTGTCGTTATGGGTTTGGAACATACAACCGGATGCAAACAGATCCGGCTCGTCATCGGCTGCGATGCCGACGGCGTGCTGACAGATCTCGCCGCGCACAATCTCCGCGCAGGAAAAGCAGCATTTGCCCGCGAGGCAGTCAATCCCGATGCATATGCCCTCGATGAAATGTTCGATGTCAGTGATCTGCCGAAGCTCAAAAAATACGGCAAGGCATTCGGCATCTACCGCCGTTACTGCAAATCCGAACCGGCGCGTGCAGGAGCAGCAGCGGTCATTGCGGGGCTTGCGCAGCAGGGCTGCGAATTTCATGCCGTCACAGCACGGAAATTCGCCACAGACCACAATCCGCTCGGCAAAATGGCGCGGCACTGGTTTGAAGCATGGCTGCAAGCAGCCGGCATCCGCTTTCGGGCGATTCATTATTGCAGAGAAGATCTCAGCCCGCAGGATAAACTCTTTGCCTGCCGCAAACTCGGTGCAGATGCGATGATCGAAGACCGCGCAGACAATGCACTGATGCTCGCAGAAAACGGCTTTCGCGTGCTGATGCCGGATGCACCGTATAACCGGGATACTGCACACGAAAACATCACCCGTGTAAAAAGCTGGGCGGAGATTCAGACCGCGCTGCTTTCACTGGATGTACCGCCGCAGAAGCCCTTCCAAAAACTGAGCCGCGAAGCTGCTGCGCAGTTGTCAAGCGCTGAAAAGGCGGCGTATTTCCGTGCTTATCAGCGGCATTTGCAGGCAGTCAGGCTGGATGAGGCCGCATTCCGCAAAGGTGACCGCCGCTTCCGTGCGCTGTACCGGATGATCCGGCTGCCGGCAAAGCTGTTTTATCATGTCACGGCATTCGGCAAAGAAAATGTGCCGTATCAGGACGGTTTTATCATCGCCTGCAATCACTGTGACAGCGCCGATCAATACCGTCTGGGGCTGGCACTGGGCAACCGCCCGTTTGTCGGATTTGCTGCAAAAGAAATCGAACACACTTTCCGCGGCTGGCTGTTTTCCTATACCGGTCTGGGCGTTTTCATCGACCGCAAAGACCCCGCAGACAAGCAGCAGGCATCGGAAAAGCTGGCTTCCTATGTCGCGCATAACCGCACTGCGCTGATCTTTCCGGAAGGCACGCGCAAGAACAAATCGCCGGAAGGAAAAAAGCGTTTCCTGAACCGCTTTCAGCCGGGAACAGCCGCCCTCGCACAGAAAACCGGTACGGGCATTCTGCCGGCAGCGGTCAGTTCCTTCGGCCGAACGGTGTATGTGCGCTTCGGTGAGATGATCTATGTTTCCGGCACAGATTCCGTCATACAGAAAACCCGCGCGCTGGAACGTGCAGTTGCTGCGCTGAGTATGGAAAATCTCACGCAGTATTATGAAACCGTCCGGCACGATTCCGCTGCACTGGCATCGGAAAAGCAAAAATATCAGGCATATTTGAACGAGATCAGCCATGAGGAGGATGACGGACAATGAAAATCGGATTTGACACCGGAGCGCTGCATATCAATCCTGCAAAGTTCCGTGCAGGCGATGCAGATAACATGAACAGTCTGTTTTCTTCGCTGTCCGCTTCCGGGCATGAAATTTTTGTGTTTGAACCTTCAGAGGCAGATCCGGATGCAGCACGGCAGATGAAAACACGGTTTCTGCGCATCTGCTTCAAATCCGGTGTGCCCGCATTCCGGTTTGCCGTCATTGCAGGGCAGGATCTTGCAGGTGCGGCACAGCGCAATCACATTGACATTTTTGTGACAGCCGACAGCGCTGTTTCCGTACAAATCACCGCACCGACTGAATGCATCCTCACAAAAGGACTGACGGCAGATCAGATACAGGACAGAATTGCAGCGATCATCCGGCAGAACAGAGAACCGGTTCTTGCGGCAGATGCCGCACCGGCAGGGCTGCCCTCTGCCGACCGCCTCTGGATGAAGCATTACCGGAAAGGCGATCTCAAATGGCAGCAGGGGAATCTGTCACCCTATGACAGACTGGTTGTCTCGAATCAGGACTGGCACGACGAAACAGCAATGGAATTCTTCGGAACAAAAATCTCCCACGGAGAATTTCTCCGCAGAATTGATGAGACGGCAGATCAGATGTATGCAGACGGCATCCGCAAGGGAATGCGCGTCCCGCTGATTCTCGTGAACACGCCGGAATCGCTGATCGTTCTCTATGCGCTGTATCGCCTCAAGGCAACCGTTACCCCGATTTTCCCGCTTTCCACCAAAGAAGATATGCAGAATAAACTGCGGATGATTCAGCAGCAGAACAGCGCAAACGGCTTCCCTGAAAGCAGAATCTTCCTCTCTGACCTTGTGTTCGGCAGATTCCGTGACATCCTGCCGGAAAACGGAAAAGTCATTGCACTGGATATTACCGCCTCCATGCCCGGACCGATGGCATTTGCATTCCGGCATATCCTCGCGCCGAAAATGGGCGTGAAGCCTGTCCAATACAGCGAACGGGTCATCTCCTTCCGTCAGTACACCGCATCAAAAGCACCGCATCAGAATCTGGATACATCCTTCAATGACACCTATACCGCAGTTCAGCTTTATACCGGCGGAACAGTCAAACCGAAGGGCGTCATGCTGACGGAATCCAGCATTGACAGCGCTTCCAGACAGTTTTATAATGACCGGTTTGCATTCCGGCGCGGTGACAAAATCGCTGCTTTTATGCCGCTGAACCATTCTTTCGGTCTGATCATCGGTACGCACGTCGCCCTGACACTCGGCGTCAATCTCGACATCATCATGAAAATCAACTTCAAACGGCTGGATAAGCTGTTTCTCAAAGACCGCGTCAACCTGTTCGGCGGTATTCCAAATATGTTCCCCGCCATCCGCAATAATGAACACTTCCGGAATGCCGATCTCTCACACGTCAAATATATCCTCTCCGGCGGTTCTCTGATCGACCGCACCGAAAAAGAACGCACAACCGCCTTCTTTCAGGCGCATCATTCGCAGGCGGAAGTGCATGACGGCTACGGTCTGACGGAATCCGCCGGCGGCATCATCTACGACGGTGTGCCGAACATCGGTACGGATGTCAAAATCGTGGAAAACGGCACAGAACAGGAACTCGGCTACGAAGAAACCGGAGAACTGTGTATGTCCGGCGCACAGATTATGCGCGGCTACGATGAAGCGGAACTGACCGGCAAGGTTCTCCGCCGCCACGCAGACGGCAAACTGTGGCTGCATACCGGCGACCATGCTGTCATTCATCAGGACGGCAAAGTGGAAGTCATCGGGCGAATCGACAGAATGATCAAAGTAAACGGCGAACAGGTCATCCTGGATGATATTGAGGAGCTGATCAATACCCTCGCATTTGTGGAGAAAAGTGCCGTGGTCAAGCGCACCGATTCCAAGCGCGGTTTCGTTCCGGTTGCATTCATCAAGGTGCGGCAGGGGTATCAGTACGGCGACACGCAGCAGCAGGAAATCCTTGCACTGTATGACCAGAAGCTTACCGCCTATGCCCGTCCGCGCAAAACAACAGTGATCGGTGAATTCCCCGTCACGGCAGTCGGCAAAGTTGATTTCCGCGCTCTCGAAAAAATGGCGGAAGCAGAGAAATCTCAGCCGGAAGCCTGAAAACCTATCCGTATACAAAAACCGGCAGAGCGCTCTGACCCTGCCGGTTTATCTTCTACGGAAATGCAAATGCCGCATTCCGCCATTTTCAGCACCCCGAACCGGAATCGAACCGATGGCCTGCTGCTTAGGAGGCAGCCGCTCTATCCTACTGAGCTATCGGGGCAAAGAAAGAGCGTTCCTGAAAACGGGAACGCTCTTATTATACCACAAAAAAAGGATCCGGTCAAGTAGTTTGCGCTCATGAAATGCGGCGCTGCGGAAGTTCTCTCTGACCGGTACGCACGTCATGCAGCGCATCTGCGAGTACACCGAGGGCGGGCGCCTGCGGGGCAGACCCCTCATCCAGCTTAGAAACCTCATAGGTCAACCGCTCGAAATCGCGCAGCACGACGGCATTATCGTTGAGGCACTGCTGGAAATCGGCATCGTAGGCAGCGATCTCCGAGGGAAGCCGCAGATTACAGCATTGCAGGCGAACATAGAGCCGCTTGCAGTTTGCGAGCATATAGACCTCTGCTTCGTTTTCGGCATCGCGGAAGGGATGCTCCTCGGAGCCCATGAGGAAATGCAGCGCTCTTTTGCGCTCCTGAAACTGTCTGAGCTGATAGGCAGCCTCGCCGGCGAAGGAGCAGGCAGGCGCTTTCGCGTGCATATTGCGGAAAACAGCAATATAATCCTCGATTGTTTCCGGCCCGTAATAGGGCTTGATCCTTTCTCTTTTGCCGGCGGCGATGATCTTCTTGCAGTTTTCCCGCACGACGGCGACGATGACGGGGGAGAGCAGGAGCATGAGCATCCAGCTCACGGTAACCCATAGAACAGCCGCAACGATCAGACCGCTGATGATCCAAAGGGTGATCTTGCGGGCAGCGGCACCTTTTGAGAGGATTTCGGGTTCTTCCAGCTTTCCGTTGGTGATGAGAAGCTGCATCTGATGCGGAGAAAAGCCCTTGCCGCATTCCTTGCAATAGTAAATGTCATCCCGATGCTCAATGTCGCCCTTGCAGAAGGGGCAGCTCACTGCATAAGAAGCGCTCATCAATCTCACCTCCCGTACTGTCTTCATGCGTTATCCGCATATCTGCATACATATTACCACATTTTGCAGAAAATGTCAAAGCACAAAAACGGGCAGAAAGTCCGGATTTCGGGCAAAAACGAAAAGGAGAGTGAATCTCCTTCACTCTCCTTTTTCAGGATTATCGCTTTATATGACGCATTACTCAGCGTCTGCGGGTGCTTCATCGGAGTACACGACCTCATCGGTCTCCGTCTCAGCATCTGCTGCATCGTCGCCTGCCTCACGGATGGAGAGGCTGATGCGCTTCTTCTCATTGTCAATCGCAGTGATCTTGACCGTCACGGTGTCACCGACGTTCACGACGTCCTTGACATTGGTGACGCGCTCATTTGCGAGCTGAGAAATGTGGATCAGACCGTCAATGTTATCGGTAATGCGAGCGAATGCACCAAAGCTCGTCACGGAGACGATGGTTGCATCCACAATGTCACCGACCTGATACTCGGTCGTGAACTTCACCCACGGATTATCCTCCTCGCGTCTGTGACCGAGGGAGATTCTGCCGGTTTCGGGGTTGAGTGCCTTGATGTAGACTTCGAGGGTATCACCAACAGCGACAACATCGCTCGGCTGGTGGATACGGCTCCAGCTCAGCTCAGAGACATGGACCATACCGTCGATGCCGCCGAGATCGACGAATGCACCGTAGCTGGTAAGGGACTTGACCTCGCCGGTGTAAACGTCACCGACCTTTGCGGTCTCCCAAAACTTTGCCTTCGCAGCATCGCGCTCTTCCTTCTGGACCTGACGGATCGAGCCGACTGCTCTGCGGCGCTGCTCGTTGACGTCGATGATGACGAAGCGCACCGGCTGCTTGAGAAGCACGTTGAGATCTGCGCCGCGGCCGAGACCGGACTGCGATGCAGGGATAAAGACATGGACGCCGTTGCTGTCAGCGACCAGACCGCCCTTGACAACGCTCTGCACAGTACCCTCAAGCACCTCTTTTGCCTCATAAGCTTTGAGGATGTTCTCGAAGCCGACGAGTTCATCGACTCTGCGCTTCGAGAGCTGAACAGTACCTTCAGCGTCGTTTACCTGAATGACGATCAGCTCAAGCTCATCGCCAACTTTCACAATGTCGGACGGCTTCTTAGAGGTGTCACTGGTCAGTTCAGAGAGGGTAATATAGCCGGTCTGCTTGGCACCTACATCAACCATGACTTCGTTGTTGCCGCTGATGCTGGCGACAGTGCCCGTAACCCGGTCTCCCTTACGAATTTTTCTGGTAAAGCTCTTTTCGAGTTCAGCCTCGAAGCTGAATTCCTCGTTATCCGGGGTGGTGGTGGTGGTGTCAATGATTTCAGACATATAGGTTTGAACCTCCTTAATAATCTGAGCGGGTGTACTGGCGCCTGCCGTGATGCCGATTCGCAGTACATGATCACTGCCGTGCTTTGCACACGCATCTGCCGCTGTCTGCCGGATCTGGGCGGCACAGTCCCGCAGTTCTGCCGCCTCAGCGATATGCCAGGTGGGGCAGTTTCTGCTGCACACATCAAAGAGTTTGACGGTGTTGGAGCTATGGCGTCCGCCCGCAACAATCATGAGATCGGACTCCCGTGAGAGTGCGTCCGCGTCTGACTGTCGGGTAGCAGTCGCGTTACAGATGGTATCAAATACCTTGAGATCGGGGTGATCGGATGGCAAAAGCCCTATACAATCCTCCCATAATATACTATTATACGTAGTCTGCGCGACAATTGCAAGCCTTTCAGGCAAAGTTCTATCAATTAAGCACATCAGCTCGGATTTGTCGCGGAAAACTGTATAATTTTCATTACAATGCCCGATGATGCCCTGCACTTCGGGATGGAGCGGATCGCCGGCGATGAACACCTGTCTGCCCTGCGCGGTCTGCTCCGCGACGATCTTATGAATGCGCGCTACAAACGGACAGGTCGCGTCAATGACGGGATTTCCGCTGGCATTCACCTGCTCATAGACAGAGCGCGGAACACCGTGCGCACGGATAATCAGGGTTTCACCCGCTTCAAGCTGCGCAGGATCGTCGATGATACGCGCTCCGCGGGCATTCAGGTCGCTGACGACAGAATCATTGTGAACAATCGGGCCGAGCGTCGCAACGCGCCTGCCCTCATCGAGCGCCTGATAGACCAGTTTGACGGCGCGGTCTACGCCGAAGCAGAAACCTGCTGATTTCGCAGTCGTGATCTTGAATTTCATGCTGCGCCTCCGTTCTCAGAAATGCGGCGGCGGGTCGAGAATATCGTCCTCATCCAGCACATAGCGCGCAATCTCATCCAGCGGCTTGTCCGTGAGCTGATAAAGCGTGAGCGTATCGGAGACCGCATCCATAGAATGCTGCGCGGTTGAGCCGCACACAACACAAATCCAGCGATTGCCCTGTGCATCCTCCGCCCATGTAGCGAGGCACTGTCCGGCGGGATTGGTAAAGCCGGTTTTACCGCCGATGATGTGCAGCGGTCTGCTGAGCGATTCGAGTTCATCGCCGTTCATGCGCCAGAGCGTGGTGCTTTGCAGGTAGATGCCGTCAGGATGTTCTTCGGTTTCGGATGTGGTATATTCCCGCGTGGACATCAGCTTCCTGCAAACATCGCTGCGCAGCGCACAGCGCATCATGCGGGAGAGGTCTGCGGCGGTGCTGTAATGGTCATCGTCGTGCAGACCGACACAATTGACAAAATGCGTACCGGTCAGCCCCATTTCGCCCGCGAGACGGTTCATCTCGCTGACGAACGCCTCCTCGCTGCCCGACGCATAGGTTGCGAGCATGAGCGCGGCATCCGCGCCGGAAGGGAGCATCATCGCATAGAGCAGATCCTTGATCTTGCAGGTCTCGCCGGCGGTGAATCCCGCGACATAGGCAAGCTCTGCGCGTGCAGCCTGAATGGCATCGCCGTCCATCTCGATTGTATCCTCAAAGACATCCTCGCCGCAGAGGTCGAAGAATGTCAGCATGGACATAATCTTGGTGAGGGATGCCGGCGGGATTTTGGCATCTGCGCTGCGTTCTGCAAGCACATTTGCCGTATCGCCCCCGCCGCACTCCAGCAGAATGCAGTTGCGGGCAAACACCAGCTCCGTATCATCCACCGTGACAGTTTCCGCAGTGCGGGTTGCAGCAAGCGGGAAACGGGCGGTCGTGGTCGTTGTTGTAGTAGTTGCGGCAGCAGATGTCGTGGTGGTGGTTGCTGCTGCCGATGCGGTTGTCTCGGCTTCTGCGATTGTATTCGCGGGGTTCTTCTTGTGGTTCAGGACTGAATTGCCGGCGAAAAAGATTCCTCCAAGAATCAGCGCACCGGTCAGTACGCCGAGCGCCGCAGCAGGAGCGTTATGCTTCTGCGGACGTTTTGTCATCGGGTTACCCTTCTTTTCTCTGTGTATTAGCTGTCGATGTGCGGCAGCTCTGTGGTTTTGCTGAGGTCAATACGCGGTGCTTTTTCCGGCTGAACATCCGGCTCAGGTACGGCATCCGCATCCTGATTTGCGCCGCAGTAAATGCAGAATTTTGCCTCCGCCTTGAGTTCTCTGCCGCAGGAGATGCACGGTTTACCCGGTGCAGGGCTGTCCGCTGTACCTCTTGCACGGAGTGTACGGACGGGCGGTTCTGCTGCGGGGCGCGGGACGCTGACGCGTTCCGGTGCAGATGCCTCTGCGGGCTTCGCAGCCGCTCTTGCGGTCTGGTGGGCAATGAGATATGCTGCCCCGACCATTGCAGCAGCAGCCAGCAGCTCTGTTGCGGAGATTGCCCAGTAGGGAGCGCGGATCGCTTTGGTCAGCGGGTGGATGCCGGTCACGGAATCGCTGACAAACAGCGAACCGACACCGGTAATCAGCACCAGCAGAAAGGTGATGCAGGCAGGCACACCGATTGTGATGCCCATGCTGCGGACAGCGCGTGCAGCAGGTCTGCCGCTGTTGCGGTACACAATGCTCCAGCGCCAAAGGAGGAGTCCCAGCAAAAGCACATCCAGCACGATGCGGGCGACGCTCACACGGAAATGCGCGAGCATTCTGCCGGCAGGCGAGCCATAAGCGGTTTCTGCTGTGCTGCTGAGGAATCCAAGCGGGCCGCTGACAGTATTGCGCAGCTCCGCAATATCGGCATCCTCAATGATAAGCATACACTGATTGAGCAGTGCGGTGCGGTTCATATCGAGCATTCCGACGATTTCATCTTCTGTAACGGTAACAACCGCATCGGATTCGCCGCGCAGAAGCTGATAGTATGCACCGAGCTTTCCGGAGAGGTACACCGGAATATCCATTTCATCGACGGCTGAGGCAATGTCTGTTTCCAGCACATTCTCATCCGCGACAAAGCCGGATTTGATGTAAGCGGCAAGCGTCTTGCCGGTAAACGGGATTTTCATATCTGAGAGCCGCGAATCGTGCAGTCCGGTGACAGGCGCATTCGTGCGGAGCGCATGGCGCATCGCGGCGGTCGTGTTGATGCACAGCAGCAGAATGAGCGTTGCAATGACGCACCAGAAGCTGTGCCAGACACGGTATCCGGCGGAGCGGGGGCGCTTTTTGCCGCAGACTGTGCAGACTCCTTCACTTGTGAACGGAGCGCCGCAATCGCAGTGCAGCTCTTTTTTTTGGGACATCTGGTAACTTCCTTTCCAAAAAGGGGATACTCTTTCCTGTTCGCTTTCCGTATAAAGCGGACAACTTTTCTATTTCTCTGCGGCCTGGATATTCTGCCGCATACTATATTATAGCACAGTTTTTCCGCCGCTGTCAACGATTTTCCGTGCTTGTGCGCGCAGAATATCCGCATGGATTTGCTTGGTTTTTTGGCGAATATTGCTTTGAAACCCGACAAACAAAAACAGACAGGCGGAAAGAATCAGCCTGTCTGTATTGTATGTATGAAATATTACTTTCTGTAAATCATTTCGCTGCGATCCGGACCCGTCGAGATCATGGTGATCGGGCAGTCAATCAGCTTTTCAATGTACAGCACGTAATCCTTTGCCTCCTGCGGCAGCTTGTCCCATTCCTTGATGCCGCGGATGTCGGTCTTCCAGCCCTTGACCTTCTCGTAAATCGGCTTTGCAGCATCGAGACGGTCACCGCTGGGGAACTCCGTGGTGCGCGTACCGTTGACATCGTATGCGACGCAGACCGGAATCTCATCGAGGTAGCCCAGCACGTCAATCAGCGAGAGCGCAACATCCGTCGTACCCTGCATCGCAACGCCGTAGCGTGTTGCAACTGCATCGAACCAGCCCATTCTGCGCGGTCTGCCGGTCGTTGCACCGAATTCGCCGTCAGAGCCGCCCTTTCTGCGCAGCACATCCGCCTCATCACCGAAGATTTCAGTCGTGAACGGACCTGCACCGACGCAGGAGCTGTACGCCTTGACAACCGTAATCACGCGCTTGATGGCGTGCGGCGGCAGGCAGGCACCGACTGCGCCGTAGCCTGCGAGCGTGCTGGAAGAAGTGGTCATCGGGTAGATGCCGTTGGTGAGGTCACGCAGAGCGCCGAGCTGACCTTCCAGCAGAATGTTCTTATCTGCCTTGACAGCCTCGTGCATCATCTCACCGAGATTGCACAGATACGGCTTCACATATTCGCCGACCTCCTTGAGATATGCAAGGATCTCCTTGGGATCAAGCGGCTGTGCATCCGGATAAAGACCGGCAATCGTCGCATTCTTGATGATGCAGACGCGCTCGACCTTCTCCGCGAGATTTTCATTATAAAGCTCCGCAAGCTGGAAGCCGATTTTCATCGCCTTGTCAGCGTAATGCGGGGCAATGCCGGACTGCGTCGAGCCGAAGCTGTGCTTGCCCAGACGCTGCTCCTCCAGCTTATCAAAGAGGATATGATACGGCATGACGAGCTGTGCGCGGTCAGAGATGCGGATATTCGGGGTCGGAACGCCCGCCTCCTTCAGCATCTCCAGCTCTTTCTTGAAGGCATCCGCATTGAACGCAGCACCTGCGCCGATGATATTGACTGTGCCCTCCTGAAAGACGCCGGACGGCAGAATATGCAGCGCATATTTTCCGTACTGGTTCATAATGGTGTGACCGGCGTTTGCGCCGCCCTGGAACCGGATGACGTAATCA
Source organism: Ruminococcus sp. UBA4275 (assembly GCA_002395085.1). Classification (GTDB taxonomy): domain Bacteria; phylum Bacillota; class Clostridia; order Oscillospirales; family Ruminococcaceae; genus Firm-04. The sequence goes on along the minus strand of DGVV01000178.1, from coordinate 4,215 downwards.
GCATCGGCAGCAAACACATCAGTCAGCTTGCCTTTGCCCTCGTCGCCCCAGTTTCCGCCTACAATAGCAGTAATCATAGCTCTTATCCTGTCCTTTCGTGGCTTGGAACGTGTTTTTTGGCGGGGAATCACATCTCCGCGTAAATTCCCTTGTATATGATACCACACTTTTGAGATCTTGTCAAGCGGGACAGTGCGCGCTTATTTGCTTGGGTCGATGTCCTTCCAATAGCTGACCAGATACTCTGCACCCGACCAGACCGTCAGGATCGCCGCAATCCAGAACAGAATCGCCAGCAGCACATCCGCACCGGTATAGACCGCTGCCGGAATATGCAGCCCGAAAGCGTTGAAATCCAGACGGAAAGAGCGGTATACCATCGCTGCGATCAGTGCGACCATCGTGAAGGCGGTTTTGAGTTTGCCCGCAAAACCTGCCGGCACAACCGTTCCCTTGCCCGCGACAACCAGCCGCAGCGCCGAAACCATGAATTCCCGCGAGATAATCAGCAGAAATATCACAATATTCACCGCTTGCTGCTGCAAAAAGCAGGAGAGTGCTGCCACCACCAGCACCTTGTCCGCAAGCGGATCGAGGAACTTGCCGAAATCGGTGATCTGGTGATTCTTGCGTGCGAGATGTCCGTCTACAGCATCGGTGATCGCCGCGATGACGAACACAAGCGTCGCAAGGAGATAGTGCGCAGGGATCTTCCAATAGAAAAAGATGACAAAGACCGGCACAAGCAGCACACGCGCCAGCGTCAGCTTATTCGGTGTATTCACGCCTCGCACACCTCCCCGATCAGGTCAAAATCCGCCGTTTCCGTGATATGTACGCGCACAAAGTCTCCGATGTGCAGCCCGTTCTCACGCGGGGCAGGGATGTAAACCCGTCCGTCAATGTCGGGGGCATCGGCTGCGGTGCGCGCAATCCAGCATTCCGCCGCAGGATCGTACCCCTCTATGACCGCTTCCGGTTCTGTGCCGACACGCGCCTCATTCAGCGCCGCAGCAATCAGCATCTGCTGCTCCATGATGATGTCGGCGCGGTGCTGCCGCACATCCTCATCCACCTGATCAGGCATTTTCGCTGCGGGAGTATTCTCCTCCTCGGAGTACGCAAAGCAGCCCAGCCGGTCAAAGCGAATCTCCTGAATGAACTCCGCCAGCTCTGTGAACTGTTCCTCCGTTTCGCCGGGGAATCCGACCAGCAGCGTGGTGCGCAGCGTAATCTCCGGAATGCGCGACCGCAGCTTTGCAAAGAGCGTCCGCAGACTTCCCGCATCGCATTTGCGGCGCATCCGGCGCAGCACCTCCGCATTGCAGTGCTGAATCGGAATATCCAGATATTTCACAATCTTCGGCTCACGCGCGATCACATCAATCAGCTCATCGGTGATGCGCTCCGGATAGCAGTACAGCACCCGAATCCAGCGGAAACCGTCTATTGCGCAGAGCTTCGTCAGCAGCTCCGGCAGCTTCGGTTCGCCGTAGAGATCCTCGCCGTAGCGGGTGGTATCCTGCGCGATGACGACCAGTTCCGTCACGCCTGATGCCGCCAGCTCCTTCGCTTCCGCCAGCACATTCTCCATCGGCACAGAGCGGTATTTGCCGCGGATCGCCGGAATGGCACAGTAGGTGCAGCCGTTTGAGCATCCCTCCGCAACCTTCAGGTATGCGAAAAACGGCAGCGTCGCAAGTACGCGGCGTCCCGTCAGCGGCATATTGCATTTCGGTGCGAACTGCGTCACGCGGTCACCCGCCGTGATGCCGTCCAGCACCTTGCAGATTTCGGTCTGATCTCCGATGCCGATGACGGCATCCGCCTCCGGAAACTGCTCCGCGACCTCATCCTTATAACGCTCCGCAAGGCAGCCCGTCACGACGATGCGTTTCAGGCTGCCTTCGTTCTTCAATGTAACCAGTTCCAGTATCGTTTCGATCGCTTCTTCCTTCGCGGACTGGATGAATCCGCAGGTGTTCACAATGGCGATGTCCGCATCTGCGGGATCAGCCGCTAACACATATCCGCCCTCTTTCAGAAGCGCGAGCATCCGCTCGGAATCTACTAAATTCTTGGCACAGCCAAGCGATACTATGCTGACGATCATGACATACTCCTAAATCATCAAATTCTATCCGGAACACCGCCGGATTCCGGCAGCAGGCATCAGGGGTCTGCCGCGGCAGCATCCTCCAGCCATGCGTAGTAATCCTCGATCGCAAAGCGGATCTGCTGATAGGTATACCCGCGCCGCACCAGCGCCGCCGTAACCTTTTCCGTCCCCTTGCGGTCCTCCGGATCAGTCAGGTACCGCGCATATTTCTTTTGCAGGATCTCCAGAAGCTGCTCTGAGATGCGCTGTGCATCGTCGTAGGGGGCAAGGGCTTCTTCGACATCCTCCTCTGAGAGTCCGCGGTGCTTCATCTCGTAGGCTGCGCGCCGGATGCCGTATTTCTTTCCCTCCACAAAATGCCGCGCAAGCTGTTCGGCGTAGCGCCCGTCATTGAGGAAGCCGTACCGCGTGAGCTTTTCCAGCGCCGTCAGCACGGCATCCTCCTGCGCGTTTTTCGCACTCATGAGCTTATCGTAGAATTCGCGGTAGGAATAGCCGCGCCGTTCGAGCAGATACAGCCCGTATTCATAGGCGCGGCGCTCCGCCGCCTGCTGTTTCAGTTCCGCGATGCGCTGAGCGTCCAGCACATCACCCTCATGCAGACATTCCCGCTGCACCAGATCGCCGTGCAGCCAGAGCTTTTCGCCGTTTTCCAGCGCAATCTCAAAAAGCTTGCCCTTATACGGCGCAATGCGTTCGATTTTCATGCTGCTGCGCGATTATTCCTCCGGTGCAAATTCCTCGAAGTTTTCGTCGGTGTCATCCGGCGCGGTACTGAGAGCGGCATCTGCTGCTTCCACAGCCGAATCCGCCTGCGTTTTCGCCTTCTTGACGGCGGCGTCCTTCTTGTTCTTCTTGGAGGCGAGGATGAGGCTGTCCTTCTGCTCCATGATCTTCTGCTCAACCTCTTTTGCGAATTCCGGTTCGGTCTCCAGAATCTCCTTGACGGCATCTCTGCCCTGACCGAGCTTGCGGTCGCCGTAGCTGAACCACGAACCGCTCTTGTGGATGATGTCGAGGTCGGTGGCAAGGTCGAGAATCTCACCGAGGCGGGAGATGCCCTTGCCGTACATCATATCAAATTCGCACTCGCGGAACGGCGGCGCAACCTTGTTCTTCACAACCTTGACGCGGGTGCGGTTGCCAATGACCTCTGCGCCGTCCTTGATCGCTTCGCCCTTGCGTACTTCAAGCCGCACAGATGCGTAGAATTTCAGCGCTCTGCCGCCCGTGGTGGTTTCCGGATTGCCGTACATGACGCCGATCTTCTCACGCACCTGATTGATGAAGATGGCAACGCAGTTCGACTTCGCAATAACCGGCGTCAGCTTGCGCATTGCCTGCGACATCAGTCTTGCGAGCATACCGACGTGCGAATCGCCCATCTCGCCCTCGATTTCTGCACGGGTGGTCATGGCGGCAACGGAGTCGATGACAATGACGTCGATTGCACCCGAACGCACCAGCGCTTCCGCAATCTCAAGTGCCTGCTCACCGGAATCCGGCTGCGAAACCAGCAGATCGTCAATGTTGACGCCGAGATTCTGCGCATAATAGGGATCGAGAGCGTGTTCGACATCCACAAACGCCGCCTCACCGCCGAGTTTCTGCGCCTCTGCAATGATCTGGAGCGCCACGGTGGTCTTACCGGAGCTTTCCGGCCCGTAGATCTCAATGATTCTGCCGCGCGGCACACCGCCGATGCCCAGTGCCATATCCAGCGAGAGCGAACCGGTCGAGATTGCCTGCACATTCTGCACGTTGTTCTGACCCAGACGCATGACTGCGCCCGCGCCGTACTGCTTCTCGATCTGCGCGATCGCGTTCTTCAGCGCCTTCTGGCGCTCCTCCTTCGTTGCCGGTACGACAACGCCGATGCTCTTCTTTTTCAGTTCTGCCTTAGCCATGTGCTTGATCCTTTCTGTACGAATGATTCTGCACCGCTTCTCCTTTGCGGTTCATCCGTATTATAGCATATCAGTTGTTCAGAATTGATACAACTGATATATCGTATTGTCAAATCCAAATGAGCGGAGAAACCCCTCCGTCAGCTTGTCGATAAAGGTATCGCTGCGCGATGATTATAATGGGGCGCT
>DGVV01000110.1:195-54029 GCA_002395085.1 Ruminococcus sp. UBA4275 | reverse complement strand
TGGTGGGTTTGGGCGAAGCCCATTCAAAATCATCGCGCAGCGATACCTTCGGATCATGAATGAGGGCGCTCGCCGTTTCGCAGTGCGTGCCCGTTTTTGATCATCACGAAAAAAACCTTTTACTGTGCATACAGAAATTCTGTCTGCTGCGGGCATTCCGTGCGCAGGGTCAGACCGGCATAGGTCTGCGGAACGCTGAAGCTGCCGGTCAGGCGGTTGACTGCTGTCAGCGAAAATTTCTGCCGCAGACTGTCAAAGCTGCATACAACCTTTGTCTGCTGATCGCCGGACGGATAAAGGGTCAGCAGCGGTTCCATGCCGAAGCGGAAGTTTGTGACCGCGCCTGCTGAGACCAGCGTGTTTTCTGTTGAACGGAGAAACCGGACGGTGCGCAGCATCGTGACAGCGAGGGATTCGCCGCTGCCTGCGGTCAGGATGCAGGTGCCGTCCTGCTGAAAATGCAGATACAGCGGTGACCGCGAAACGGTTTGTCTGCCGGAAACCGTGCTGAGCCAATAGGGGGTCTGTTCGCGCCAGATGGGAAGTTCCTTGTCGTGTACATCGCGCGCGAATGCCGCCAGCAGCGCCGTACAGTGCGCAACGGAAAGCGTCAGCCGCTTTTCAATGGAACGGATGCGTGCCGTCTCATCTTCTCCGATGACGGCGGGGAGTTCCTTGCCGCCGGTGCGTGCGAGGGCATTGCAAAGCTCAGCAAATTTGCCTGCTTCATATTCGCCTGCGGATGTGAGTTTTGCAGGGCGCAGCAGGTCCGTATATGCCGGATAGGGGACGAAGCCCTGTGCGCGCATAGCCCACGGCTTTGCGCAGGCATCTGCATCCGGCGAAATCCAGAAAAGTTCGGCGGCAGTTGCCTCATAGCGCTTGTGCATACGGGCGTAGCGCGAGAAATAGGTCAGCGAACAGGTATGCGGGGGGCAGCAGGTATCTGCCAGCATATGCAGCGCCCGCGTGAGACTGTCCATTGCAGCGGCACGTCTGCCGGCGCAGGCGAGTGCGAGGGCAGTACGGTATTCGCTGTCCAGCACGGAAAGCGGTGAGGGTGCAGGCTGATGCAGACCGTTGCAGTAGCCCAGCATCACCGGATGCCGCGCAAAGGGTTTGCCGTAAGGATCAACGGCATTATAATAGTGCAGACCGCGCCCCTGATGCCGGTCACCGGGCAGATCGGGGTCTGCCGCGTGTTCAATCAGGATTTCGCGGTCAGTCGGCGTGAAATGCCGTGCCGCATCGGGAAATCCGGCATCGAGTGCCATAAGGGCAGCCCGCACGATTCCTTTGTGGACGGACGGGAATCTGTGTTTATCAATCGCGGACAAGCCGTTCACCTCCGTTCAGATTGTATGCGTTTCATGAAAGGATTCCGCCGCAGAACCGGTTCTGATGCCGCTTTGCTGCATGGCGCTGCGGATGCGTACAGGATCAAACAGCACTGGCATTTCCCTCCGCACAGATCCATGTTGTCCCTTCCCTGAGATGCACCTGCACGTCATCGAAGCCGGCGTTTTCCAGAAGCTGCCGGAAGGTTTCCGGCGCGGGATTGTAGAGTCCGTATCTGGCAATGTTATCGAGATCATGCTGCGAGAGGGCTGCACCGCCGTAAATATCCGCGATGAGAACGAATCTGCCGCCGGCAGCCAGCACACGCCGCACTTCGCGCAGATCTTCTGCGGGGTTATCCCAGAAATAAAAGCTCTCAACGGTGCAGATTTTATCGAATGCGGCATCGGGGAAGGGCAGCGCCGAGACATTGCCCTGCACAATTTCCATGCGGCCTTCTGCGATGTGAGCGGCATTGCATTTGCTTGCGCTCTCCACGGATACGGCGGAATAGTCTACGCCGGTGAGATGTCCCTGCGTGACGGTTTCTGCGATGCGGGCAAGTGCAGCACCGCCGCCGCAGCCGATGTCGAGGACACGGTCAGCGGGGGTGAGGGCGAGGAATGAAAGCCCCCATGCGGTGACGGCAGCGTGCGATTCATTCATGTGTGCAAGCATCTGTGCGCCGGCTTCTCCCTGCGGCTTGCGCGGATTGCCAAGCTCTGTCAGGGAGGGAGCTGCTTCGGAAAACGGTTCAGCCATGCGGCATCCTCCTGTTCTGATGATTGTTCCATGCCTATCATATCACATTTCGCGGAAAAAAGCAAGGAGCAGTGCCTTTTCGGCGGCTTCCTGCTGATCAGACGGAACATTTCTGCCGGAAGCAGCAGAAGATTTTTCCGGTGCAGACTGCACGGTTTCAGCGGGTTTTCCGGCTTGAATCAGGCAATTCTGAATCTTTCTTGTACAATTCTGAATCTTTTATGAACATTCCGGCGGTATGCTTTCACAATTGCGTGCGCGTTTACAGGCTGCAACTGCGGTTTTCTGCGTGAAACCTGTATTTTTGTGTGATCATTCTGCGATGAAACGGTGTCAGAGGTGATACCGCTTTGTAATACAACCGTTGCTTGCAAGATCGTGAAATTTGCGTTATAATATAGAATGAATACAACCGACATAAATCGGCAGATTGTCTGCCGTTTCGCAGGGAGGGATCAATGTGAAAAAAGCAATCATCGGATTTGCCGCCGCGCTGCTGCTGACCGGCTGCGGCGCACCTGCACCGACTGTTCCGCCGATGAAACCGGTGGTCATCGACCCTGCTGCTGACCCGCAGCTTCATGCAGAGGACGGCTATCTCCCGCTGGATCAGACCATCGCAGCACAGATTGCAATGCAGATGTATGTGCCGCAGGCGCTTGGCTGGTATAAGACCTCGGACAGCACGGTCTGCTACAGTGACCGTTCCGGCAGCAATCTGATCACATTCGAGTACCGGCGCGGCGATGAATTCTCGCGCTGCTATGCAGCCTATCTCCACGACCTCGGCACGGCGCTTCCGGCAGAACGCATCCGCACATACGATCCGCAGACCGTCGGCGCAGGCGATTACACCGCCATGCGCATTGATGTCCGCGAACAGGAACAGGATCAGCCGGAACGCTGCATCACCTACTGGTTCATCAATCAGCCGCACGGCGAACACGAGCGCATCGGCTGCTATATTGTCACGCTGGATACCACCGCTGAAAATCTCGACATTATGATGCCGGCGATCAACAGCTTTTCGACACTCCGTGATTGGCAGCAAACTGCCGGAAAGGAGACATGAGCCGCATGAAACATGAGATCTCTATTCTGATCCGTGCCGCTGTGCCGGTCTGTGCGCTGTTCCTGCTGATGCAGCTTCCGGTGACAGACAAGTTCATCGGCGGCAATTCCCTCACAGACCCGATTCCGGTTTACAGCAAGGTCGGGGATGCAGACGGCAGCGGGTTTATTGATCTTGCCGATGCAGATGAGATCCGCCGTCTTGCCGATGCGGAAGCACAGCCCGAAGGCGAACGTCTCCGTGTTGCTGATCTTGACGGCGACGGCACAGTGACCGAACAGGATGCCGGTATTCTGCTGCTGTTTCTCTCTGATCCCAATGCACCCGACGTCACCCCCGATGTTTACTATCGCATCCGGCTGAATCAGGCAGGAGGTGCGGCATGATGCGCCTGCGCACTGTCATCGGGATGCTGCTTTGCTGCGGAATGCTGACCGGCTGCGGGACATCTGCTGCACCGGCAGCCGCACCTGCGGCACAGCCTGTTCCGCTGCCGGCAGGCGATCCGGTTGACCTCAGCTTTTTCCGGGAGACCATCCCGCAGAAAGAGGAGACCGTGCCGCCTGTCAGTGACCGGTATAATTCTCAGATCACCGCAAAGGACGGCACTGTGCTTGCGGAACTGACCGGCGGTGAATGGAAACGCACAGAGGACGGCGACAAGTATGCTGCACTCCTCGATACGGTCACGCCCGATGCAGTGGTCGGGCCGGACATCAACAATACACTGCGCCTCGATACCGTTAAGACCGACAAGGTTTCCGCGCTGATGGCGGAGAATGGCTTTGAGGGCTGCGTCATCGCCTGCGATGCGAAGGGCGGCGCGGACATCATCTGCAATTACCCTGCGGACAAAGACTATGCTTCCGCCCCGAATTTCAACGGTTCTACCGCGAAAATTCTCGTCAGCACGGCGATTCTTGATCACGGCGCGGAACAGCTTTATGCCGATCCCGGTTCGTATAATCCCGGCGGACACGTCTATCTCAACTGGGACGGCCCTTATGCACAGCCGGTCAACCGCACGCTGATGAATGCCTTTCAGGAATCCTCGAATGCCTATTTCATGCACGCTGCCTGCGAACTGCTGCATCACAAGAAAATGGGGGAGACCTACGACCGCTATTTCGGCTATAACTGCTTCGGCAGCGCGGCACTCGGTTACTATTTCCCCGCGGACTGGATGCAGATTCCGCAGCCGGACTGGAATTCGATTCTGGGCGATGATTTTGAGCTTGGCAAATCGGCAATCGGTCTGAGTGATCAGGTGAAGATCACGCCGCTGTATCTGAATGCTGTCACGGGTGCAGTCGCAGCCGGCGGTATCTATGAGCTGGAACTGCGCGCTGAAAGTGAACCGCACCGTCTGGAACAGACAGAGGATCTGCCGGAAAACATCCGCAGCGATCTCTGGAAGATGATGTATGAATGCGGACAGTGGACAAGCCGGGAGCAGTTCTCGGATATGAACGGCTATCGCTTCCATGTCAAAACCGGTACTGCCGATACCCGTTACGGCGCACATAATGAGAATTACCTCAAGCGCCTGCTGATTACGGGCTTTGTGGAAAAAGAGAGCGAGCCGGTCTGCGTGATTACCGTGTACTGCCATAACGGCGCGGAAACGGGTCTGAGCAGCGGCGGACTTGCCCCGCTCTACCGGCAGGTCGCCGCGATCATGCTGGAGGAGTAAGGAGGGAGAACGTCTATGGCACTTACGATCTTCTGTGCAGTGATGCTGCTGGCGTTCATCGGCTGCCTGCTCGCAACCGGCAGTCTGCATATTCTGCTGGGCGCGGTGCTGCTGGTATTTCTGCTGGCGCTGCTGCTGCGCCGCCCGATCAGCTATCGCGAGAACCGCTGGATCTTTGTATTTTACCGCTGGACGCTGCGGGTTGTTCCCGCGACGGAACGCATTACCGGCAATCCGAATGCCATTAAATTCTACCGGCAGAGCCGTGCGGATAAGCGGTCATTTGTGGCGGTGAGCGCGGGTGAGGAGCAGATTGTCTCCGGCATGACGCTCTATCCTTACCGCGGACACCGTTTGCTGGTGCTGTTTCCTGTGCCGTCGTTTCTGCATACGCTGCGTATGGCGAGCCTTGGCTTTGCGGTGACGGCTGCTGCCGCACTGACTGCCCTTGCCGCAATCGGCTTTGTGCCGTATCTGCGGCTGCGGCGCACCGATGCGCTGCTTGCAAATACCGTTTCACTGCGGCTTTCGCATACGCAGCGGCAGGATGTCATTGACGATGCGGCGCTGGATAATGTGCTGCTCATTTGCCGCGATGCTGAAAACAAAGCCGCTCTGCTGGAGATTCTCAGCTTCCGGCACGGCAATTCCGCTGTACAGCCGCTGTATCTGAATACGGGGCTGTATGCGGAGATTACGCCCGGCTGCTATGAGAGCATCCGCGATTATTCCGCAGATCATTCCGCTGCCGAGATCGCTTTGCTGGTGGAGGAGCAGTATTATCTGCGCATCCGCGATACGGTTTGTCTGGACAGCACATTTCTGGAAGCGGCAGCCGCATCTGCCGGCGGTTTGCAGATCAGCATGACGGCGGCGGAAATCAACAGAATCAATGCCGCAATGCAGGCAGCAGAGGGCTCTTCTGCCGTGATGCTGCCGCTGCCGGCTTCGGGCGATGCCGCACAGACGGCGTGTACATGGGCGCAGGCGATTGCGTATCTGCACTGTGACGGCGCAAGAGCCGGAGAAGCAGTTTATGCGCAGCGGGAATGTGCGCTGACGGATGCGCTGTTTGCGCTGTTCAAGCGGCTTGCAGACGGCAGTCTGCCGTATCCGGCGGAGGGCATTGCGGAGACGAGCTTTACATCAGATTCGCTGTATCAGCTTGCAGATACCGTGCGCTCCGACAGTGTGCATTATGACAGTGCGTACCGCGCCTGTACCGCCCCTGATGCAATCGTGCGGTGCTGCCTGCCGCGGAGTGCGCATTACCGTGCGCTGGAGGATGATCTGGTGTATGCAGCGCCGGGCATCCTGCGGCAGTACGTGATCCGGCTGCTGTATTACTGAAGGGTTCTGCGGCTATTCAGGCGGCTGCACGTTATTCATCGAAAGGAGGCATTCTGCGTATGTCAAAACCGTTTACCGGTTCGCGCATTCCGTGGCTGACGCTGTTTCTGCCGGAACTGTTCCTCGGAACGGTTGCAGGCTTCTGGTTTGCGGGCAATACGCCCGCGCAGGACGGCTTTGATAACCGTCTGCCGCTGTGCCTGATGTTTCTGGGTTATCTGCTGGCAGGCGCGCTGCTGAAAACGCTGCTGTACTGCTTCCCGTTCCGCAGGAGAGGTGTGGGACAGCTTTCGTGGTCGTATATCAGCTTCTTTCTCGCGATGATTGAGCTGGGCTGCTTCTTTGATTTCTACATTGTCGGCTATTCGGCAGACCGCAGCCGCGGAGAGATTGCGCAGTATGCGCTGGAATGGTACATCCCGCTGCTGATGATTGCACTTGCAGGCGCTTTTGTTTCCCTGATGCAGAATTGGGCAAGGCTGCCGTTTGTGCAGCGCAGCCGACGCAGAAAACAGCGCAGGCGGCGCCGCAGCAGAGAATCCGCAGCGGCAGAAACGCCCGCCCCGTTTGCCGCATTTGCGGAGAAGGCGGGGGCTGTGCTGCGTGATCCGAAATGTCTGGTGCTGCTGATGCTGCTGTATGCGGCAGCCGGTGCGGGACTGTTTTTCGTCTTTTTCCGCAATGTTCGTTCGACTGATCTTGCACGGCTGAATCTGCGCAATAAGTGCATCGAAGGCTTCCGGCTGGTGCTGTTTGTGCTGCTGCTTCTGCTGCGTTACAGCCGTGACTGCAAAAAGCAGGGCAGTACCGGCATTTCCGATGCCTTTGCGGGTATTTCCGGTTTTCTCCTCTGCGGCGTTACTGCGGGGATGTATCTGCTGGGCGGGGAGTTCGGAAGCGCCATCATCACTGCGATTTTTGCGGTGCTGACGGTCTTCTATTTCTACAGCAGCCGCTGGGGAATGGTTCTGGCGGAACTGGGCGGATGTGCCTATGCTGCCGGCTTCATCGCAGACCGCGTATTCCGCAGGACAACCTATCCGGCGTTCATCACCGAAACACTCGGCATGGAGCGCTGGAACCGTCTGTACGGTCTGGAACAGTTCCCGCAGGTGCTGGAACTGCGGACTGTTCTGCGGCAGAGTGCATTGCTGCGCAGCATTGTACCGTATCAGGTATCCCTCAACGGCAAGGCATATACCCGTATTGAAGATTTCTCATTTGTCAATCTGGTTTCGGTATTCGGCAGCGTCGCGGCACTCGCCGTGATCGGCTACTATACGGTTCTGCTGGCACGGGTGTTTTACCGGCTGGATAATACCGTGCGCAGCCGCCGGATGCCACCGCTGCGGACAGCCTTGTTCCACACGGCACAGCTTGCCGCACTCTATACCCTGACGCACGCGGCTGTACACGTTGTCTCGAATCTGACTTTTCTGTTCTTTACGGGCGTGCCGCTGCCGTTCGTCAGCAAGGGACTTTCCAATCTTCTGGTTTGTCTCGTACTGTCCGTTCTGATTATCTGCTGCCTCAGATGGGAGGAAGAATATGCAAGAACAAGCAAAAAAACCGCTCAGCGCAGTCGGTAAGCGCAGACTGTATCTCTCGGTGCTGTTCGGCGTGACGGCGGTGTGCGTCTGCTGGTTTACGCGTCATCCGCTCAAAAACGGCAATACCGGCAAAACCGGAGGTCTGCCGGATGCCGGCGGCGATGATACGGTTCATGCGGCTTTTCACAGCCTGAATCTGACTGAGACGGCGCGGGGCAATCTTGCGCGGGAATTTGCTGCATATAATGTCACCTACGCCCCGCAGACCTATTATGCGCAGCTTGGCAGTATTTATGATGCAGCAGGAGACTGCATCTATGGGCAGCAGATTCTGCCGCTGAGTGCTGATGAAAAGACCTATGAATATCAGCGGAACCGCCTGTGTATGTATCTTTACGGCGATACGGAAAGTCCTGCGGAAAGCATCATGGGGCCGGAGGCGCTGATGCGGACTGCGGAGGTGACGAGCGAAGATTTCATCACCGGCGCAGACCTGTGTCTCTCGCTGCGCAGCAATACGGAGCGCAATATCTACCGGCTGCTGCTGGATAACGGCATTTCCGGCGGCTGCATTGTGCAGGATACCGCGAGCGGCAGAATTGAGGTCATGACTGCGACAAGCGTGGCGGGTGATCTCACCGGAAGCAGCGAACTGGAGGCACTCCGTGCCGAGAAAAGCGGTCTGACACAGCTTGAATCCTGCATCGGCGCGGAGGCGGTCACGGGCTTCGGGCTGACAGAGGAGGAGCTGGCTCGCTGGTTTGATTATCATGCGCTGCGTTCCGTGCGGACTGCACCGGATGAAAACGGAGCGGATGTCACTGTGCAGCGCTATCATTTCCTGACGGATTTTGATATGCTGGATGAGGCGGATGACGGGTCACTCAGCCCGCTGCACGTATGCAGCATCACGCAGCGGATTTTTTCCGGTCACACCGCAACCCCGACCCTCATTGCCGCGCTGCCCCGCACGGCGGAGGACGGCACACGCATCGGCGGGGAACAGCCTGCAAAATGCGGCGCGGATCTGCCGGAGGAACTGCGCAGTCAATGCATGGCGCGCTTTGCCCGCACCCTGCATACCGATACCGCAGACATTGCATACTATGAGAGCAGCAGCGGCGGCTTTTTGTACGTGACAGGCTGCATCCGCGCAAAAGACGGCTCTGCGGACAAATGTTTCATCCTGTATGCGCGTAATGCACCGGACGGCTTCTATACCCGAAACCGCTGCATTCTGCGTCTGCCGCGCTGCATCGCATATTTCATCACACATGAGGAGGTGTAATCTATGGCAAAGGCAAAAAGCAGGCGCTCGGATGTGCCTGTGACACTGTGCTATATCGCCGCCGCCCTGATTTACGCGATTATCACCGCCTGCCGTACCGGTACGGTGGTATTCGGGGGCAGTCCGGAGGATCTGCGGCAGGATTTGTTTTCCTTTTCCTTCCGCCTGTCTGATTACATCGCCGTGCGGACAGATCCGGTGCTGGACCGGCTGTTTCTGCTGAATCTGCTGCGCGGGATTGCGCTGCTTGCCGTGCTGTGGTTGCTGATGCATCTGCTGCCGGCGGTTTTACAGAAAATGCAGAAAGCTTCTGCTGCATCTGCACGCAGAGAAGGGAGCAATGGTATGTCTCTGAATGATCTCATTGAACAAAACGCCGCAAAGCCCGGAAAAACCGCAGAAAATCTGCCGCTGCCCAAGCGGATCCGGCGATGGTTTGTGCCGGAGGGAGAAGCGGCACAGCCCGCAGCAGCATCTTCCGCTGCACCGGCGCGCAGAGAGAACCGTCCGGCGGCTGAAACCGCAGTGGCCGATTCCGAAAGCTGGTTTGCGGATCTCAGCCCTGAAAAGGATAATGTGCGCGTGATTGTCAAGGTGACGCAGCGCGATGATGAAGGCCATGTGATCGTGTCCTTTTTCTGCGGCGACACCCTCTCTCTGGAACGCTGTTCCGCTGCAAGCCGCACGAAGAACAGCACCGTCGGCAGCGGTGAGATCAAGCAGTTCATCCGCGAAACGCGCAGAGAAGTGAACGGTGTCTTTTACATTTACGACATCCGCAGCGCCGCCGAGACACCGGTTGTGCTGCAAGGCGATACAGAAGATGCCGTCCGGCTGCTGGACCGCCGTGTCATGCTGCGGCTTTACCGCAAGAAGCTGCTGTTCATTGCGCCGCAGCAGGATATTCGCACGATTTACAGCGAGACGCAGGCACCGCAGTCCGTCTGGACAGTCTCCGGTGTCAACAATACTGCATCCCGCACACGTTCCTACGCACAGAAGTTCTATCAGCTTGATGAAGGCATCGAGTATGAGATTGAAGTGCGCATCAAGCTGTGAAAGGAGAACGCCGGAATATGGAAATCTGCAAATACTGTTTCAGCAAAAATGCCCGTCCGTGCTTTGTTGTTCCGATCCGATGCGGCTATGAGGCGTACATGGAGGAAGACCCGACACTGCGCGAGACGCTGACGAATTATGATGTCTCTTTTGATGCGCACCGGCTGGTGTTCCGTCCGGATGAGGTTCGCATGACCGATGAGGCGGCCTGGGAACAGCTTGGCTACCTCAGCAATAAGCCTGCTGACCGTCCGCTGCTGGACTATGTGCTGCTGCGCGATGCGACACCCGATGACGAAGCGCATGAAGCTGCCGTCATCAACGGGAAGGTCGCGGTGATTCGCCCCGTGGACAATGTGCATCGCCCGATTACCATGACACAGCTTGCGTGCAGCGAGTGCCACACGATTCTCCCTTTTCACCGCTTTACGGAGCGTGAGGCGCGCCGCAGTCTGACGCAGGACAGTTTCCGCGTCGTGCTGATTGCGAATACATCTGCCGGAAAGACCAATCTCACAGCGGCGATGTACGACAAATTTACAAACGGCGAGGCGGCAGTTGACCTGCGCATTTCCGAGCCGCTGTTTGCGAAATATCACCGCGAAACCGCGCATAATCTCTCTGTGCTGGGCGAAGTGCCGCCTTCTACACAGCATTCCACGCCGCCGCTGTCCATTGCCTACGAGACCCCAGACGGTACGCCTGTGACGGTTGATATTGTGGATACAAAGGGTGAAATTACGAGCGACCCGATTGACCTCGAACCTTGTCTGCGTGCAGATCTCATCATCTTTCTGGTGGACATCCGTGCGCATGATGCCGGCACAAGCCGCGATGACGCCGCCGATTATATCACCGACATTGACCGCCTCTCAACCTATATTTACGAGCTTTCGCAGCAGGTGCATGATAAGCGCATCATCCTTGCGTTTTCCAAGTGCGATCTCTATGCAAATGCAGCAGAGCAGTTTATGTTTCAGGGCGATGCAGCAGCACAGATTCCGCCGGAGAACCGGCATACCAATCTGCGCAATCTCCGCAATTACCGCTTCTCCAATGACATGGAATCTTTCATGAATGCCGTCTGCGCGGAGATCAACCGCAATGCATCCCCCGAACAGCAGATCAGCAGCAGAGCGCAGAATGTCGTCAGCAAGATCATCACGGACATTGTGGGATACTGCAACAATATCTCCCGCTATCAGACTGATATTATGTGCGTTGCGCCGCTTGGCACGGGTACAACCCGCGGCAGCGACGGCATTGACCGTGTGGATACCGAACAACTTGACCCGCAGTACATCCATGAACTCATCGAACTCATCAAGCTCTACGGAGGTGGCAGCAAGTGATTTACCGCGCAACACGTCATTCGCGCAGCGACGGCTTTGAATGGGAATCCGGTACGCCGCTTGCCATTCAGCGCTGCTCCGATATGCTCATGGGATGCCGCATCTCTGACCGCCCCTATTATGTGATCTGCGGACATGAGGCACTCCGCGTCACAATCTCTGAGGGGGAGAAGGTCGATTCCCGCGAGAACCGTCTCTATACCGCTGAGGAACTGAAATGTGAGTCTTCACGCGGCGGCGGTCTGGAACTGCTGGGCGCACTGGTCGGCGGGGCAGGCGGGCAGGGGACTGTTCTGTTTCCCGACCGCGGCAGCTTTGAGGCGGCACTGCGCTATGCCGCGAAGCATCTGCCGCGCTCCCGCACAGGGCATATCATCATCAGTGAGAATGCCCCCGCTTACGGCGCGACTGTTCTGCTTGTCTTCCGCAGCGGGCAGCAGATGCAGCCGCCTGCCTGGACATCGTATCTGCCGGTATTTGCTGAGCCGGCAGCAGGCGCAGTTCAGCCCGCAGAGGACGGCACTGTTCCGCGCTGGGATGACCTCTATGCGGCACTGGTCAAGGCAAACAGCAACAATCACAGCGTCCGGCTGCTGCATTTTATTGCATTTGCCTGCGGTGCGGATGCCGGCAGCAATGAACTGAATGAATATGCCGGTCTCATGCAGCTTTTTACGCCGGATGAACCGCTGATCCGCCGCTTTTTTGATTCTGTGCCGGCGGGCAGCTTTGACATCCCGCTGATGCTCCCGATTCTCTATGCGCTGGAAGGCGAACAGGCAGATGCACTCCTTGCGGCGTATACCCGCAAGTACCTCAGCACCGGCAAACTGCGGCAATATCTGGAGGATGCACCTGCACCCTATCCGGCAGATGCCGTGACAGCCTTCGCAGATGCCTATGACCGCGGAGAATACCGGTATTCACTTGAAAATGCAAGTGTTTCCGAGCTTTTTGCGGTGTATCAGTATATCATGGAGCGCGGCATTCCGGCGGATGACCTGCACGGTTTTCTTGCAAGGGATGACAATTCACGCTCAATGGAACAGATTGTGCAGGCAGCCGATCTGCTCCGCAGCGGCGGGGAGGAACTCCCGCAGGTGCAGGGTGTGATGCCTGCCGTGCTGTACTGGAATGATGCACTCGATCTGGCACAGTGCAAGGCGCTTTACGGTTCGGAACAGACCGCTTCCCGTATGATGGAACAGGTGCAGCGAAGCGCACTCCCGAAGCGGATGCAGAAACTCGAATTCCGTGAGGATTTCTATGAGCCGCGTCCGCGTGCTGCGCGTCTGCGGGATTTGCAGCATTTCCCGCGCATTGCCGTGACCGGTATCCTGACAGGTCTGCTGCTGCTGGGCGCAGGTGCAGCAGGCGGATATTTCTGCGGATACCGCAGCGGGGTACAGTCTGTGCCCGTACCCGCGGAGACAACTTCAACTGCGGCAACGACGGTCACAACCGCAACGACTGTTACGACGGCGGCAACGACAACGGCACAGCCGCCGGTTTCCGGTGTGCGCACACAGCAGTGCCGCATGGAGGATGATGCACAGGAACGCGCAGAGGCATTCTTTGCCGCAGCGGGCATTGCACCGGATGGCACGAACACCGCACAGGGCATTGTGTATTACCGGATTACCGCAGAGGAACTGTCGGCACTTTCACGCGATACGCTGCCGGCTGCAAGTTATCTCATCCCGTACCGCAATGCGGAAACTGCCGGCATTCTCTGTCTGGCGCAGTCCGGGGACGGGGGATTGTATCTGGAGGAAAATATTCCCGCAGACAGCGAGGGAAATCTGCCGGAAGCGTGGTTTGATCTGATGGAGATTGAACGGCAGCTTGATACCCGCACCGCAGAACCCTCCGATGTGCTGCTGCTGGTCTGCGCGGACAGCCCTTACCGCAGACTGGTCTGGTTTGTGAGCGGCGGCGAGACATTTGTGATACCGGAACAGTTTGTGCCGGAGCTTGCAGAGGGGCGTTCCCCGCTGACAGCAGGTGCAGCATACCGGCTTGCAGACTATCTGGCGTGGCTGATGCCGCCGGAGGAATCTGCTGCTGAGACAACTGCACCGCCCGCTGCGGAGTGATTCCCCGTGATCCGAAAGGAGGAGAGCATCTGTGAAACGACATCTGCGATTGGCTGCGCTGGCTGCTGCGGCACTTTGCCTGTTCAGCACCGGATGCAGCGAGATGACCCGCCGCACGGTGCAGCAGACCGCTGCATTGGAGTACCGCTTTTATCCCGTGACAGACCGTCTCGGTGCAGAGCCTTCTGACCCGATGCTGCTTGACCGGCTCAGCACCAGCTATGACAATATGCTGGCTGTGCGGCAGGAGCAATTCCGTTCCGCGCTGATGGCTGATCTCACAGAACCGCTGAATCTGATGCCGGAAGACCCCGTGCTGCCGGTCAGCCGGTTCTGCCCGACTGCCGCTGTGCTGATGAACAGTGAAGCACCTGCTGTCAACCGCAATCCGGTTCTGGTGATGCGGCAGGTCATTGCGGGGCTGGGCGAGACGAAAGTTACGGAAGGGGAGACACTCCGCAGCGAGGAAAAACTCCCGCGTGCGGCAAATCCCGAAGGCGATTACCTCTCTCCGGCACGGTTCATTACGGAATGCCTGCGGAAGTATTACCGTGATATGTCTTTTCAGATCGGTTATTCGGAGAATGAGGATTTGTATTACGCCTATATTTTCGATGCCTGCGATCCGATTTGTGTGATGTCGGTGTACTTCCGGTTCGGGAAGGATAACCGGCTGGAAGCAGTCGGATTTGACAGCCTGATCTACGATGCCTATGAGCTGACCCTTGCCACCGGCGGAGATTTTGTTCCGCTGAAGCTGGACGGTGATCCGGCACAGCTTCCGCCCTTCCGCGCCCTGCGGGAAATGGCACTTGCAATGGTCGGTGCAAAACAAACCGATCTCGGCGGCGAGGCGACACTTGCCCGCAGAGACGGCAGCATTGTGCCGCTTGCCGTGATGGTGCAGCAGTGCCGTCACGAGACGGAACGGCAGTATTATTACGCCGGTGAACAGCGCGATGATGCGCGTCTGCTTGCTGTCCGGATGATGGACTGGTTCATCTGGGAGGAACGGGAGGCAGCCGGCACAGAACCAACTGCATAACAAAACCCGCGTATCTGATGCAAAACAGATGCGCGGGTTTATTATGCTTGTAATAGAAAAGGGTATCTGACTTTAGGCGGTTGATGAATTGCAGTGAAATCAGACAACCTGTACTGAACCCATATCAAAAGTTTCGCGCAAGCCTTTTCAAAGGCTTGCAGGCGACGAAATCGCTGTGTATTTTATTGGCGGAAGGAATGATTCGCTGTCTGACGCTCCATCCGGTGTGAAAGCATCAGACAGAAAAGCCCCGCCGCAAACAGGAGAATGCAGAGAATCTGATTCGACGTCAGCACACAGCCCTGATGCGCCTCGCGCAGGAAATCCAGCAGGAACTTTGCGCCCGCAGATGCCAGAAAAATCAGCGGGAAGGTGTTTGTGCGATGCCGCCGGAAACTGTACAGTCCCACCAGGAAAATCGCAAGAAATGTGATGCTCTCTGCAAGCTGCACCGGAAAGACACATTCGGTTGAGAGCCGCATACCGGTATATTGTATGCAGAATGGTCCGTTGTACGCGATGCCGTGGCAGCAGCCGCCCAGCAGACAGCCGACCTTTCCGATTGCATACATCAGCGGAAGCATCAGCGTCGCATTCTGCACCATGATCTGCCGGTAGCCTTTCTGGGTGATTTGTCCCAGAATCAGCACGGCAGCATACAGCCCGACCAGCCCGCCGATTGAGGAGAGCCCCCATGCGGTGCATCCCGATGCCAGATAGCCGTGCAGCGCACCGCCCGCCGCACTCAGAATCGGGCAAAGCAGCAGCAGATACCGAGCAGTCTCCTTCCGGATTCCGCGGCGCACGCTCAGCAGATACAGTCCGCCTGTGCCAATCAGAAACGACAGCGCGATCATGACGGCATAGGGCGCGGCGTATTCAAAATCGGTGCGGATTTGCAGCGCGCTCACATTCCGTGACCGTCGCAGCTGCTCACACAGGAATTGCACATGGCTACAAGCACCAGACCGGCGATCACTGCCATTGCAATTCCCACCGCCAGCAGCACAAGGTAGACCGTCATCATCACCTTGCTGAACCGGTGCTGCTTATATTTCACGCGCGCAATGATAATCAGCACAAGGCTGATGACCGAGAACACCGGAACGATGACCTGCAAATCTTCGATTTGCGCTAATATAATGGCAATGACCCAGGATGCGATGGAACCCCATGTGAGCTTATCCGCCTTCGATTTCGATTCCGGATCGAGCTGCGGTTCCCCCTGAACGCTGCCAGCCTGCGGGCCGTATGAGAATACGGCATCGCTGCCAATCGGCGTGGTCTGAATATAGCGGAACTCCGCCTCTGTGAGATAATGCGCCCATCTGCCGTCTGAAAGCTGAACAAAGCCATACTGCTGCATCATCTGCACAGAATAATTCTCCGGCGCGATCAGCACGGGGGATGTGCCGTATTGTTCCAGAAAACAGTTTGCAATGCCATAATAATGAACTCTCATTTTCAGGCTCCTTTCTGTTTTACGTTTGATATATTATATCATATATCATCTGAAAAAGCAATGGGGAAAATCTTTTATTTTGATGAAGACGTTCATGCAAAGCAAACGCGCCCCGGCGGACAGCAGGAGCGCGTTTGGAAAAAAGTCAGCAGATATGGGAATTTCAACTGTGCTTCATTGCTTCTGCAACAGCATCGTAGACCCGTTCCATGTGCATCCCGCGCGATGCCTTGATGAGCATACACGCCGGCTGCGCGGTCAGGTCAGGGAGTGCCGCAAGCAGGGCATCCGTCAGTGCAGACTGTTCAGCAAAAGCGGTCTCGCTGCTGCCGTATCCCGCCGCAAAATCCGCATGATTTGTTCCGCAGAAAAATGCCGTATCTGCATACATTTTGCAGCGTTCACCGAGTTCCTTGTGGCGTGCAGATGCGAAATCACCCAGCTCATTCATATTGCCAAGCACCGCGATTTTCTTCGCACCGTCTGCAATTGTAGACATTGCCGCGAGTGCCGCAGACATCGCCTCCGGATTCGCGTTATAGTAGTCGCGGATGATGGTCAGATTGCCGATTTTCACGCGCTCAGAGCGCATCGCGCCCGGAACAAAATCTGCAAGGGCAGCCGCGCAGTCAGCAAGCGGCATTCCCATCAGCAGACCAGCGTGCATCGCGAGGAGCGCATCGGAGACATTGTGCAGACCGGTCATCGGGAGACTGACTTGCGCCGCCTCTCCCTGATAGTGTGCAGTAAAGCACGTATTTTCAGCACTTTCCGCGATGTCGGATGCTTGCAGTTCTGCATCCGGATGCCCGCAGCGCGAACTGTAGCGGACATTCTGCGGAATGAACGGCAGGCGGCGGAAGTCTCCGAGATACGGGTCGTCAGCGGGGAGAATCAGTCTGCCCGCACGCAGATCCATGTGTTCCGTGACCTCCATTTTCGCCGCGAAAATGTTGTCCTGCGAGCCGAGATTGCCGATGTGTGCCGTGCCGATGTTGGTCACGATTGCCCAGTCCGGAATGGCAATATCAGACAAATTGGCGATCTCCCGTGCATGGTTCATACCCATCTCAATCACCGCACATTCGGTATCGAGCGGCATATGCAGCAGCGTATACGGCACGCCGATGTGGTTGTTGTGATTGCCGGAAGTTGCGTAGGTGCGGAATTTTTTCGAGAGAACGTGTGCCGTCATATCCTTGACGGTCGTTTTGCCGCTGCTGCCGGTCACCGCGATGGTTTTGCGCAGACCGTTTGTACGGCAGAGTGAATGGTAATATCTTGCGATTGCGGCATATGCGGCGAGGGTATCCTGCACACAGACGAACGGTGCTTCGGTCAGCACGCCCGGTTCGGAAACGATGCACAGCAGCGCGCCTTTTTCCATCGCCTGCTTCGCATAGAGATTGCCGTCGAAATTTTCGCCCTTCAGCGCAATGAAGCAATCGCCGTGCCGGATTGTGCGGGTATCGGTGCTGAAGCCGGAGACCAGCCGGTCACGCATCGTATTCGGAATGCGGATCAGGCCGCCGTGTGCTTCAATCAGCGGGCGCAGCGCTTCGATGATTCGCGAAAAGCTCATAACAGCGCCGGTTTCTGCAAGCATCATTGCTCAGCCCTCCAGTGCCAGTTCGATCACGCGATCCAGCAGTTCCCCGAACGGGAGACCGTCAGCCGCCCACATTTTCGGGTACATCGAAATCGACGTGAAGCCCGGCAGCGTGTTGATCTCGTTGAACACGATCTCGTTTGTGTCGCGCGTAACGAAGAAATCGACGCGCGAGAGACCCTTGCAGCCCAGTGCCGTGAAGATTTTGACCGCCCATGCGCGGACATCTGCCATTGTTTTGTCGTCGATGCGCGCCGGAATGTAGGGCTTGGAGGTGGATGTCACGTACTTGGTTTCATAGTCGTAAAACTCCGCACCTGCGTCGATTTCGCCGGCAGTAGCAGCCTTCGGATCGTCATTGCCCAGCACAGCAACCTCGACCTCAATGCCGTTGATGAACTCCTCTGCGAGGATCTTTTTGTCGAATTTGAACGCCTCTGCGAGTGCCGGCAGCAGATCTTCCGCGGTCTTGACCTTCGAGACGCCGACTGACGAACCGGTGCAGCAGGGCTTAATGAAAATCGGGTAATCGAGTGCGCCGGCAATCTGCCCGCACATTGCAGCAGGGTCAGCCTCAAAATCGCGGCGATGCAGCGTCAGCCAGTTTGCCTGCCGCACGCCGGTTGTCGCGGCAATCAGCTTGGTGACGGATTTATCCATCGACGCCGCAGAGGCGCAGACACCGCAGCCGACATACGGGATGCCGGAGAGTTCAAAGAGGCCCTGCACTGTGCCGTCTTCGCCGTTTTCGCCGTGCAGCACCGGGAAGATCACATCCACGGGAACGGTTTCGACCGTTTCACCGCTGAGGATGCAGAGTCCCGCGCCGCGTTCCGGCGAGAGAAATGCGGTGCGGTTGTCGGGATTCTGCTCCCAGTTTCCGCCTGCAATATCGTCATAATTATCGCCGCCGAACAGCAGCCATTTGCCGTCTTTCGTGATGCCGACCGGCAGAATGCGGCGGTTTTCCTTCTGCATATTCTTCAGCACAGCCGTCACGGAAACACATGAAACATCGTGTTCCGGAGACATTCCGCCGAACAGAACCAATACAGTTTGCATAAATCTTCCTCCTATATTCGCAAAGGCGGGATTCTCAGAGCAAGATGCTCCAAGAATCCCTGCATTTTGTATGTGGATCAGACGCTCGCGACAATCTCGCGGACGATGCCTTCCATGCGGTCACGCTTGTTCAGCATATCTTTTGCAAGGGCAAGCTGGCAGCGCGTGCGCACCAGATTATGCTCCGGATAGCTGATCTTGAAGTACTGGTCGCCGGTGAGGTAATCTGCGAGGAAGCGCGCAGCGAGTTCAATCGTAATGGTGATTGCGCCGAGTGCCATCGTGCGGATTTCCTTCTCTGTGAGGGCATCTGCGGTTTTGCCGATGAAGCCCTCTGCGAATGCGCGGTACTTTTCGAGGTCGAAGGCGACCTTTTCGAGATTCGGTTCATCCTCGCGCGCAGTACTTGCAGCAAATCGCACAGCATCACCGAAATCGTGCATCGCAAGACCCGGCATAACGGTGTCGAGGTCGATGACGGTCAGCGGCACGCCGGTATCACGGCTGAAAAGCACGTTGTTGATTTTGGTGTCGTTATGGGTAACACGGAGCGGCACTTCGCCGTTCTCCTGCATGATTGTGAGCTGCGAAGCGAGTTCACGGTTTGCGCGGATGAAGTCAATCTCCGCCTGCACCGATGCCGCACGTCCGCAGGAATCCGCTTCCACGGCAGCAAAGAGTGCATCGAGGCGCTTGACCGTATTATGGAAATCGGGGATTGTTGTAAAGAGCGTAGATGCGTCAAAATCAGAGAGCTGATTCTGAAATTCACCGAATGCAGCGCCCGCATTGCGGAGGATCTCCAGCGAATCGCAGGTGTCGTAGCCGATGCCGTCGATGCAGTTTTCGAGACGCCAGAATGTGCTGTCATTCTCAATATAATAGTTTTCGCCGGTGTCGGTTGCGTAGAAATGCAGCGCCGGCTTATTCATGCGGCGAACCTTGCCGCGCAGATGCTCCGTAACCTTGCGGATGTTCTCCATGATCTCCTTCGGGTTGCGGAAGACATAGGTATTGACCTTTTGCAGGATGTAGGACTTGATCGAGCCGTTGTCCTGACGGAAATCGACGCGGTAGGTTGTGTTGATGTTGCCCTGATTGATGACCTCATGTGCCACAAACGTACCGGTGGTATGGAAGCGTGCGGTGATGCTGCGCACGATTTCCTTCTCCTCAAGGTAGCGGCGGTGCTGTTCATCGCGCTCCTCAATGAATTTGCCGGCGATCATCACGCGCTCAATTTCCAGATTCTTGTCAAGGAGAATGAGGTCAGCATCTGCACCGACTTCGATGCGGCCCTTGCTGGTCGCGCCGATCATATCGGCAGGGGTGCGGGTTGCCATTGTGACGGCATCCTCGAAGGGAATGCCGAAGCTGGCTGCCTGTTTAACGCAGCGCCAGAGGGTCGAAGTCGAACCGGCAATTGCGCCGTCGAGGGTGCGTGCCACGCCGTCCTTGACGATGATGTCCTGACCGCCGAACTCATAAGTGCCGTCACCGAGACCGGTTGCGCGCATTGCATCGGAGATGATGACCATGCGCTCCGTGCCGAACAGCTTATACAGCATCAGCACGACTGCCGGATGCAGATGCAGACCGTCGGTGATCGCCTGCGCGTAGATGTTCTTCTCGACTGCTGCACCGATCGGGCCGGGGCTGCGGTGGTGGATGCCGGGCATTGCATTGAAGGTATGGGTGAGGCAGTTTGCGCCCGCCTCAATCGCCTCGATGCAGGTCTCATAATCCGCATCGGTATGGCCGATGCAGACGAGTGCATCCGTGCCGCGGATGAAGTCCATGCCGCCTTCCAGTTCCGGTGCGATGGTCACAACGCGCATTCCGTCGAGGGTTTTGAATTCCTCCAGATCGGGGTTCTTGATGAACTTGCCGTTCTGCGCGCCCTTGCGGGTGGCATTGATGTACGGGCCTTCCATGTGAAAGCCGAGGATCTGTGCGCCGGAGACATCGCGGCTTGCTTCGGTGACACGGCGGATGGAGTCATAGTCCATCGTCATGGTGGTGGGCAGCCAGGAGGTCGTACCGTTCTGCGCGAGAAATGCACTCATCTCCTCGAAATGCGCATCCATTGTGTCGTAGCCGACGCATCCGTGTGTGTGCATATCGACCAGACCGGGGATAACACTCAGACCGGAGCAGTCTTTGCCCTCGGTGCCAGCAGAAGCCGGCGCGATTGCAGCAATCTTGCCGTCTTCAATGGTGATGTCAGTCAGTTCGCCCTTAAAGAGCAGATTTTTCAGGATCATATCAGGTTCTCTTCTCCTTTACATACGCCGCATTACAGGATCTTGTAATGCACATTAACAAAATAGCCGTTGAGGTTACCGATTTTGCCGCGTTTCAGCTTCGGAACATTCTCATACTGTCCGAATTTGGGCAGGATGAATGTTCCGTGCTTTGTATCTACAGCAGGCTGGAATACAAGCTGTATTCCTTCTGCCAGAGCGCGTTCTGCCAGATCATCCAGCAGACGTTTTCCGGCTTCTGTCAGTTCCATGCTGATGTTCTTGCTGGCAAGCCGTTTGCCGTCCTTGATGGCGAGGCAGATGTCAGACCAGCAGAAGAAATGGGTGCTGCCGACGGTCTGATAGGAAAACATCTCCGAAGGTTCATCAAGGGATGGGATGGCATCACACGGCACATTCGGTGCGATGGGGAGTGCATAGTCTCCCTCAATGGAAAGCGTGAATCTGCCTGCTTCCACATCGCAGCGAATCTGTTCTTTCAGATCGGAGAGGAGCTTTTGCAGCAGGCTGCTGTAATCTTCCTGAACCGCAGCAAGATTTGCCTTTTTCTGATTCTGAACTGCAATTTGCTGAATTTGCAGTCTCATTTTCATTTCCTCAGAAAAGTTCATGAATCGCCCCTCCTTTTTGCACGATTTGATTTTTGCGGGCGGCAGCGATCAGTTTGTTGCCGGCAGCGATGCCGCTGCGACTGCCTGCCCGACACGTCTGTCCATTTCATCGGGGAGAATGAACTGGATTTTTGCGGCCAGTTCCGGGAATTCCGCCGCCAGCACTTCCTTTGCGCCGGCGATGATGAGGTCACCGCCGAGACCGGAGGTCACTCTGCCGGAGATCTGGAGATAGGAAATGTCGTAGAAATCGGCGTAGTTTGCGATGGCGTAGCCGAAGTAAGTACCGATGGTGCGGAAGATGTCCTTTGCGCCCTCATGTCCTTCTTCCAGCACTTTCTGGACAGCCTTGAGTTTTTCGGCAAGCGTGAGGTTCTCATCGAGTTCGATGCCTGCTTTCGGTGCAAGGCGGAT
Source organism: Ruminococcus sp. UBA4275 (assembly GCA_002395085.1). GTDB lineage: Bacteria > Bacillota > Clostridia > Oscillospirales > Ruminococcaceae > Firm-04. Next base: position 32,002 of record DGVV01000110.1, on the reverse strand, counting down.
GACGGCATCCTGCGAGAAATACTTGACGCCGCAGCCGTAATCGCCCGACCACTCATCGACAGGGGAATCGGGGTTGTAGTCCACCGGAACGAAGGCGAGTTCATTGTGCCAGCCGGTGACATTGCCGTTTGCATCGACATAGCCGCCCGCCTGCGAAGTACCCATTGCGATGCCGAGGACGCCGTTGACATCCATAGCCATAGAAGCTGCAAGCGCGGCAACGTCGCCGTCATTTGCAACGGCATAGGGCACACCGAGTTCATCCAGCACATCGACATAGACATTCTTGCAGGCTTCGCCCTGTGTATCCTTCGGAACTTTCAGGAACAGATGCGAGACCATTGCGCGGTTTGCGACCAGCACGCCTGCGGTGCTGACGCCGACTGCATCAAAGGAAGGCATATGCTCTGCTGCCTTGAGGATGGCAGCCTTGATATGTTCATGGTGATAGGAAATATCCTCTGCGAGTTTGGGCAGCCAGACGATTTCCTCAGCCCAGACAGTTTCACCGTTGACGACAGCAGCAACCTTCATATCCGAGCCGCCCGCATCGAAACCGACGCGGCAGCCGTTCAGGTTTCTGCCGATGGGCAGCGGACGCACCTTGCTTTCGGGAAGAGCCTCGAAGGAGCGCTCCTCCACCTCGAACGGACGCTCGTAAGTCGTACTCCAGAAGTCCACATCGAAGGCGCGGAGTCCGTCTTTTGTATATGCGTCGCGGATGTATTCATAGACCGCATGATCGCCTGCCAGCATGACTTTCCAGCCGCCGGCGCACCAGAGGATCGTCTTGATGAGGCGTTCTGCATAGCGGCAGTTTTCCGCGAAGTCATCACCGAGTCTGGTATCGCGGCGATAGACCAGTCCGTCTTCGCGCTCCACAGCGATGGAGAATGGTCTGGTCGCTTTCGCGAGGAAGTCGCGGTTAAAGTAGACCGCAGGCACAAAATCATGGTCGAGAATGGGTTTGATCATGGTTTCGGTTCCTTTCTGTCAAAAGTTTTATTTTTGATATGCAAAACAACAAGCGGCGATCACAATGCGCAACCGTCGCTTGTGTATGTTCACTTTGTGTTGTTGATGTTCCAGCGGAACGGGCAGATCCGCGACGCTTTGGTAATATCAAACATGAAATTCTTGTCGATGGTTTCGGTATCAAGGTAGCGGTAATTGGTTTTCTCATCACTGCTGCCAAAGAGCTTATCTTTCAGCGATTTGCTCAGGCTGCTTTTTTGCAGCACCGCACCCAGACGGTGGTGTTCACGCATAAATGTTACGATTTCGGATGCCATCACGAGGGAGGAATCCGCGACGTTATAGACGCCGGTATAATTGAGACCTTCCGCCTGCCGCAGAAAACCGATGATAAAATCGGAAATATTGTGGACACAGCACATATGGAAGCCATATTCGCCGGTGCGGAACACAAAGAGCGATTTATCTTTCGGGTCAGTGATGCGGGACATCAGGTTCGGGGTGAAATCCAGTGTATAGACCATCGGCACGCGCATAACGCAGCAGATCATGGTTTTGGTTGCCCGGACATCCTGTGCAAAAGCGTTTTCCGCAGCCAATTTGAGCTTGCCGTAATTGGAGACCGGCTTGATGGGATCATCTTCCCGGACGGGTTCCCGGCTTTCAGGCGTTTTATAGACCTGTGTAGAACTGATCAGGATAAACTTTTTGATGTCCTTCTGCATCGCAAATTTATAGATGAATTTATCCATCGCGGCGCTTTCTTCGATCTGTGCTTTTTCGACAGTTGAACCGAAGTCATTATCGACTGTGCAGGCAAGATGGACGACATAATCGAGGTCAAATTCATCGAAGATTTCGCCGTATTTGCCTTGTTCAGCGGGTGCAGCCTGACGGAAGTAGAAGTTGTCTTTACCAGTATTGTAGTCACTTTCTTTTTTATCGACAGCGATAACGGTATTGCCTTTTTTGAGCAATCCGGAGCAGACATGATCGCCGATCATGCCGCAGCCGCCGGTCACTAAGATTGTTGCCATAATGTCTCACAGTCCTTTCCTAAGTGGAATGTGCGATGAGCTATGCGAACAGACCGTATTCTCCCCAAAACACCTCTCAATTAAACGGTACATTTACACATCTATATTATAGCACAGTCTCGAAAGAATTGCAAGCGCCGAAACGATTTTTTACAGAATTCCACACTCCCTCCAAAAAGCAGACAACTTGCATGGATAGGTTGCACAAAACGAACTTGAAAACAGTTTGCGTTTCCTATGTTTTGCCCCTTAAATCCGCAAAAAAACTGCTCAGAAGTGCCGCGCAGGGCTCTTCAAGCAGTCCTCTTGTGACGCGCGGTTTATGGTTATACGGCAGATCAAACATTCGCTGCACAGACCAGACCGCGCCTGCTTTTTCATCGTATGCCCCGAAGATGACGCGGTCGATCCGCGCATTGATGATTGCGCCGCTGCACATGGGACAGGGTTCAAGTGTCACATAGAGATTGCAGCCCGAAAGCCGCCATGATCCGCGCTTTTTCGCGGCTTCCTCGATTGCGAGGATCTCGGCATGGGCTGTCGGGGAATGATCGCGTTCCCGCCTGTTTCTGCCCGTGCCCAGGATTGCACCGGTTTCGCGGTCTGTCACGACGGCGCCGACCGGAATTTCCCCGTCGGCAGCCGCCTCCTCCGCAAGTGCAAGCGCAATGCGCATATAATCGAAATCGTCCATGCCGGCCTCCGTCAGTAAAAGATCTGGAACAGCGTGACAAGTGCAGCCGCAGCCAGCCACGGCAGAGTCGTCACGGTCTGGGTCATTGCGAACAGCTTTTCACCGGCGGCAAGCTGGGTTTTGCGGTTATCCAGCCGGAATGGGTTTTCCTGCACGACTGCATAATATGCAAGCAGCAGCGTGCCGAAGGAACTCAGCAGGAGCGCATACTGCCACAGCGGCATGACCTGTTCGGTGTAAATCAGCATCAGGCGGGCATAGCAAAGTGAGACGTAAACCACGCGCAGATGCACACATTTCATGATAGAACCGCCCTTGAGCATCAGGTAGCCTGCCATCAGCCCGATGAGTAATTCCCCGATGCGGTCAGGCAGAGCGTTCGGCAGCAGGAAGGCAAGAACCGCCGTTGTGCTGACGGCAAAATGGTCACCAAACTGACGCAGGAGCTGTAAAATCGCTCCGCGCATCAGCAATTCCGCGAGGAAAGAGCCGATGACGGCATCAAACAGACCGGCGGCGGTAATCGCACTGAAATCCTTGTGCGTAAAGATCTCCTGTGCCGCCTGCACACCGGCAGATGCCCCGAAAATGCTGTACACTGCGGCTGCTGTCATGGCAAAGCCAACTGCCGCGACCTCTTCCCGCAGACCGCCGCGCATGATCGGGAGGGCAACTTTCCGCGGGATCCTGCAAATCTGAACCAGCAGCAGGGCGGGAATGCCGTATTTCAGCAGCAGCAGCAGACAGCGCACAGCCGTCAGAAGCCACGGGCTGCCAACCATTGTCAGGCTGATCGGATCAAGCTGAATATCAAGATGCATCCGGCGCAGAATCCAGATGGCAACGCTGCCTCCGATAAGTTCTGTCAGCAGCACAATCAGCAGTGCGATGCCGATTTTCTCGCTGCATTTCATCAGGGCAAGCCGCTCGGTATTTTTCGCAGTCGGGCGGCTGACGGCATCGCCGGTCACATAAACCGCCGCACGGGGATCGCCGGAAAAACGGTACATACACGGCAGTTTATTTGTACTGCGCCAGCTTTTATAATCACGGTTATAATTTGAATTATGTGAATTATATGTGAAATCAGCAACAACATCAATATGATGCGCCTGCATACGCAGACCTCCTTCTTGCAGTTGTTTGACTTTATTCTTTAAGTATAACAGACGCCCAAACCGCTTTCCTGCACAATCCGTAAACAAAATATGAACAATCTGTAAATAACTGGGGCAAAATGTTCACAAAAAACGTGTGCAAAATGCTTTACTTTTCTCCGGATTTCTGGTATAATATAAAAGGGTGTAAGTTCTTTACACTTCACGGGAATTTTTTTATTCATTTTCATCCATATTTCAACGAGGGGGAATCTTTACAATGAACAGCAAAGCACTCTGCCGCATCAGCGGCACGGTGACTGCCGCTCTCCTGCTCGCAGCGCAGATGTCTGCCCTGCCGGCAAACGGAGCGTCGCTCACCAGCAAACCGATCTCTGCGTGTAATTTTACCGCAGAGCTTAACCAGGAACTGACCCGCGGCGACGGTATTGAGCTGACCGTCGGCCAATTCGGTGCCGGTGTGACGGATGTCGTCAAGGAGGTCTGGGTCGAGTACGAGGCGGATGTCTCGTCCGGCAAGCCCACCATGCCTGCGTTCGGCTACACTGCACCGGGTCTCAATGAGTACGACTGGTACTCCGACGGCAACTGGATGGACAATCCGACGTCGTCCTTCACGGTCACGTTCGCAGTGGATCCGGATTATCCGATTCCGGCAAAGTTCTCGCTTCAGCTCTGGGGTGAGGAGGAAAAGACGCTTGACACACTGACGGTCAAGACTGTCGGTCTGGTCACCGGCGAGCTTGATGACATCGGTATGGCAACCCGCAAGGGCGATGTCGATGACAGCAAGGAAGTCAATGTCGCGGATGCCGTTGCACTCGCAAAGTATCTCACCTGTGAGAGCGATACGCTGGCAAATCCCGCAAACGGCGACCTCGACGGCAACAACCGTCTCAATGCAATCGACCTGACGCTCCTCAAGCAGGGCATCCTTAACGGTGACTTCAACAAGCAGTCCACCGATGAGACCGCGATGGAGTTCGTCAAGCACATCAAGCTTGGCTGGAACCTCGGCAATACGCTCGACGCGCAGAGCCCGGGCTGGGCAAAGACCGTGCCGACTGAGGCGGAGACTTCGTGGGGCAACCCCGTCACCTCCAAGGCAATGATCGACGCCGTCAAGGCAGCAGGCTTCAATCTGGTTCGTGTTCCGGTTTCCTGGGGCGCGAAGATGAACAATGACACCTACAAGATCAATGACGACTGGATGAACCGTGTGCAGGAGATCGTCAACTACGCGATTGACAACGATATGTACTGCATCCTCAACATCCACCACGATAACTCCAAGGAAGACGAAAAGACCCACGTACCGACCTCCTTCCCGTACTTCTATCCGGATTCTGCACACTATGAGCAGTCTGAGAAGTTCGTGAAGGCAGTCTGGTCGCAGGTTGCTGAGCGCTTCGAGGGTTATGACAACCACCTCATTTTCGAGACGCTCAATGAGCCGCGTCTGATCGGCCACACCAACGAGTGGTGGATCAATCCGAGCAATCCGGACTGCGTCGATGCAATGGACTGTGTCAACAAGCTCAATGCAGCTGCACTGAAGTCGATCCGCGAGACCGGCGGCAACAACGCAAAGCGCTTTGTCATGATGCCGACCTACGCAGCATCCCCTGACACCGCAAACCTCAACGGTATGTCCATGCCGGCAGACGATCACCTGATCGCTGAGATTCACGCTTACAGACCTTACGCATTTGCACTTGCAAATGACGGCACGCAGGTCGATACGTTCGATGCGGCCAAGGACGGCGGCGAGGTCGTTTCCTTCATGAATGCGCTGAAGGGCAAGTTCCTGAACAACGGCATTCCGGTCATCATCGACGAGTTCGGCGCTATGAACCGCAACAACGAGGCGGAGCGCGCTGAGTGGGCGAAGTTCTATCTGGAGACTGCGGACAGCTTCGGCATTCCGTGTGTCTGGTGGGACAACAATGCGTTCGACGGTTCAGGCGAGAACTTCGGTCTTATTAACCGCGGCACGCTGTCTGTGCAGTATCCTTCGCTGATGCAGGCAATGGTCGAGGCGACCAAGAATCGCGGCTGATCCCCAAATACAGCAGGACGGTGCTTCGCGGCGCCGTCCTGTTCGTTTATGCAGCGATATACAAAAGCCCCGGAGCGATCACATAACCGCTTCGGGGCTTGTTTGTTACGGTCAGGGGACGGTGTAGAAGGTGACGGTATTGCCCGCCGTAAACGATCCGCCGTCTGTGCCGCCGGTGTAATTGGCGTTGTAGTAGACGTAGTTCTCGGATGCGACATCGGGTGTGCCGCCGTAGCTTACGTTATACTCCGCATTTGTCAGCAGATTCGGGCCTGCGTACACGACATATTTGAAATTGCGCGGCGAAGTCATCGTGAAGATCTCGTTTGCGCCGCTGGTCACGCGGACAACCGTATCGGCTGCCTGTGCCTGCTTGAACATCATGCCGATGACGTTTGCGGTGGTGGATGCAGCATCCGGCGTGGTGCAGGTATTGCCGATTGCCCAGAAATTGCCGCCGGTGACGGTCAGCGAACCGTCGCAGTAGATTGCGCCCTTCTCCTCACGGGAGCCGCCGAGGAAAATGGACGAACCGCCGGTAATCGTGACGTAGCCGTCAGTCTTGATGCCGTTTGTGCCGCCGTCGCAGAACAGCGAACCGCCGTTGATTTCGATGCCGTCATTGGAGTGGAGGCAGGATTTGGCGGATGCGATATTGACCGTGCCGCCGTTCACAACGATGTCGTCGTCACTCTGCACGCCGTGCGCGTAATTTGCCTTGATATTCAGTTCGCCCTCGCCGTTCAGCACGACGGTATCTTCCGAGAAGACCGTACCCTTGTCGGCGTCATGTGTGCCGCCGTCTTCGAGATAATTGACCGTGCCTGCAAGCGATGTAATGGTGAGCTTTTTGGCGTTCTGGCAGTTGATTGCCGAGCCGGCGTGATTGGTAATGGAAGCGTTATTGAGATGCAGCTTGACCTTCTTCTTGTCGGTCATGACATAGATCTGACCGTTGGAAAGCGTGCCGGAAATCTCATACGTGCCGCCTTTTGTAATGGTGATATTACCGCCGTCCACGTAGATGCCGTCGCCGGAATACTTGGCGGAAGAGCCGTTGAGCTGGATGAACTTGGTCGGCTTTGCGGCATCTTCGTCATCCTCTGCTGCGGGAGCGGAAGTTTCGCTGCCGGACTGTGTGTTCTCGCCCGACTGCGTATTTCCGCCGGATGAACCGCTGTTTCCGCCGGAGGAGCTGCCGCCGTCGGAAGCGGCATTGTCTCCGGAGCTGCTGCCGTTGTCCGGGGCGGTATCATTGCCTGCGGGAATATCGGCAGACGCGGTGCTGCTGTCTGTTTTGCTGCCGGATTTGCTGTCTGTTTTGGAATCTGATTTCGAGGACGAATCCGATTTTTTTCCGGAGCTGCTTTTGCTGTCCGTTTTGGAATCGGATGCTGCTTTGGACGAATCGTCCGTGCGTTCGTCGGCTGCCTCGGTGCTTTCGCTGTCAGCCTCTGAGGATTCTGCCTTACCGGTGGATTCCGCAGGGGCGGCAGAGCCGCTGTCCTTGCCGCAGGCGGCAAAGAGTGAGCAGGTCAGAAACAATGCAGTCAGTGCGGCTGCGCGCTGTTTTCTGTTCATGGTGGATTTCCTCCCTGTTTCAAGAAACCCGGTATCACAGCAAAGATGATACCGGGTTTGCCGCTTGCTTACTTCTGCTTCTGGTCGTAGATCTGATCGTCATACTTGTAAAGCACGAGCGTGACATTCAGATTGCCGTTGAGGGTACGGAGTTCGTCGATGAACTTCTTCTGGTCTGTGCCTTCCGGAACGCGGATGGAATAGACCAGATCAAACAGTGTTCCGAAATCGGTCGTCTTGACACGGCGGAGCAGCCAGTGGTCGGTGTACTTATCCAGCACCTTGTCAAAGAGACCGTTGTAGTTGAGGTTTTCGGGAATGGTGATCTTGAGGGTCATGTCAGATGCCTTGGGTGCGCCGAAGTTCAGCAGATTCATCGCGATGAGGACGATGCCGAGCAGTGCGAAGATGAGAACCGCATAGCCGACATAGCCGATGCCGCAGATGACGCCGATGCTCATTGCGTAGAAGATATAGGCGATGTCGCGGGGATCTCCGGGCGCGGAACGGAAGCGCACGAGCGAGAATGCACCGGTCAGGGAGATGGCGGCTGCGGTAGCAGCGGTGCTGGAGAGCAGGCACATCATCATCATGATTGCGGCGATCATACCCGAAAGCATCGGGAAGGTAATGACCATGCTCTGTGCATAGCCGGTCTTGCGGCGGGTGAAAATGTAGAGCAGCGAGATGAGAATACCCAGCACGATGGCGCTGCAAACGCAGAGGATAATCGTGGAGGCAGTCGGCACGCTACCCTCAATGATGTAGTCTGACTGATCGGCAAACACGCGGGAGAAAATGTTTGCTGCGGCGTAGAGATTAAGCATAGATGATCTTCCTTTCTTCACTGCGCGCGGCAGTCACGCTGTCGCGCACAAAATTCTTGTAAGCAGTCCCGTATTTGGAGAAGCTCACCTTGCGGATGCACAGCTCAGAGAGTGCGCGGCTCATCCACATAGGAAGCGCTCCGGGGATTTTGATCTCCATCAGTCTCTGGTCAGGGAGAATGATCTGAGAGCCGTAAGAGCCTTTCGAGAGCGAGAGATCATAGCGTCTTTCGGTGATCTGCCGGTCGAAGGTCAGGCGGAATTCAGAATCCTCTTTGCCGAAGAACGCCGCGCGCTGATAGCTGATATACTGGCGCGGTGCGATGGAGTCATAGAAGTTCAGGAAGACATCCATCTCCTGCATGACCTGCTTGTCGATGAAGCGTTCATAGTAGGGGTGGACACGGGTCTGGATATAGGCTTCCGCCTCCTCCAGCGTCATGGCGACTCTGCGCTTGGTGACGATGCCGCCGATCTTTTTCTTGACCTCCAGGAACACGGAAGAATCGGGGGCTGCGGGAGAATAGTAGCTGCGGAGCCGGAGCTTTTCTTTGTAATAGGGCTTTTCGAGCGAGGTGCGGATGAGAAAATTGTCGGGCGTATCATAATAGATGTTGTAGATGCCGTACTCCTTGCCGTCCACGCAGTAGGCGTCGGGGTTCATATACTCATGAACGATCGGAAGGAGCGCCTCATACTGTTCTTTTGAGAGCATGAATTTGACTTCACGTCTCTGAAACGTGCTGATTGCCATAGCGGGTGCCTCCTTTTGGAATGATTTATTTGAAGATTGGAACCGTCTGTCTTGCGGTTTCCCCCCTGAATCTGATTCCATTATACCGGAAGCATCTTAAATGAACCTGAATATTTGCGGTTTCTCTCTCTGAAAGCTGTGTGAAAAAGCAATGAAAAACATGGATTTTCCGTCATGTGCCGCAGCATCGGGGAATGCCTGCGGCAAGCTGCACGGTGCCGCCCTCAGCACCGGTGATGTTCCTGCGAAAGAGAGGGATGATGCGCGGCTCAGTCTTTGAGCGGGAGGCCTTTTCCGTCCTGATTGGTATGTCCGGTGAGGATCAGAATGCCCTCCACAAGACCCCATACAAACGTAATGGGGGCAAGCGAACCGCAGGACAGAAGCGTCATGAGGAGCTGAACCATACCCTTGGTGGAATAGCCGAGGTAGAAATTATGGACGCCGAGGCAGCCGAACAGGATGCCAAGCACACCTGCGCCGACTCTGGATTTATAGGTGACGTTCTGGTAGTAGCCGTTCATGCCGCTGTCGAAGCTGCCGCGAACCTGCTGACCGAAGCTATTGGGCGGGATGAAAGTACCCTGCTGCTGTCCGAAGACACCCTGATTGGGGTCGGAGCGGAACTGCTGCGTGGCATTTGGCTGCTGGAACTGATTTGTGCTGAACGCCTGACCGGAATTCTGAAGGTTGACATTCGGCTGGCTGAAATTCTGCTGTGCATAGGGATCCTGATACTGCGGCTGCTGCGCGTACTGTGCCTGCTGCCCGTACTGATCCTGAAACTGGGGCTGCGGCTGGGGCGGCTGCTGATACTGCGGCTGCTGCGCACCGAATCTGCCGCTGACAGGGTTGCCGCAGAGTTCGCAGACCACAGCACCGACCGCAGTCGGCGTACCGCACTGTCCGCAGTAATTATTTCCTGTGCCGGCTGCGAAGCCGCAATTGGGACATGTAACATCTGTATCTGCCATCAGTTCTGCACAATTTCTGCAAAACATTGTTCATTCCTCCTTACCTCTGTTACACGAAGGTGTCTGCATATAATGCACTGATTGTATTATACATGGTTTTTGTGATTCTGTCAAGATTTTCAGAAGCATTTTCGCAAATCTTGACCGGTAAAACGGCAGGAAAAAACAGGACAGCCGCATTATGCGCACTGCCCTGCTTCAGATCATTGTGGGAAAACCGTTCAGCTTCCGATTTCGTGAGCGGTCATGGAAGCGGAGGATGCGAAGTCCTTGCCTGCGCCTGCATCAACAATCTGCATTGCGTTGCTGTCATAGCGCAGCCGGAGGTCAAACGCGACGATACCGGGGTTATTGGTAATCATGATCGGGATGCGGACGGTATCGCCGGGTTTTGCGGAGACATTCTGCGGTGCAAGCGTCATGCCGGCAGCCGTCGGGGTTGTACCGGCGGGCTCTGCGGAATTGATGCAGATATAACCGGGCACGGTCGTGATCTCACCGACATCCTGTGCGTCATAGTTGGAGACATCGGTGTAGTAGAATTCAATCGGGTAAACGCCGTCCACGGCGTCAGCGGGGATTTCCGCTTCCAGCACGAGGAATTCGCCGTCGAAGATGTAGTCAGCCTTCTTGGAGGTATCGAGCCAGAAAGCCTGATAGCTCTGATATTTCGGCACATAGTCCTGCTTGGCGTAGGTGGTTGCGAGGGTTGTGCCGGTATAAGCCTCGGCGGTCGCAGCGCTGCCGTTTTCCTGTGTGACAACCGCGCCGTTGATGTCGGTCTTGGGAAGGTAGTAGTTGCCGTCCTCGCCGCGGACAGTCGTCACGATGACGTTATCCATATTCTCCTCAGCGCCGTTGTTATTGGATTTCGGGGTTTCCATGAACATCAGTTCCTGCTTGAAGCCGCCGTCCGCATCGGTCTGAAGCGGGGGAACGTCCACATCTGCGGCGGGGTCACCGGCATTGGTGGAAGCGGGATCTGCATTGCTGTCTGCGGCAGACTGCTGGGGTGTGGTATCGCCGCCGTTGGGGGTGCTTGCGTGAGAACAGGCAACAGCGGGAACTGTCATCGCCGCTGCGAGCAGCACCGCTGCAATTTTTTTTGTATAGGTCATAATCCATTGGCTCCTTCCGGACATTTTGTCCTTTTCTCAAATTCCGTAAATGCTGCGCACCTGTGCCGCTGCGCAATCTCATTATACCCGCATTGCATCAAAATGTCAAGTGAAATGTTTGTGACAGAGCGGCAACAATCCAGTGACATTGCACGAAAACAGGGAGGCGGGCGGAGAAACAGCGCTGCGGGCAGCATCTTGTACGAACTTCTCAAAATCGCAACAAATTTGATGTATATGTACGTACAACACAGGCAAATTTGCATACAAATATCCGTCAAAACATACGAAATGACCGGAAAAATATGTATAATTGTCGCATTCCATTGACTTTTTGTTGGTTATCGTTTATAATAGATGACAACGGAGGCTGTCACCTCCGGGGAATTGGGATTATAAAAACTGAATAGAAAACAGGTGACACCGATGATCGAAAAGACTCTGGAAATGCTTGCGATGCTCAATCAGGCACATATCGCCAAGCATATGCGTTCCCTCGCGCTGCCGGAGCAGCGTGCCCTCGCAAAGCAGATTGCCGCACTCGACCTCACCGTTCTCAGCCTCACTGACACCTGCTGCAAGCGCGGCAGCTTTGCCCCGCCCTCTGCCGTTTCCAAGGATGAAATCCGTGCCAATGCCGCCCGTTTCCGGCAGACCGGTATTTCAGCGATCCGGGCGGGAAAAGTCGGCGCTGTTCTGCTTGCCGGCGGACAGGGTACCCGCCTCGGCTTTGACCGTCCCAAGGGGATGTACAACATGGGACAGACCCGTGAACTGTCCATCTTTGAATGTCTGATGAATAACCTCATGGAAGTCACGCGCGAGGCTGATGCGTGGGTTCCGCTGTTCATCATGACAAGCGTGGAAAACGGAGAACAGACCCAGCGCTTCTTCGAGGAGCATGATTATTTCGGCTACAGCCGCGATAATGTCTGGTTCTTTGAACAGGAGGAACTGCCGACCGTGGACAAATCCGGCAAGCTGATGCTTGCCGACCGCGGCAGAATCCTCACCGCACCGAACGGAAACGGCGGCTGGTATGCTTCTATGGAGCGCGCCGGTATGCTCAAGGTGCTGCACGATACCAAAATCGAGTGGCTCAATGTGTTTGCCGTTGACAATGTGCTTCAGCGCATTGCAGACCCCTGCTTCATCGGCGCGGTAATTGAATCCGGCAAGCGTTCCGGCGCAAAGGTCGTCGCGAAGGCAGCGCCGGAGGAGAAGGTCGGCGTGCTGTGCATGGAAAACGGCAAGCCTTCTATTATAGAATATTTCGAGATGAGTCCGGAGATGGCAGAGCAGCGCGATGAAAACGGCGAACTGACCTACCGCTACGGCGTCATCCTGAATTATCTCTTCCGCACGGACCGCCTCGACCGCAGCCTGCATACCAAGCTGCCGCTGCACCGTGCCTACAAGAAGATCCGGTATATGACGCCTGACGGGAAGATGGTTTTGCCGGAAGCGCCCAATGCCTACAAGTTTGAAACGCTCGCGCTGGATATGGTCAAATTGCAGGATGACTGCCTTGCCTATGAGGTTGACCGCCGGCACGAATTTGCACCTGTGAAAAACAAGGAGGGCGTCGATTCAGTCGATACAGCCCGCGCCTTGCTGCGCCTGAACGGCATCACACTCTGATCCCGCCGGAGCAGCAAAACCATCGCACAATGCCTGGCGCTGCGCCGGAATGAGGAGGATTATACCGCATGGTCATTTTTGAAACGCTCAACGAGCTGACCCTGAAGATTACCTGTCAGGGCGGCGGCGATTACGTATTCACAAAGGCGGGTGCATTCATCGCCGGTGAATGCCGCGGTCAGAAGAATTATACCTTTACAAAGGTGATGCTCGGACCGGAACAGAATGCCGGTCAGGCATTTCTTCACCAGATGATGCGCCGCTTCACGGGTGAGAATCTGCCGCTCATGAAGGTTGAATTCCGCGGCGATTCCGTGACGTATTACGCGAATAATCAGCAGCACGTCGTTGTCTACCGCCTGCAAATGGGCGAGACGATTTCGGTGGAGAGCGAGAACATCCTCGCCTTTACCCGCGACTGCAAATACGGTGTGCGCTTTCTTGCACAGGGCGTCATCTCGCAGAAGGGCCTTGCAACTTCTACGCTGACCGGTCAGGGACCGTGCGCGTTTGTTGCGGTGCTGGTGGACGGAAACCCGCTTGTTCTGAGCAATGCCGGCAACGGCTCCACGCTGGAAATCGACCCGGATGCCGTGGTCTGCTGGGTTGGCAGCGATCCGGAATTCCGCACGGATATTTCGTGGCGCAATTTCATCGGTCAGGCGAGCGGCGAATCCTATATGTTTGAGTGGACGCCGAACAATCCGGCAACGGTCATCATTCAGCCGGAGGAGCGTACATCGGGTCTGGATGTCTCGATGGACGGCAGCGCAACCGGAAGCCGTCCGACAACGCAGCGCCGCCGGTAAGATCTGCAAAATACAGGTGTGCTGCTGAAACAGCAGTTTTACGCCATAGTTTTTCTGATGTCCGTTCAGAAGAACTATGGCGTTTCCGCTGCATGATGCAGCAGAGGCAAAAAACGGAATCTGCTTTTGCAGATCGGGCGTATTCATAGGGATTTTGTATGTAATGCCGATCCTCACGGATGAGAACCGCCCGAAAAACGTGACTTTGCCGATGATTTTTCGCTTGCAAACCCGCCGGAACTATGGTATAATGAATGTATCTGCTGAATTTGGAGGAAAGGAGCTGTATGATTTGAAAATCAGCACAAAAGGGCGTTATGCGCTCCGAATGCTTATTGAACTGGGATGTCATGCCGGCGATTCGTATGTCTCGCTGAAGGAGATTTCGGAAAGCCAGAATATCTCGAAAAAATATCTGGAGCAGATTGTGCCGCTGCTGACGAAATCCGGCATTCTGCGGACAACCCGCGGCAATCACGGCGGCTATATGCTTGCAAAACCCGCTTCAGAGATTACAGTGGCGGATGTGCTGCGTGCAACGGAAGGCAGCCTTGCGCCGGTGAGTTGTCTGGAGCAGCCTGTGAATGACTGTCCGCGTGCGGACATCTGCCCGACGCTGGAACTCTGGAAGGGTCTCATGCGCACAGTCGAGGACTATCTGGAGCGCTACAGCGTGCAGGATCTGGTTGACCGCAAACTGAATCTGGGCGGCGACGATTACAGCATCTGAACAGAAAAGCCCTGAAGCAGCGAAAACCGCACTGCTTCAGGGCTTTTGTGTTTGGCAGGATGCAGCTGCCGGAGCTGCCTTACAGCGCGCGAATCCAGCGGATGCAGGCATCAAACCACGGCTGACAGACCGGATTGATATGCCATTCTCCCATCGCGGTGGTCTCATCGGAGAGGGAGAGCCCGTGTGCGCCGTTCGGATAGATGTGCGACTCAAACGGCACATCTGCGGCGGCAAGCGCAGAGAGATACAGCAGGGAATTCTCAATTGGCACGCAGTCGTCATCGGCGGTGTGCCAGAGGAAACAGGGCGGCGTATCGCGTGAGACCTGCTTTTCCAGCGAAACGGCATCGGCGCGCGGATTGTCAAACGCATTGCCGTCTGCTTCACCGACGAGGTTGACGATTGACCCGCGGTGTGCGAACTGTCCCGCCGTGATGACCGGATAGCAGAGAATCTGTCCGTCCGGACGGTGCTGCGTATCTCCGAAAACCGCCGTCAGCAGGGGATTGTTCCAGTAAACGGCAAGACTGCCCGCGAGATGCGCACCCGCCGAGAATCCGATCACGCTGATGCGGTCAGGATCAACCTCGCAGTCAGCGGCGTGTTCCCGCACATAGCGCACAGCAGCGGCGAGTTCCAGCAGATCGGTCGGGAAGGGGACTTTGCAGGTGTAGGTCAGCACGAATGCCTGCACGCCGTATCCGGCAAAGCGCATCGCAACCGGTATGCCCTCGCGCGCGGAACAGTAATCGTAGCCGCCGCCGGGGCAGATTACGACTGCGGGACGTTTTTTTGCGCCGTTTTCCTGCGAAAATGGCAGGCAGACCGGTTGAAGGACGGCGGGCTGTTCCGGTGCGCGGAGACCGGCTTTTTCATAGGGGACGCTGAGTACAATTTGTTCTGTTTTCATGGGATGGTAACCTCCGTCTGGGTGTGTTTTCTGTATCTGCGTCCATTATAATGGGAAAGGCGCAGGTGTGTCAAGTATTATTTGTATCCAAAAGCTGTTGTATGGTCGGATTGTGCGGCCCTCCGTTTCTCGCTCAGGCGGCGGACGTATTGTTTTTTCTCGCTGCAACTGTTGAATTTTTCGCTGTAATGTGCTATAATAGAATGAATACCCAAAATCTGAATAAAGGATGGTTCAAAGAAATGAGAATCCGACACAAACCGTGGGCAAGACCGGAGATTGCCGCTTCTCCGATCTGTATGGATGATGCAGCGGCACTCCGCGGCAAATGGCGCGCACAGTATGCGCGTCAGGAACAGCCCTTTTATGTGGAACTGGGCTGCGGCAAAGGCGGCTGGGTCTCGCAGGCGGCAGTATTGCACCCGGAGAACAACTATCTTGCACTTGACATCAAATCTGAGATGCTGGGCATGGCAAACCGCAAAGTGCAGAAGGCATTTGCCGGGGCAGGCAAATCACCGGATAATGTGCGCCTCTCAATCCTCAATATTGAACGCATCTCGACCGTGCTGACGCCGGAAGATGCCCCTGACCGCATTTACATCAATTTCTGCAATCCGTGGCCGAAGGAAGGGCATAAGAAGCGCCGCCTGACGCATCCGCGGCAGCTTTGCCAGTATGCGGCGATTCTGCGCGGCGAACTGCACTTCAAGACCGACGACCGCGACCTCTTTGTGGAGTCGATTGAATATTTCGAGGAAAGCGGCTGGGAGATCCTGCACAAGACCTTTGATCTTCACGCCGATGAGCCTGCGGACAACATCCGCACAGAGCATGAGAATATGTTTACTGAAATGGGCAAGAACATCCATTTCCTGATTGCAAAGCCGCCGGCAGAGGCATTCGGCAAAGTGCCGGAACTGCCGGGCAGACCGCAGGAGAATGAAGAAGACGATGAGAACGCTGACTAAAGTTTTACTGGGAATCGGAAGTGCCGTTGTGCTGCTGCTCTGTTCCGTTCCGCTGGTGATGATGATTCGCGAAATCATACGGGAGAAGACCGGTACGCCGGAGACTGCGGTTGTGACGACTGCCAAAACTACCGCAGAAACCACGCTGGAAACAACTGCTGAGACTACGGCGGAAACAACTGCCGGAACGACTGCGGAGACAACCTCCGAAACAACGGCGGAATTCAATGCGGACGGTGACCGTCTGGAGGAGGACGATGACAGTGAAACGGCCAATACTGCGGATGAAATCGCGCCGGAGGATCATGTTGTATACGGGAATCTGCGCGAGGCGGTGATTACGAATCTGCGTGAATTCCGGGCGGACTGGATCAATATGGAGACCGACTATTTCAATGACCGTGCCGCCATGCTGCCGGATGTTGTGCTGTCACAGGATGCCATGCGGGTGTTTCCGAACTGGCGCAGCCCGTTCTTTGAGGACAACTGGTTTGCCCTCTATGAGGACATCGTGTACGGTGATCCGTTTTGTTTCCATGCACTGGAAGACGGTATGCACGTCAAATTTGGTTCGCAGGAAAGTCCGGAAGGCGGCTATTTCAATTACGCCTATCCGATTTCGACGCTGACACGCGAGAAGTATGATCCGGAAGCGGAAAAGCTCGAAAAATCGTGGAATCGCTTTATGGACAGTATGCGCGAAATGACTGCCGGCCATGATACGCTGGAAACGGCAATGATCGTTTCTGAGACGATCTGTTCGCGCTGCTTCTATGACATCAGGCTGGAAAAACGCAGTATGCGGCAGGGGCTGACCAAGAAGAAAACCACCTGCATGGGCTACACCAACTGGTTCAACAGCGCGATGCGGGAACTGGGCTATCTGGTGACGACGGTGCGTTCAGAGGATCTGGAACACATCTGGTCTGCGGTATATGTGCCGGAACAGAACAGATGGGCGGAAATCGACGTTACATGGGTGGACGGTATGCTGCTGGCTGCGGCAAATCTCGTGATTCCGGATTACCGCAATATCTGCTATTTTGATTTTTGCAGCCGCGATCCGGACGCCTATCCGGATCATTACTGCGAGGATCAGGTGACACTTGCGGAACTGACCGAATCGCCCGCGCCGATTACCTATGAAAAGCGCGGCTGGGGCTATCAGTTTATCAATCACCAGAGTCCGGAAGGCGTCTACGCGACCAGAGTTGCGTTCAAGAAAGGCGGCGGATTCCGCATTTACTGGTCGGACGGTTCCGGCACGGATGCGGCGCTCTGATCTGCCGGAAAAGGAGGCAGGAACAGCATGACAAAGGAATGGCACTGGAAAAGCAAATCCGGCAGGGCGTATTTTCACGCCGGCGCAGGAATGCAGGATGCCGTCGGGGCGGAGAAGCCCAGCGACGCAATTCCGCTTCAGGAGGGCGTGCGGCTGCTTGCCGCAAAGGGCATTGACCGGCTGTGGCATACTGCGATTGTCATTGCTGTGCTGCGCCTGATTTCCCGTCCGCTGCGGCGAAACCGGAAGAAACGGCACTGAAACTGCGCCGTGAAATGCAAAATTTGAAAGGGAGGCTGATTCCAATGGAAACCATACTCATTCGCAATGTCCGCGCCGCGGACAGCACCGGTGAACGTATCTGTGATATTCTGCTGAAAGACGGCGTGATTGCAGAGACCGGACAGGCGATTTCCGCCGCCGCTGACCGCGTGATCGACGGAACAGGTCTTGCTGCACTGCCCGGACTCTTTGATATGCACGTTCATTTCCGTGATCCGGGGCAGACCCATAAAGAGGATGTGTATACCGGTACGGCGGCTGCCCTTGCGGGCGGCGTAACCGGTGTGCTTTGTATGCCGAATACCACGCCCCCGATGGACGATCCGGCGCAGATCCGCGAATTTCTCAGCCGCGCGAAAACGACCGGCGCGGAGGTTCACCAGACCGGTACGCTGACGGTCGGTCTGAAGGGCGAACAGCTTGCAGATTATGCGGCGATGAAGGAAGCAGGCGTCACGGCGCTTTCCGATGACGGCAGACCCGTCCCGACTGCGGAACTCATGGAGGCAGCCCTTGCAAAGGCAAAGGAAAAC
Source organism: Ruminococcus sp. UBA4275 (assembly GCA_002395085.1). Taxonomy (GTDB): domain Bacteria; phylum Bacillota; class Clostridia; order Oscillospirales; family Ruminococcaceae; genus Firm-04. The sequence goes on along the minus strand of DGVV01000110.1, from coordinate 13,704 downwards.
GGTCTGCCGGTTGTCTCACACTGTGAGGATCTCGCGATCATCGACGGCGGCATCATCAATAAGGGCGCGGTCTCCGAGGCGCTGGGCGTCAAGGGCATGGACCGTCTCTCTGAGGATTCCATCACGGAGCGCGATCTGCAAATGGCGCTGAAAACCGGTGCGCAGCTTCATATCTGCCATGTCTCGACCCGCGGCAGCACCGATGCCGTCCGCAGGGCAAAGGCAGCCGGCGGCAATGTCTCCTGCGAGACCGCCCCGCACTATTTCCTGCTCACCGATGAACTGCTGATGAAGCGTGATGCCGATTACCGCATGAACCCGCCGCTTCGTACACCCGATGATGTGCAGGCGATTACGGAGGGCATCCTCGACGGCACAATCGACTGCATCATTACGGATCATGCGCCGCATACCGCAGAGGAAAAAGCGGATTTCCTGAAAGCCCCCAACGGCGTTGTCGGGCTGGAGACCTCGCTTGCCGCAACGCTGACGGCGTTCTATCACACGGGCAAGCTGGGGCTGACCGACATTGTGCGGCTGATGTGCGACAACCCGCGCAGACTGCTGCATCTGCCCGCGAGAACACTCGAAGCAGGACAGCCCGCAGATCTCATCCTTGTGGATGTGAACCGCGCATGGACAGTCGATCCGGAGAAGCTGCATTCCAGATCGCACAATACCGTATTCAAGGGCATGACCTTCACCGGCAGGGTGCTGACAACGATTACAGGCGGCGTCATCCGCTATACCTGCGAAGACTGAACAGCAGAGCCGGTTTTCCTGCCAGGCAGTAAAAAATCCGTCAACTGACGCAAAGAAAGGATGAATCCTATGCCGACAAAAAAGCCTGAATCCAGCCGTGATACGACTGTGGTTATCAACAATACCGTCGTAACGGGCGGCGGCCCTGCGCCGAAGCCGCGGAGACGGAAAAAGCAGTCCCCGACCGAAAAGCTCAAGCGTAAGATTGCCAAGGTTACGGGCATCCCGACGACTGCCAGCGGCAGAAAGAAGAAGGTTGAGCGCGTGGTGGCGAATTTCCTGAGCGACCAGATCGACAAGATCGGCAAGGACAAGAAATAAACAGGGAACAGTTCCCGTATCATATCAGCCGGCAGAAAGACCGGCAAATCATTCACAGGAGGAATGAACCATGAAAGAGCTTTTACAGCTTCTCAAGCAGAATGCGCGTCTCTCGAACGCAGAGCTGGGCGCAATGCTCGGCAAACCGGAGCAGGAGGTCGCGAAGGAGATTGCCGATCTCGAACAGCAGGGCGTGATCCGCGGCTACAGCGTCATTGTGGATGAGGAACTTGCAGACCGTGATACGGTCTCGGCATATATCGAGCTGAAGATCACCCCGCAGCCGGACTGCGGTTTCGATGAGCTGGCACGCATCATCTCCGGATTTGACGAAGTTGAGTCCGTCACGCTGATGAGCGGCGGCTATGATCTCGGCATTACGATCAGCGGCAGCGGCCTGCGCGATATTGCGGGCTTTGTCGCACAGCGCCTTGCCACCCTTGACGGCGTTCTTTCGACGCGGACGCATTTCGTGCTGAAGCGCTACAAGGAGAAGGGCATCTTCATTCTGGAAGAGCCGGGCGATGAAAGAGGTGTCTATCTGTGAACTATGAAAAACTGATGTCGGAGCGGGCGCAGGGACTTGCGCCCTCCCCGATCCGGCGCTTTTTCGATCTCGCGGAGACGATGGATAACGTGATCTCCCTCGGCGTCGGTGAGCCGGATTTCCGGACACCGTGGCCGATCCGTTCCGCGGCAATTTCGACACTGGAGCGGCAGTCCATTTTCTACGGCCCGAATTCCGGCATGATGCAGCTTCGCGAGGAGATCGCAGGCTACATGGAGCGGCGGTTCAATCTGCCGTACTGTCCGGAGAATGAGATTCTGGTGACAGTCGGCGGTTCGGAGGCAGTGGATCTGACCTTCCGTACGCTCATCAATCCCGGCGACGAGGTGCTGATCTGTGAGCCGAGTTTCGTCTGCTATGCACCGCTGGTTCGTCTCGCGGACGGCATTCCGGTGCCGCTGCCGACGAAGGAGGAAAATGAATTCCGCCTGACCGCTGCGGAGCTGAAAGCCGCCATCACCCCGAAGACCAAGCTCATCATGCTCTCCTATCCGAATAACCCCACCGGCGCAATCATGCGGCGCGAGGACTATCCGGAGATTGTGGAGGTGCTGCGCGATACCGATATTTTCGTGCTGTCTGATGAAATCTACTGCGCCATGACCTACGGCACAAAGCACTGTTCCATCGCGGAATTCGAGGGGATGCGCGAGCGCACGGTTGTGGTCAACGGCTTCTCCAAGACTTTTGCCATGACAGGCTGGCGTCTCGGCTGGATGGCTGCTCCTGCACTGATCATCGAGCAGGCGCGCAAGATCCACCAGTACGCCATCATGTGTGCGCCGATGATCTCGCAGCGTGCGGCAGTGGAGGCGCTGAAGCACTGTGATGCGGAGGTCGATCACATGATCGAGGAATACGACCACCGCCGCCGCTTCCTGCTGGAGCGCTTCTCGGAGATGGGACTGCCGTGTTTCGAGGCGCAGGGCGCATTTTACCTGTTCCCCAGCATCGAATCGACCGGCATGACGAGCGAGGAATTCTGCGAGCAGCTCCTTCAGGAGGAGCGCGTTGCGGTCGTGCCCGGCTCGGCATTCGGTGAATGCGGAAAGAACAATATCCGCATTTCGTATGCGTATTCGCTCAAGCATCTCGCGGAGGCTGCAACCCGTATGGAGCGTTTTCTCGCAAAGCACCGCGGGTGAAATAACACGGAAGCGAGGTGGCGGCAATGGCAGCAGAAGATCCGATTATTGGTGAGCGGGTAGAGCATCCGGTTTATGGAAAGGGCTTTATTAAATATCACCAGCCGCATGACCTGAAACATATTGGCGTTCAGTTTGACAAGGAAGAGCATATTCATAATTTTGATTTCCCGGATGCTTTTTGTGATTGTTTGTCTACAAACTCGAAAGCTGTCAAAGATGCAATCAGTGCTTTGCCTGATTGGGATTATTGCGAGTATTGCGAGCGCATTTATAAATTGACAGACCGAAAAAAAGAAAAGCTTGAGTGGATGGATTCAAATAATGCGTGTGATGAATGCATCGAAAAGATATATCACTGTGAGATTTGCCGTAATCGCTTCTTCATGCCTGAAATTGTTCATCACGGTATTGATGATTGTGTGTGTATTTGCGACACTTGTTATGATGATTGTTTTGGCTACGACGATTCTTTCGTTTCTTTGTTTCCAATTCCTTATGATAAACTTCTAGAATTCGGTTTTTCTTTTGATAATCTATTCGACTATTTGTCATTGCTTGATGAATTGCGTAGTTTAGCGATTTCGTTACGTGCACAAAAAACATATAAATGCAGAAGTCTTTATGAACAAAAAACGCCTAACAAACAACAATCTGCAATTAAAGAATATCTTAATGAGAGCAAAAAACAAGTCATTAGCGGTATTCAAAATGATTTAGCACTATTATTTGATAAATATCTGCATTGTAAATTTGATGCAAATTCTCTACATTTCTTTCAGTATATTGAGTTGCAATCAAACAAGTATCAAGAATCTTTCACTTGCTGGCACCCCCGATATGATAATTTGGAAGTTCAAGAAGTGTTAAAAACTTATTCGACGCAACTAAACGTATATCCTTCTGTGGATTGGATTAGAGCTTGGTTTGAAGCTGAAGTTTGCAGAACACTTATCAAGTCTAAAACAAGCAACGCATTATCAGATTATGTACTTGAAAAAATGGACGGTCGTTATCCTGCGGAAAGCACTCACAAATCAATTCATCTAGTCCCATTGACTTTAGTGCGCGAAAGAGAAATGTATTATTCTCAGAAAACACACGTTAGCATACAAGATGATATTGATGAGGAGTTTGCTGCATTGCCTTTTCCTCAATCGCAGGCAGAAATCTCTCAACGTGCTACACAATTACACGATGAGCTTGCATCATATGCAGAGAATTGCTGGAAAGAAGATAACCTAAGAAATATAGAAACTGAACCACTTCAATTCCTGTATAATGATATATTGTTTGATCACTCTAATCACATTTTGTATCTCTACAAAATGAATCGTATTAAGTGCAAATTGCATCATAGAAGTGAAATAGTGTCTGTTACTGCTGCTATTCCTACAAAGCAAGGTGCTGTGAATATGAATGTAGAATATTGTAAGGCGTGCAGACGGTTTTTTACGACATATGAAGCGTTTGAAAGATTCAAATTACATTATGGCGCACTGTTAGTAAAACTTTGCGATGTAGATGAAACCGGCGAGTTTTCGGAAACATTCCAATCAGAAGAACACGACGATCCGGATTCTTTGCTTAAACGTCACGGCTATACTGTGCGAGCCTCTGTGGGGCTTTCCGCGCAAAAACGTCAAGCCATCCTGAAAAAAATAATCGACGAGAAAATATTGCCCAAATGGAAAGTGATAGACTATCTGCGATATTTCATTCAGTATAATGGAAGCAAGCATAACATGGCAGATGCAATATCCAAATGGGAAACCGATTTGAAGTTCGTCGAAAATTATCAGATGGAAAATCAGCCTGAACAGGATATGAAGTATTATTCCAAGTATTGAGTGCTATTCGAGTTCAAATGTGGAAAGGAGGGACACGGATGTCCAGAATGACAGCGCAGGATACGCTCCGCGCATTTTCCGGTGAAACACCGCCGCAGTGCTGCATGATCTGCGGCGAAGATACCCTGACCGTGCAGCAGCTCGAAAAGCGCATCCTGAAAAAGCTCACGGACGGCAGTGCGCTCTCCGATACCGTTTTTGACGGGCAGGATCTCGACACAGACCGCCTCGCGGATGCCTGCGGCTTCGCACCGATGTTCGAGCCGTACAATGTCATCATCATCCGCGACCTCGACCCCGATGTGCTGCCCGCTGCATCCGTTGATGCCGTACTGCAAACACTCAGCGATCTCGCGCCGCGCGTGGTGGTGCTGGTTGTGATGCGCGCCGTGGCGGCATATGAGATCCGGCGCAATGAGCCGTCATTCCTGCCGAAATTCAAGAAGATCGCAACATTCTTTGAGAAGAACGGCATCCTGTGCATCTGTGCCAAGCGGGATGCGATCACGCTCGGCAAACAGATCGCGGAACGGGCAAAGCGGCACGGCTCAGAAATCAGCCGTGAGGATGCCGAACTGCTCGCAAACCGCTGTCTCTGCGACAGCACACTCATCCACGGGGAGATGGACAAGCTCCTTGCCTGCGCCGACGGCGGCGCGATTACACGCGAGATGCTGGATGCGCTCGTTGCCGCGCTGCCGGATGCGGATGCCTTCCGGCTTGCCCGTGCCGTCACCGGCGGCAGGGGAAGTGAGGCGCTGCGGCTGCTTGCCGCCCTGACCGCCCGTTCGGAGGATTCCGGTACGATTCTGGGGCTGCTGTCTGTTCTCAGCACGACCTTCACCGATCTGTACCGTGCCAAGCTGGGCGTATCGGCATCGAAGCAGCAGCAGGCAATTGCAGCGGATTTCAATTACCCGAAAAACCGTGAATTTGCCGTCCGGAATGCGATGCGCGACTGCCGCAGCATGACCGTTCCGCAGCTTCGCACCTGCATCCGCATTCTGCGCGAGACGGATAAGAGCTGTAAATCCACCCGTACTGCGCCGCGGCTTCTGCTGGAACAGGCAATCGTCCGGATGCTGCGCGTCCGCAAAGACGGCACGGAGGAGATCCGGTGAACGCGCCGCGCAGGATCGCGCCGGCGGTTGTAGTCGAGGGAAAATATGACAAAATCCGGCTGCAATCGGTCATCGACGCCGTGATTATCGTGACGAACGGTTTTCAGATTTACCACAACAGCAAGCAGCTTGCGCTCATCCGGCATTATGCGCAGACCACCGGCATTATCATTCTCACGGATGCGGATGCGGCGGGATTTCAGATACGCGGCTATCTGAAAGGAGCGCTGCCGCCGGATGCAAAGGTCTGCCATGTGTACATTCCGGGTATTCACGGCAAGGAGCGCAGAAAACCGGTCTATTCAGCGGAACGTCTGCTCGGCGTTGAGGGTATGGACAATGCAACGCTGCTTGCAGCACTGGAGCGCGCAGGCGTATTCGAGGAGCAGCTCCCTGACCGCCCGAATGACATTACACCGGCGCTGCTGTACGAATTCGGGCTGACCGGTACGCCGGACTGTACTGTCCGCAGGCGCGCCCTGCTGGATGCGATGCAGCTTCCGCCGCATTTGTCGGTCAGCGGACTGTGTGAGGTGCTTTGTACGCTGACCTGTGCGGATGAGCTGGAAGACTATCTCGCGCAGATGCTTCCGGATCTCTACGGGGAGGGGGCGGCTGAGTCTTGACACTGATTTCGCTTCCGGTGCTGCTGCTGTATATTCCCGCTGCTGTTCTGCTGACATTTTTGATTCCGGACCGGCGGCGGGACATCGTAGAGGCAGTTGGGGGCATTGGTTACGCATGGGTAACGGGCGGCTCTACGTCGCTGACCCTCGTGCTGATTGCGGTTTGCACAGCATGGCTGGTGCTGCGCCTTCAGCCGCCGGAGACAGATCCGAAACGCGGACGCTATGCCGGCACATGGATGTGGAGCGGCATCGGCATCCAAATTTTGCTGCTGCTGCTCGGCAGATACCTCATGGAACCGGTGCAGCTTTTTCCGCTGCTGATCTGCACGCTGCAAGGCATGGAGAGCATCCGTGACCGCGCAAAAGGCAAACTGACCATTCCCGGTCTGCTGCCGTTTCTGTGCTACGAAACACCGCTTGCCAGAATGATTGCCGGCCCGCCGCTGCACCGGAATACCGCACAGGATCTGGTTCGCTCGCGCAAGATTACCGCAGAAAGCGTCGGGGAAGGCGCATCGCTCTGCATCCGCGGGATTTTTCAGCTCGCGGTTTTGTCCCTGCCGATGTCCGTTCTGACAGCGGAACTGCAAACCGGTACGGTTCTGAAATATGCCGCAGATGCATGGATGGCACTGGCGGTTTGTTATTTCGGCATTTACTATGCGCTCAAAGGCGCAGCACAGCTTGGTCAGGGCATCGGATACCTTGCCGGTCTGCATTATCCGGACAGCTTCGATGCGCCCATTGAAGCGGCCTCGCTGCGCGGTTTCTGGGTGCGCTTTATGAAGCCTGCATCGGAATGGTGCAGAAGAATGCTCCTGCCGGACGGCATTCCGCAGGACTGGGCAGCATACAGCGCGCGCGTCATGCTCATGCTGGGCGGCGTGGGAATGCTGCTGGGGCATAGTGTATGCGGCTTGCTCTGGGGTGTGAGCTGTGCGGTCATGCTGACAGCGGAACACGCGCTCCCGATGCACAGTCTCGCGAAATTTCCCGCGTGGATGCGGCGCATCCTGACCGCGCTGCTCCTGCTGATGACCGTTGGGATGCTGCGCTGCCGGAGCGTGACGGAGATCTTCTCCTTTTACGGTATCCTGCTGGGCAGCGGCGGCATGGGATTCAGTGAGCAGGCATGGTATCTGCTGAACAGCCGCAAGCTGCTGCTGCTGCTGTGTGCCTTCGGGCTGCTTCCGCTTCGGAAGTGGATGCGGCGCTTTACGGAAAAGCATCCGGCAGCGGCGAAACTTACCGCCGTGTGCAAACCGGTCGCTGAGCTTGCAATGCTGCTGCTGGCATTCACCGCGCTCTATGGCTACTGGCTGCGCCATGCAGCCTGACATCTTGATCAATACGCAAGGAACCCGCAGGGAAGCCGTTTCTGACAGCACCGGCATCCCGCAGAATAGAAAGGAAGTTCAGAATCCACATGGAACAGTTTACCCCGCAGGAATTTGAAATCTACGATATGCACGCGCATATCTTCCCGCACAAGATCAGCGAGAAAGCGACGGAATCCATCGGCAAATTCTACGACATCAATATGCACTACTCCATCGGTGAGACAGAAAGACTCCTCGCGGCAGAGGCGATGATCGGCACGAAGCGGACGCTGGTCTGCTCCGTCGCGACCTCTCCGAAGCAGGTCACGTCGATCAACAATTTCATCAAGGATGAGTGCGACAAGCATCCGGAGCTGATCGGTTTTGCGGCGCTGCACGGCGATTATGAGGATATTCCCGGCGAAGTGGACCGCATTATTTCCATGGGGCTGCACGGCATCAAGCTGCACGCCGATTTCCAGAAAACCGCAATTGACAGCCCGAAATCCTACAAGATTTACGAAGCGATTGAGGGCAGACTGCCGGTGCTGGTTCACATGGGCGATTACCGCCACGATTATTCGCACCCGACCATGCTGGCGAAGGTGCTGCGCGATTTCCCGAAGCTCAAGGTGCTGGCATCGCATCTGGGCGGCTTTGCGGCGTGGGATGAGGCGGAGATTGCCCTGCACGCGAGCGAAAATGTCCGCTTTGATACGAGCAGCGCAATCGGGATGATGTCGCCGGAGCGTGCCGTCCGGCTGATCCGGCACTACGGCACGGATTATTGTATGTTCGGTACGGATTTCCCGATGTGGGATCCGAAAAAGGAAGCGCAGACGCTGCTGTCCTTTGGCTTCACGCGCGAGGAATATCAGCGCATCTTCTCGGAAAACGCGAAGGAATTTCTGGGAATCTGACAACAACCAAGTGAAGGAGATTTGTTATGCTCATTTCCTGTACGGGAATCAACAAATTCTATCAGGATAATCATGTGCTGCGTTCGGTGTCGCTGACTGTTGAGAATCAGGACCGGATCGGTCTGGTGGGCGACAACGGCTGCGGCAAATCGACGTTTCTGCGCATTTTAACAGAGCAGGAGCTGCCCGATGCCTTTGAACATGACGATCCGCAGATTGCAAAAGCGCCGAATCTCCGCATCGGCTATCTCGCACAGAATGCGGGGCTTGACAGCGCAAAGACCGTGCAGGAGGAGATGACTGATGCCTTCGCGCCGCTGCTGGCTGCGAAAGCGGAGATGCAGCGTCTGGAAGCGAAAATGGAGCAGGGTCTCACCGCAGAGGAACAGGATGAATATGCCCGCCTTTCCGCGTATTTCGAGATCAACGACGGCTACACCACGGATGTCCGCATCCGCACGGTGCTGTACGGTATGGGCTTCTCGGATGCCGATTTGCCGCGCACCATCGGGGGATTCTCCGGCGGCGAAAAGACCCGTCTTGCGCTCTGCAAGCTGCTGCTGGAAGCCCCTGACCTGCTCATCCTTGACGAGCCGACCAACCACCTCGATTTCCAGACCGTCGGCTGGCTGGAGGATTACCTCAAAACATGGCGCGGCGCGCTGCTGATTGTCAGCCATGACCGTTTCTTCCTTGACCGCCTCTGCACGAGTATCTGCGAGCTGGAGCGCGGCAGAATGTCCCGCTACAAGGGCAATTACACCGCATTCACGAAGCTGCGCGCCGAAGCAAGGGAGCGTCAGCAGAAAGAATACGACGCACAGCAGCGCGAAATTGCCAAGCTGGAGGATTACGTCGCACGGAACAAGGTGCGCGCATCCACCGCGAAATCTGCAAAATCACGCGAAAAACAGCTTGAAAAGATCGAGCGTATTGACCGCCCCTATGCCGCCGCGAAATCGGCAAAATTGCAGTTTACGTATGCGGTCGTGCCGCCCATTGACCTGCTGGAAGTCAAGAATATCGACCTGACGGTGGGGCATGGCGCATCGCAGAAAACGCTCATGGAGAACATTTCCTTTACGGTGCGGCGCGGCGAGAAGATCGGTATTATCGGTGAGAACGGCGCAGGAAAATCCACGCTGCTGAAGGTTTTGCGCAATATCCTGCCGCACAGGGGACTTGTCCGCTGGGCATCCGGTACGCGGCTGGGCTGCTTTGAGCAGGAGAGCGAATCGCTCAACCCCTACGCGACTGTCTTTGACGAGCTGCACGACCGTTACCCCTCGCTGAGCGATTTTGAAGTGCGCTCGCTGCTGGGGCAGGTGCGTCTCACCGGCGAAAACGTGTTCAAGGAGACCGGCGTGATCTCCGGCGGCGAACGTGCAAAGCTCTGTTTCGCGATTCTCATGATGGAACACGGCAATGTGCTGCTGCTGGACGAGCCGACCAACCATCTCGACCTGACAACGAAGGAAATTCTGGAGCAGGCACTTGCGGAATTTGACGGCACGATTCTGTTCGTCAGCCACGACCGCTATCTCCTTGACCGCATCGCGGACAATCTGCTGGTGCTGGAAAACGGCGAAGTGACGCGCTTTGCGGGCAGATTTTCTGCGTATCAGGAGACTGTCCGGCGCAGAACGGAAGCGGAGGAATCTGCTGCTGCGGCAGAAAAGCAGCGCAAGGCGGAGGAAGCGGCGAAATCCTCGCACCGCTCGAAGGAGCAGCGCAGTCTCGAAGCAAAGCGCCGTGCGGAACAAAAGCGCATTGAGCAGGAAATGGACGCGCTGCAAGCGGAACAGGATGCCCTTCAGGAATCACTCTCCGATGAAGCCGTCGCATCGGATTACGAGAAGATGCAGGCGGTATGCAGCCGGCTGGACGAAATCCACCGCACACTCGATGAGATGCTGGAGCGGCTCATTGAGCTGGAGGAGGCATAAACCATGCAGATGCGTAAAAAATATGCGGTCTCTGCGCTGCTGCTGCTGACACTCTGCGGCTGCGGTGCGGATCCCGCTGCGCAGGAGGCGAAATCGCTCGACCTCTTTGCGATGGATACCTACATGAACCTCAAGGCTTACGGCAGTCATGCAGATGCCGCGCTGAAGGCGTCTGCTGACCGCATTACGGAGCTGGAAAAGCTGCTGTCGGTGACGGATGCCGGCAGCGAGATCTATGCGGCCAATCATGCGGACGGCGCTGCGGTCGGTATCTCGCCGGACACGGAAACCGTGCTGGATATGGCGGCGAAAGTCTATGCGGAGAGCCGCGGCGCACTCAATATCGCGATGTATCCGGTTTTGCAGGCGTGGGGATTCACAACCGGCGCATATCAGGTTCCGGACGGTGAACAGATCGCCGCGCTGCTTGCAGAAACCGATTTTTTGCAGGTGACAGTTAGGGACAGCAAACTGACTGTTCCTGCCGGAATGCAGATCGACCTCGGTGCGCTTGCAAAGGGTTATGCGGGCGAATGCGTCATGGAATGTATGCGCGAAAACGGCGTAAAATCCGCGATTATCAGCCTCGGCGGAAATGTGCAGGCAATCGGCAGCAAGCCAGACGGCAGCGCGTGGAAAGTCGGCATTACGAATCCCTTTTTGCCGGATGAGAACCTCGGCATTTTGCAGGTGACGGACAGTGCGGTCATCACATCGGGTAATTATGAGCGCTATTTTGAAGGCGATGACGGGCAGCGGTACTGGCATATCCTCGATCCAGCGGACGGTTTTCCTGCTGATAACGGTATCGTCTCCGCGACTGTTATCGGCGCGAACGGTCTGTACTGCGATGCACTCTCGACGGCACTGTTCGTGGAGGGTGCAGACCGTGCAGCGGCGCACTGGCGGGCAGCGCAGGATTTTCAGGCGGTGCTGGTCACGGAAGATGCGCGCATTCTCATTACAGCGGGCATTCAGGATGGCTTTGAGAATCTCACGGAAATGCCGGTGGAGGTGATCGCACCTTGAAGAAGAACCGCATTGTGATGATCGCTGCGGGCGCGGTTTTCGTGATTGCAGCGGTGCTTTCTGTGCTGATTCTGCGGCACAGCGGCGGGACAGTCATTGAGATTGTGCAGGACGGCGCTGTGCTGCAAACAATCGACCTTAGCCGGACGGCGGATCAGGACATCCGTATTGTCTCGCCGGACGGCACATCCTATAATATCGTATCGGTGCGCGGCGGAACGGTGAAGGTCTCGGAGGCAGGCTGTCCCGATCAGACCTGCGTTCACATGGGCGCGCTGAAATCGGAGAATCTGCCGATTGTCTGTCTTCCGAACAGACTGATCGTGCGCTTTGCGGAGGATTGATATGCACACAAAACGTCTTGTGACGCTTGGGCTGCTGACGGGTATCTCGCTGATTTTGTTCATCATTGAACTGCGCATTCCGAATCTGCTGCCGATTCCCGGCGTGAAGCTGGGGCTGGCAAATATTGTGACGGTCTATGCCGTATTCCGCTTTTCTGCCAGGGAGACCGCGCTGCTGGTTTGTGCGCGCATCCTGCTGGGCGCAATGTTCAGCGGCAATCTTTCCGCGCTGATTTACAGTGCCTGCGGGGCGCTGTGCTGTCTGCTGGGGATGCTGCTGCTGCGCAGGGTTTTGCCGCAGAAGCAGATCTGGCTGTGCAGCATCATTGGTGCAATGCTGCATAATATCGGGCAGATTTGCGCTGCAATGGCAGTGATGCGCTCCCTGAGTGTGATCGCGTATCTGCCGATTCTGCTGGTGACCGGTTCGATTGCGGGTTTGTTCACCGGACTGACAGCACAGTTTATCGTATCCCGCGCGGATCCGGGAAAGTAATACGCGCAGATTCCGGCTGAAATCATTGACAACAGTGCGGCTTCATAGTATAATAGAGGCAACCACATTGAAAAAAGGGGTGCAGAGATGTCTACGATTTTTCTTGCAGGCGGCGCGGGCTATATCGGTTCGCATACCGCCGTTGAACTGCTGAACGCAGGCTATGAGGTTGTGGCGGCAGATAATTTTGTCAACAGTTCGCCGGAAGCGATCCGCAGAGTAGAGGAGATTACCGGAAAAAGCGTGAAACTCTATGAGGCGGATATTCGCGATCACGCCCGCCTCGCTGAGATTTTTCGCGAGAACCGCGTGGATGCCGTAATCCATTTTGCCGGACTCAAAGCCGTCGGAGAATCGGTTGCAAAGCCGGTGCTGTATTACCGCAACAACATCGACACCACGCTGACACTGCTGGAAACAATGGCGGAATTCGGCGTGAAGAACATCATTTTCTCCTCAAGTGCAACAGTATACGGCGAGGAGAATCCGATTCCGTATCTCGAAACGATGCCGCGCGGCGTCTGCACGAATCCCTACGGCTGGACAAAGGCGATGATGGAGCAGATTTTTGAGGATGCGGCAAAGGCTGACCCGACGCTTTCGGTTGTGCTGCTGCGCTATTTCAACCCGATTGGCGCGCACCCTTCCGGACGCATCGGAGAAGACCCGCAGGGCATCCCGAACAATCTGATGCCCTATGTGACGCAGGTTGCGGCGGGCAAGCGCGAATGCCTGACTATTTTCGGCAACGACTATCCCACAAAGGACGGTACTTGCGGCAGAGATTACATCCATGTGGTGGATCTTGCAGTTGGCCATGTGAAGGCAGTTGACTATATTCTGCAACATGACGGCGTGGAGATTTTCAATCTCGGAACGGGCATTCCTTACAGCGTGACGGATATTGTGGAGACGTTTGAGCGCGTGAATCACATCAAGGTCAACCATGTGTACGGTGCGCGCCGTGCAGGGGATTTGCCGGAGTATTACGCCAATTCCGACAAGGCACTCGCGATGCTTGGCTGGAAAACCGAGCATACACTGGAGGATATGTGCCGC
>DGVV01000110.1:0-125 GCA_002395085.1 Ruminococcus sp. UBA4275 | reverse complement strand
GGAACTGGCAGAAAAATAATCCGAATGGCTATGCGGATGCCGGAAAATAAAGCGGCTTTTGAAGTGATCAGGGCAAGTGCCGCGCAGACTGATGCGGAATGCGGTATCGCTGCGCGATGATTATA